>JAYUBN010000127.1:0-38670 GCA_043740855.1 Sphingomonadales bacterium | reverse complement strand
TTGGGTCGTCGCTTATCCCGTGCGCCGGCCCGATGGCCGGCTGGCGGTGCTGTTGATTAATCGCGACCCCGTCCGCGCGCACACCATCGGCGTGCAAGTCAAGCGGCGTGGAGCTGTTGAGCCATCGGTGCTGCACGGCCCTTATGAGGTGTTCCAATACGGCGCCGACCGCTATCGCTGGCAGGCTGCGGGCTCCGCCGGGCATCCGAGCCGCAACGAGCCGCCGCGCCGCTTTTTCAGCAATGGCCCGATTGTGCTACCCCCCACTTCGATGACCGTGCTCAGGTCGAGCGATCCGGGCTGATCCAGCGTCATTTGCCCAAAAAACGCCCGGTCGGCGCGAGCCGGCCGGGCAGGTTGTCAATACCCGTCCTGATGGTGATGGTGATGATGGTGGTGGTGGTGGTGGTGATATTCGGGGCGTAGCATCCACCCGCCGCCAGACCAGTAATAGCCGTTTGACCGGTACCAGTGGCGGTTGCGATGATGATGGTGATAATAATGGTGGTGATGGTGGTGGTGATAGTAACCCCGGCCACCGTTCTGATCGTATTGGGCCAATTCCATCCGTGCGGGCGGCTGGTTGGCGTCGGCCACGGCAAGTCGTTCCATTGCGTTGGGTACAGGCTCCAACAGATCGACATAGCTTGTTGCTACCGGGATCGGATCGGCCATCGCCGGACTGGACGCTGCCACGCCAGCGGCGATTGCCACTGTCGCTGCACCAATCAGCATTGCAGTTGATCGTTTCATGACGTTTCTCCTTGCAGACCGCATACCGATCCAGTTTGCCCGCCATGCTGTTGGAGACAGCCGGACAAAACGATACAAGTATGCGCTATACGCGCTTGGGCCATGACAGGTTCCGTCATCCTGAATGGTGCTTGCAGCATGTATTCATCGGCTCGCCAAAACCCCTATTTCTCCTCGAGATCGGAATTTTTCTGTTTTGCGCGGGCGGCTCGGGCCAGATTGCGATAGGTGCCATCAAAGATGGTATTGGTCGCCGACAGCCAGCGTGTTCCTTCAGCCAGCTTGTCGCGGCTGGCGGCGAGACGGCGGGCCCGCATTTCGCGTTGCGCTGCCTCCTCGGCGCTCATCGGTTGCAGCGCGAGGTCGGGATCGGCGGGCAGGACAATGAACGAGATGAAGCCTTCGCCCTTGCGGAACACGTGGGTTACGCCGGGCGGCGGCGCCTTGAAAATGCAGAAGAACATCATCGGCCACCAGTCGCTGCGGATCAGCGCCGGCACTGCCAGCGGGGTTTCGTTGCTCGGGTCGGTGAAATAGCGCGGATGCGGCTCGGTCCGCACAGCCCATCCTGGCGGCACCTCCAGGTCGAGCGATAGCTGGTAGGAATAAAAGTCCTCGCCGAAAATACGGAACGGCGGCCAGGTCAGGCCCGAACTGGGCGGTTCGCCCCAATCGGCGTCCAGCCGCACCTGGCCAGCGACGGTCGTGACGCGCAATTCCTCGTCGAAGGGGTACAGCAGCTCAAGTCCGTAGCGAGCGCTTTCCGAAAACGGGATGCAATGCCACGCCTGTTCATGACTGCCGTCGGCGCGCGGGTCCCGGCTGCCGGCCCAGCCGGGAACAGTGATGCGAATCGGCGATAGCGGCGGGCGGTCGTCGTGGACGCGGAATTTGACTATGGGCATCGTGTTTCTCTGGAATTGGACGACCCCGAATACGCAATGCCCTACGCAATTGCGCAAACAGGATGCGAAGCTACGCCAGCGGCGATGCGACTGACCTGGTGAACCGGCGGTGACTCACGGAATACCGAGCCGGTCAAATTTATGCTGGAATATAGTCAGCACTGCTACTAATTCTTCAAGATGGAAGAAAATATCGGAACCATGGTGGCGCAGGTGGCGCGGTTGATGCGACGCAGTTTTGACGAGCGCGCGCGCAAGATCGGGGTGACGCGGCCGCAGTGGCAAGTGCTCAGCCTGCTGATCCGCAATGAAGGCATCAATCAGGGCAGGTTGGCGGATTTGCTGGAAGTAGAGCCGATCACGGTGGGCCGGATGATCGATCGTTTGCAGGAGGCAGAGCTGGTCGAGCGTCGGCCCGACCCCGCCGATCGTCGCGCCTGGCGCCTGTTCAATAGCGCCAAAGGCAACGCGTTGTTCGACCAATTGCGGCCCTATGCCAACGAAACCTTCGAGATCGCGCTTGACGGCATCGCAGAGCCTGATCGTGACCGGCTGATGGACATGCTGCTCCGCATCCGGGCAAATCTGAGCCGCAGAGCGCCGATCGCGCCGCTGACCGCAACAGAACAGACAGCGCTGCCCATTCGCTGAGATGACCCGCAACCAAGCGAAATGGCTGGCTCAGCCGGCGAGCAGCGTCCTGACCTCGCGGCGCAACAGCTTGCCCATTTCGTTGTAGGGCAGTTCCTTCACGAACATGATCCGGTGGGGCACGCGGCTCGAGCGCAGGCGGTTGCGGATCAATTGCCTCAGATCGTCTTCGCGGGGGCAGGAATGGCCGTCGCGAATCACCACGGCAATACCGATCGCTTCGCCCCATTCCGCACAGGGCACGCCAACCGCGCAGGCGTCGACAATCGCCGGGTCAGTCAGCAGTAGATCCTCGATTGCGCCCGGCGAAATATTCTCGCCGCCGCGCACGATGACGTCGTCGGCGCGGCCCAACAGGAACAGATAGCCATGCTCGTCAAGATAACCGGCGTCGCGCGTGGGAAACCAGCCGTCGGCGTCACGCGCGCAGCGCTCTGTGTATTCGCCCGACACCTGATCGCCCCGCACATGGATTTCGCCAGCCTGACCGAAGGGCAGGACGCAGCCTTGCGCATCGCGGATCTCCAGTTCGATCGTCGGCAGCGGCTTGCCGACCGAGGTGAGGCGGGCGCGCACCCCGGGATCATCGGCGGTGTGCGCCTTGCGGTGATCGTCGGGCCCGAGCAGAGCCACCGTCGAACTGGTTTCGGTCAAGCCATAGGAATTGGTGAAATCGATGTCGGGCATCAGTTCCAGCGCCTTCCGGATCAGTTCCAGCGGCATCTTGCCGCCGCCGTATGATACTGCGCGCAGGGCACCCAGGTTCTTATGCTCGCCCGGCGCCAGTGCCGCAATGATCCGCGACAGCATGGTCGGTACGACGAAGGCGTTGGTCACCCGTTCGCTTACCGCCAGTTTCAGCCACGTTTCGGGCGTAAAGACAGGCAGCATGACGATCCGGCGCTGAGCATGGATCGAGCCCAGCAACAAGGAAATGCCGGCGATGTGGTAAGGTGGCACTGAGACCAGCGCGGCGTCGGCTTCACCAGCCGACGCGAATTCGACCGTGCCCAGGATATAGGACAGCAGGTTGGAATGGCGCAGGATCGCTGCCTTGGGCGCGGCGGTGGTGCCGCTGGTAAACAGTTGCACGGCGATTGCTTCGGAATCATCAGCGCCTGAATCACGGCGGTCCGCAGCAGCGGGCGTAAATTCCTGCACCTTTTGCGTGAATTCGGCGCGAGAAAAGACGGTGTGCCCAGCCTCGATCCGAGCGCCAGCAGGCCCCAACCGGATAATTCGCGGTTTATCGCCGACGATCATTGCCGGCGCGATTCGGCCCAGCAAGGCACCAAGTTCCTGATTGGCCAGCCGGTAATTGAGCGGGCAATAAGGCACCCCCGCCAATGCCGCGCCGAATAGCATGATCACCGCCGCCACGCTGCTTTCATCCAGCAGCGCGACATGGCTGCAACCACTTTCCCTGATCAGTTCACAGGCGCCGCGCGCCGCCGCCAGCAGGTCGGCATAGGTCCAGCGCTTGTCGTCGCAGGCCAGGGCGACCCGATCCGGAGCGGCTTCGGCGGCCATTTCCAGAAGGAGCGAGATGTTCATGAACTTTGTTTACCTTGGAGCGGGTGCGTGCCTGAGGGCGTTGCCAAACCCGGATGCGGCTTGGCAGCCCCGGTGGCCAGCAATTTCCCATCGCTTGCAAGCGAATTGCTGCCCGGCTTGACGTACAACAGTTCAAAGGTCGCCGCGGCATCTTCATAACGCCTCTCCATCGACGTGCTGGCGGCAAAGTCGGGATACAGGGTTGCAGCTTCGGCGGGCACGCAGGTGTGACGCAGGGGCGAGTGCGACCCGGCCCATGTCATGGAAGCCGCGTTATCCATCATTTTTGTCTCTAGTCCTTGCCCTTACGCGGGTCTGGTGGGCGCAGCTTTTGCGACAGTTGCAATCAAGTCCCCCGCGCGTGCAAAAAGAGCAATTGACGCGATTTCAAACATTACTATCCTAAGGTTCCATGTATCGAGCGAAATAAATCGTTCAGATAAAGAGATACCTAATGAACAAATTTTCCTCGCTCGCAGTAATTGCGACGTTGGCTATTTTATCACTTGTTCCCGTCGTCACCTATGCGGCAGACGCGGTGCCGACGAAGGTTTTTGAAGGCGAGATAGTTTACGGTGCCGATGGCAAAATCCTCGCGCCCGTCTATCGGGTCAACACCGATGGTTGTGTGCAAGTGATCATGGAAGGCCGGCTGGTCACCGTCCCGGCCACCGTGCTGACCGAAGTCAACGGGAAGCTGACTTCCGCCAAGAACAAGAGCGATCTGCTGCGCTGAATGTGCCGCGGCTGCGCGCGCGAAATAACTGCCCGCCGCTAACGTCCTGTGAAAGCGGACGGGGGCGAGTTTCCCTGATCTTCAGCGCCCCGTCGGCCGCTTTTCCGATGCGCAGCTAGGGTGCGGGCGGCGGCAATTCTCGCTTGAGCCCAAATGATTGATATGCGCCCGCGATAGCGCGACGCGGCGTGCATCGCTCGCCGACGATGGCTTGACGCGGCGTGCGTCGCCACCCAGAGCTACTCGTCATGGGGAATGGCAATGAACGATAGCGGGCTAGGATTGCGCGCCGCCCGGCAGGCAGACACGCCAGCGCCGGACCGGGTGGGTACCTTCGCGCCACTTGCCGAGCCAACTTTTCGGCGGATCTGGATATCCAGCCTCGTTTCCAATTTCGGGCAGCTGATCCTTGGCGTCGGCGCGGCATGGGAAATGACGCGCATGTCGTCGTCGCCCAGCATGGTGGCGCTGGTCCAGACCGCACTGATGCTGCCGTTGATGCTGGTCGCGGTCCCGGCCGGGGCACTGGCCGACATGTTCGACCGCCGCCGCATCGCGCTCACCGGGCTGGGGTTTTCCGCCGCTGCCGGCACGGTACTGACAATTCTGTCCGCAATGGGGCTAGTGACGCCCTGGCTGCTCTTGGGCTTTTGCACGCTGATCGGCGCCGGCGTGGCGTTGTACAGCCCGTCATGGCAGGCCTCGATCAGCGAACAGGTGTCGCCCGAACATCTTCCCGCAGCAATCAGCCTGGGCGCGATCAGCTACAATATCGCGCGCAGTTTCGGCCCGGCGCTGGGCGGCGTGATCGTCATGGCGGTGGGGGCAAAGGCCGCCTTTGGCATCAACGCGACGTTCTACATCCCGCTGTGGGTCGCCTTTTTCTTCTGGCAGCGCAAACATACGCCGTCGCGCCTGCCACCCGAGCGAATCGTGCGCGCGATCGTTTCGGGCGCACGTTATGCCCGCCATTCGCCGCCGATCCGGATCGTCTTGCTGCGGGCACTGATGTTCGGCCTGGCCAGCGCGACTTATACTGCGCTGGGGCCGCTGATCGCCAAGAACCTGCTGCACGGCAATGCCTCAACCTATGGCATCATTCTGGGCGCGACCGGCATCGGCGCGGTGATGGGCGCTGTTTGCCTGACCGATCTGCGTCGCCGCTTTTCCAATGAGGCACTGGTGCGGGTGTTTGCGCTGATGACCGGGGCGTCGCTGCTGGTGCTGGCCAACAGCCACACGCTATGGATCTCGGTGCTGGCGTTTCTGGTCATCGGCATCGGCAATATGCAGACAATATCGCTGTTCAATATCAGCGTGCAGTTAACCGCGCCGCGCTGGGTGACGGCGCGGGCGCTGTCGCTTTATTCTTCGGCGCTGACCGGCGGCATTGCTTTTGGCGCGTGGTTCTGGGGCACTGTTGCCGGGCAGTATGGGGTGGCCACGGCGCTGGCGCTGTCAAGCGGCGTGGTGGCGGCGACGTCGCTGCTGGGCAAGGTGCTGCCTCTGCCACGCGAAGAAGAAGTCAACACAAGCTCGGTGCGGATCGGCGCAGAGCCGCAAGTGGCGCTGGCGCTGACCATGCGCTCGGGCCCGGTGGTGGTGGAGCTGGAATACGACGTCGATCCAGAGCAGGCTCGCGCCTTTTACGAAGTGGCGATACAATTGCAGAGAGTACGCCAGCGCAATGGTGGGTTCGACTGGTCGTTCGCCCGCGATATCGCCAATCCGGCGCTGTGGACCGAGCGTTACCATTGCCCGACATGGGGCGACTATCTGCGGTTGCGCGACCGGTACACCCAAGGCGACCTTGATATTCAGTCGGCGGCAGACAGCTTTAACCGGTCCAGGGAACGCCGCGTCCGGCGCTGGCTGGGGCGACCCTATGGCTCCGTGCGCTGGAAAGCGGATTCACACGATCCGCAGACCAACACGGTGGGGTTCCTGGGGGTTTAGAGCTGATAGATTGCGATGCCATGCGCCGCCGCGCCCGGTACCCGCACCACGGTCAACATCGTGCAAGTAATTCCAAGTCTCGCCGGGCAGTGGGCTGACCATCTTCGTTCCCCGCCAGCGGGCGGGGCGTGAAGAACCTAAACGGCGATCCGCTGGGCCACGGCGATCAGCCGCCGCGCCTGATCGAGGTGCAGCAGTTCGACCATCTTCCCGTCCACCCGAATCGCGCCCTTGCCCGCGTTTTCGGGGAGGGCAAAGGCGGCGATGACCCCGGCGGCCCAGTTCAATTCTGCCTCGCTGGGGGAGAACACCGCGTTGCAGGGCGCGATCTGGTCGGGGTGGATCAGCGACTTGCCGTCGAACCCGAACAGCAGCCCTTGCTCGGCCTCAGTGCGAAAGGCAGCAATATCGCGAAACTCGTTGCAGACGCCGTCAAGAATGACGATCCCGTGCGCCCGCGCTGCACAGACGGCGAGGCTGAGCAGGGGCAGGAATGGCGTCCGTTCGGGGGTAAGGCGCGCGCGCATTTCCTTGGCGAGATCATTAGTGCCCATGATCCACAGCGACAGCCGCGTAGTTGCGGTCATCGCGGCGATGGCGTCGAGTTGCGCAATCGATCCGCAGGTTTCGATCATCGTCCATAATTGCATCGCGGCGGGCGCTGCGCCCAGCGCAGCGTCATAGCGCGTGACATCGGCGCAGGAAGATACCTTCGGCACCAGCACCGCGTCAGCCCCCGATCCGGCAATCGCGGCCAGATCCGCTTCGCCCCATGGCGTGTCGAGGCCATTTGCACGGATCGCCACCTCGCGTTCTCCAAAGCCGCCTTCGCGGACGGCGGCAACCGCAGCTTCGCGCGCCTCTGCCTTCATTTCCGGGGCCACTGCATCCTCCAGGTCGAGGATGACGATATCGGCGGGCAGGGTGCGGGCCTTGGCGATGGCCTTGGCGTTCGAGGCCGGCAGATACAGCGCGCTGCGGCGGGGACGGTCAGACGGGGTCATGCAGAATTTCCCTTATCGTGGGGATTATCGAGGGCGGGCGCCAGACAGGAGCCCCCGCCCCTGCTTACGTGTGGGCTGGTCAGCGCGCGAGCGGGCGGAGGTGAGGGGGCCCATGCACTATCCCTAGCAAGAAAGCGTGTCCTCGCAACCATGCCCATGAAACTGTAAAGCGGGCACCACCTGAAAGCTGTGCAGCATCACAGAAATTGGCGGGATTTACGAGGTGAGTACAGTTATGGGCTATATTGATTGACGCACCGAGCCGAAAGCCGGTAGCAATTGTTTCGCATGATGCCGTGGCAAACCAATACTGGTGCTATCGTTTTGAGGAACAACCGCAATGCCCAAGTTCAAGCTGATCGCCCTGACCAAGCCGAATGCCGGCTGCGAAGATGAATACAACGTCTGGTATCAGAACGTTCACCTGCCTGAGGTTTGCGCGCTGCCCGGAATTCAGGGCGCCCAGCGCTTCAAGCAGGCAGCGGTGCTGCAGAACGGCGATGAGCATAATTACCTGGCCGTTTATGACATCGAAACCGACGACATCGGCGCTACCCTGGCCAGTTTCGGCCAAGCTGTCGCTGCCGGCGAAATAACCCAATCGGATTCCTCCGACAGCGCCGGAAGCTACGCAGTAATCTTCTCTGAATTTGGTGAGCGAGTCACGAGCAAGAACTGATTTGACTGGAGCATGATGCGATAAAGCGGGCGCCGGTTTTTCGTATTGAATAACAAGAAAACAAAGACTTTTGGAACATGATGCGATTTATTGTTATCGCATCATGTTCCAGTGTCGCTAATCCGGCACTTCCAAATTCAACTTTAGCGCTTCTCCCGCCAGATACAACGATCCCGCGATCAACACCGTTTGCGGCCCACCGGCATGTGTAGCAATCTGGCGCAGCGCGTCGGGAATGTCGGCGGCGGTCGTGCATCGGCGGATCAAATTCGGTGTGGCGAAGGCGGCGACGGCGCGGGGGTCGTGGTGGGCATGGCCGGGAATGGGCACGATGTGCGCCTCGGCCACCAGCGGCGCCAGCGCGCCCAGCACGTCGTCCAGGCGGCGGTTGGCCATCAGTGCGAAGACCAGCGCGAAGGGGGCCTGATCAGCCATCGCAGTGGCCAGCGCGGCAGCGGCATCGGCATTATGCGCCCCGTCCAGCCAGATGACGCGGCCCGGCACCAGCGCGGTGAGCGGGCCGGGCGACAAGCGTTGCAGCCGGGCAGGCCAGCGCGCCGCGCAGATGCCGCTGGCCATCGCTTCGGGGGAAACCAAGACTGCGCTTTGGTGGCGAAGCATGGCAACCGCCAACGCAGCATTGTCGGCCTGATGCGCCCCGGCCAGCGCCGGCAGCGGCAATGTCAGCGATCCCATGGCGTCGCGGTAAGCAATGCCGGTTTCGGTGGCTTGCGCCCACCAGTCGCAGCCCCGGCGGATAAGGCGCGCGCCGACGGCCTGCGCGATCCGTGCGACTTCGGCCTCGGCGCATGCGGGATAGGGCTGCGTCACCAGCGGCCTGCCGGGGCGGGCGATGCTGGCTTTTTCAAAGGCGATGCGGGCCAGCGGTTCGTCGGGCGTGCCGACTTCGGGCCGCAGCAAAAAGCCTTCATGGTCGATGCCCAGCGAAGCAATGCCGCAAACGGCGGGCGCCGCAAAGACATTGGTGGCGTCCAACCGGCCGCCCAACCCGACCTCGATCACGCAGGCGTCTGCCGGTATTCGCGCAAATGCCAGCAAGGTGGCGGCGGCGGTGACTTCGAAGAAACTGGGGTGCAGGTCTTCGCTACTGTCGAGCACTTCGCACAACAGCGCAGCGAGCCAGTCGTCGTCGATCAACTTTCCGGCGACGCGAATACGTTCGTTATAGCGGACCAGATGCGGCTTGGTCGCGGTGTGCACGGTCAGCCCTTGCGCCTCCAGCATCGCCCGCAAAAAGGCGCAGGTCGAGCCTTTGCCATTGGTCCCGGCGACGTGGAAAACCGGGGGCAGATGGTGCTGCGGATCGCCCAGCCGCGCCAGCATGGCATGAATCGTTTCCAACCCAAAACGACCCTGCGGCAAGGTCAGATTGCCTAGTCGGTCAAGCTGGGCCTGCACCGCCGGGTCATCCGAGATGGCAAAATCCTTCACGGCGATGGCCTTGATTACTTTTTCTTCGGGTCTCTGAGCATGTCGAAGGGCTGCCTTTCCCTCGTCCTGGTGCCTACCGCATGCCATGCACGGCGTTGGCCAGCGTCCTGGTCAGCGCCCGTACCGCCTCGGCGGCGTTTTCGCCATGCTCGGCAACCACCTCGACCAGTGCCGAACCGACCACCACACCATCCGCGACTTTGGCGATCGCCGCAGCCTGTTCGGGACTGCGCACGCCGAAGCCTACCGCGATCGGCAAATCTGTCGCGCTGCGCAGCAATGCCACCGCAGCATCGATCGAGTCCTGCCCGGCTTGCTGTTTGCCGGTGATGCCGGCGACCGACACGTAATAGACAAAGCCCGAGGAGCCATCGAGGATCGTGGGCAGGCGGGCGGCATCGCTGGTGGGCGTGGCCAACCGGATCAGCGCGACCCCGGCAGCGCGCAACGCCGGGCCAAGCTCGCCGTCTTCCTCGGGCGGGATGTCGACGCAGATCACGCCGTCCACCCCGGCCTTGGCGCATTCTGCCGCGAACCAGTCGGCCCCGCGTGAAATCATCGGGTTGGCATAGCCCATCAGCACCAGCGGCAAATCATGACGCGAGCGAAAATCAGCGGCGATGCGGAAGATGTCGGCGGTGGTCGTATGCGCCGCCAGTGCGCGCAGGTTTGCCGCCTGAATCGCCGGGCCATCGGCCATCGGATCGGTGAAGGGCATGCCCAGTTCGATAATATCGGCCCCGCCCGCGACCAGCGCGTCGAGGATCGCCGGCGTCGCGCCGGGGTGGGGATCGCCTGCGGTGACGAAGGTGATCAGCGCGGGGCGACGTGCCCCATCCGTCTGACGCGCGAAGGCGGTGGCCAGACGGTTCATATCTGCGTTCCGAGCGCTTCGGCGACGGTGAAGATATCCTTGTCGCCGCGCCCGCACAGGTTCGCCAGGATAATTTCGTCCTTGCCCATGGTCGGGGCGATTTTCGCCACGGCGGCGATGGCGTGCGCGGGTTCCAGTGCGGGGATGATGCCCTCGGTGCGGCACAGCAGCTGAAATCCGTCCAGCGCCTCGATATCCGTGACGCTGGTGTAATCGACGCGGCCGATGTCCTTGAGCCAGCTATGTTCGGGGCCGATGCCGGGATAATCGAGCCCGGCGCTGATCGAATGGGCCTCGGTGATCTGGCCGTCATCGTCCTGCAACAGATAGGTCTTGTTGCCATGCAAAATGCCGGGGCGACCGCCCGCGAGGCTAGCGGCGTGCTGCTTGTCGAGGCCGTGGCCCGCTGCTTCCACGCCGAGCATCCGGACGCTGGGGTCGTCGAGAAACGGGTGGAACAGGCCGATGGCGTTGCTGCCACCGCCAATTGCCGCGACCAGCAGGTCGGGCAGGCGGCCAGTGCGCGCCAGCATTTGCACGCGTGCCTCTTTGCCAATGACACTCTGGAAATCGCGGACCATCTCGGGATAGGGATGCGGGCCGGCGGCGGTGCCGATAATGTAAAAGGTGTCGTGCACATTGGCGACCCAGTCGCGCATCGCATCGTTCATCGCGTCTTTCAGCGTGGCGGCGCCGCTGTTGACCGGCACCACTTCGGCACCCAGCAGCTTCATCCGGAACACGTTGGGTGCCTGCCGCTCGACGTCCTTGGCGCCCATGTAGATCACGCAAGGCAGGCCGAAGCGCGCGCAGACCGTGGCGGTGGCGACGCCATGCTGGCCGGCGCCGGTTTCGGCAATGATCCGCGTCTTGCCCATGCGGATCGCCAGCAGGATCTGGCCGACGCAATTGTTGATCTTGTGCGCGCCGGTATGGTTGAGTTCGTCGCGCTTGAACCAGACTTGGGCGCCGCCCAGTTCTGCTGTCAGCCGGGGGGCGAAATAGAGCGGGCTGGGCCGTCCGACGTAATGTTCGAGCAGATCGTCGAACTCGGCGGCAAAAGCGGGATCGGCCTTGGCGCGGATATATTCACGCTCCAGCTCGAGGACCAATGGCATCAGCGTTTCCGCGACATAGCGGCCGCCAAATTGACCGAAATGGCCGCGTTCGTCGGGCTGGTTGCGAAAGGAATTTGCGGTGGGGGCGGCTGAAAGCGGAGAGGTCATACGCGCGCGCTTGACAGAGATGGCCGTCCAAGTCCAGTCCGCGCGCGTTGCTGGCGCAGCGTCTAGCCGCTGGCCGCCAGACAAAACGCCCGTATCAGCCCTGCATCCTTGACCCCCGGCGACGTTTCCACGCCCGACGAGGTATCGACCAATGGCGCCTTGGTTTGCCGGATCGCGTCGGCCACGTTGACCGGCGTCAAGCCCCCGGCAAGCCCCCACGCCATGCCTTTCCAGCCCAGCAGCAGCGCCCAGTCAAAGGCCAGCCCCATGCCACCGGGCAACGTGCCTTTTGGCGTCTTTGCGTCAAACAGGATGAGGTCGGCGGCGTCGTAAGCGGCAGCGCGGGCAACGTCGTCGCGGCTGGCCACGGGGATCGCTTTCCACACCGGCAGACCGAAGCGCGCCTTGAGCTGGCCGACCATGTCCGGGCTTTCCTGGCCGTGAAGTTGCAGCACATCGAGCCGCGCCGCCGCGATGGCCGCGTTGATGGCTTCGTTTGTCGCATCGACGAACAGCCCGACGCGGGCGATGCGGCCTTCGGCGCGCTCGGCCAATGCGGCGGCCGCGTTCAGGTCGAGGTGGCGCGGCGATGCGGGATGGAACACGAAGCCGGCGTAATCCGCGCGCGCCATGATCGCGGCGTCGAGCGCGGACGCCGTGGTCAGGCCGCAAATCTTGATGGCAGTGGGCATATCGGCGCCCCTAGCTCGATTACTGCACCGGCGCTAGCGCGGTGCCAGTTCGAATTGCACGGTGACGTTCACATTCAGCGCGACTTCGCCTGCGGCCACGGGGGTGGATTGGGCCATCGTCCTGCGCGCCATGAACACCATCGGTTGCGGCGAATACCCGCCGCTCTCGCTGATCGACACGATGCGCAGCACTTTCAGCCCGGTCGCGCGGGCATACAGTTCGGCCCGGCTGCGGGCGTTGGCCATGGCGCTGACGCGCGCTTCGTCGAGCGCGGCTTCGGGGTGGTCCAGTTCAAAACTCGGCCCGTTGACTTCGTTGGCCCCGGCGCTGACCAGGGTATCGATCACGCGACCCGTTTCACTGACAACGCGCGCACGCACCGAAACAGTATTGGTGGCCTGATAGCCGGTAATGCGGGGCTGGGTCGTATCGCTGCGCACGCCATTGTCGAACACCGGATTGAGCGACAGATTGGCGGTCTGCACGTCGCGATCGGCCACACCGGCTGTTTTCAGCGCAGCGATCACGCGCGTCATCGCGGCGGCATTGGCGACCATTGCCGCGCTGGCGGTCTGGCCGACAGTGGTGATCCCGGCGGTAAAATTGACAATATCGGGGGTGCGAGTGGACTTGCCATCGGCGGTGATGGTCAGCTGTGTATCGCCGGGCGCGATGCTGGTGCCGTCACTGGCGAACGCGGGGGCTGTGGTGAGCGCGGCAAGCAGCGATAGCGATATGGCAACGATTTTCATTTCGGGGCTCTCCATGATCAGGCGTTACAGCGTCGCCTCGATTGCGCGCGCGGCGGCGACGGGGTCTTCGGCCCGGCTGATCGGGCGGCCGATCACCAGCACGCTGGCGCCGGCATCGCGCGCCTCACGCGGGGTAACTGTGCGTTTTTGGTCGCCGTTGACCTTTCCGTTGCCCCCGCCACTGCCCCCGCCAAGGCGCAGCCCGGGCACGATGAAACAGCCGTCCTTCCACTGGCGGCGCACCGCGCCAACTTCGTGGCCGGAACAGACGATACCGTCCAGTCCTGCCGCATGCGCCAGTTCCGCCAGCCGCAGCGCCTGATCGTAGGGGGTGCCGGCAATGCCGGTGGCGGCCAGATCGCCTTCGTCGAGGCTGGTCAGCACGGTCACCGCCACCACCTTGCAATGTTCGCCCGCCGCCGCCTTGGCGTCTTCCATCATCATGCGGCCACCGGCGGCGTGGACGGTGACGATGCTGGGCTGCAACACATGGATCGCCTGCATCGCGGCAGCCACGGTGTTGGGGATGTCGTGCAGTTTCAGGTCGAGAAACAGGGGTAATCCGACCTTGGCAATCTCATGGACACCGTGATGACCATGCGCGCAGAAGAATTCCAGACCCAGCTTGAGCCCGCCGACATGCGACTTGACCTTGCGCGCCAGCGCCTCGGCAGCGTCGAGGCGCGGCAGATCCAGCGCCAGGTACAAAGGATTGTGATGCATGTCAGTCTTCTCTGAAGTCGCCGGGATTGGTCCCGGTCGCGGTAGTGTGGTTCAAATCCGTCTCGCTGACGGCATGCGGCGTCGTTGGGATGATCGCGCGCACTGAATTCTCCAGCGCAAACATCCGCCGGTTCATCCGCCAGCGCCCCGCCTTTGACAGCAGCCACGTCGGCAAAACACCCACCAGAAAGAAGAATACGGCGATCAACCCCACCGGCCATTGCAGATGCAGGTAAGCGCCATTTTCCAGCGGCCAGAAATTCACCGGCGCCTGACCCCAGTTCATCGCCATGAACGCGACCAGCGCGGCGGTAATCGCGATCCAGACAATCGTACGGATGATTTGCATGGCGATTTCTCCTCCCCGCTCCGGCTGGCCGACATGCTAGGCGGGATTGGTGCGGAAGGGAAGCACGCGCGGGCGGTTCCTCGTGGAACCAAAGGCATGGTGCGTTGTTCGGGTTGAAAACGATTGGAACACTATGCGTCCTGCGCTTATTCTGCTGCCGCTGTTCATGATTATCTCCGGCTGCATCGTGGAAACTTCCCACAAATCACCGGACGACAAAAAGGCCAAGGGAGCATCGGGCAATACCGCTGCCCAAATTGCGCCGGGCACACATGCTGCGGGCGGGCCCACCCCAGCCATGCTGACCATGATCAACCAGGCCGCGCCGGGTGCAATTCCTGCCGCGCCGAGTGCGCCGGCCAGCCCTGCCGACCACGCTGCACCGCTGGCCGAGACACCGCCCGACCCGTTCATCATTCGCGCAGAGGTGTTGCTGGCGCGGGCGCGATTTTCGCCGGGCGTGGTTGACGGGCAATTCGGCACCAATTTCGCCCATGCCGTCGCCGCGTTCCAGACGGCGCACGATCTGCCCGCCAGCGGCACCATCGACGGCCCGACCTGGCAGGCACTGGCGGGCGCAGCCGGGCAACCGGCGGCACGGGTCTATATCATCACCGCCGCCGATGTGGCCGGGCCGTTCGCCGCCGATGTCGGCGAGGATTTCGTCAGGCTGGCCGCCTTGCCCGACGGGCCGCAGTTCACCAACCCGGTGGAAGCGCTGGCGGAGCGGTTCCACATGAGTCAGGCGTTGTTGAAGGCGCTTAACCCCGGCGTGGATTTGGCCAAGGCGGGCGCGCAGGTCGTCATCGTCGACGATGCGCCGCCCGACTTTGCCAAGGGCGATGTGGCGCGGATCGACATCGCCAAATCGGACGCGTCGGCGCGCGCCTATGACAAGGACGACCGGCTGATCGCCTTTTACCCCGCCACCGTCGGCTCGACCGAGCGCCCGTCGCCCAGCGGCATCCACAAGGTCGTCGGGGTGGCGTGGCATCCGGATTATACCTATGATCCCACCAAACTGGCCTGGGGCCCGCGTTCCGCCGGCAAGCTGGTGATAAAGCCCGGCCCCAACAATCCCGTCGGCGCCGTCTGGATCGACCTGAACGCCCCCAGCTACGGCATCCACGGCACCCCGGAGCCCGACAAGATTGGCAAAACCGCCAGCCACGGCTGCGTCCGCCTGACCAACTGGGATGCAGTGGCGCTGGCGCATGGGGTGAAGCCGGGGGTAGTCGTTCGGTTCTTGGGTGAGCGGGGCGGGCCGAAGAGTTAAAATATTTGATTGGCTATCGCTTGCCGAAGGTTGATCATAGCGTGGCTCCTGTTTCGAACATCGGAGGAGAGCGCAGCATGACGGATCCAACGTCTTCTCCTCTACCGCTTGCGGTAGGGGCTAGGGGTGGGGGCTTTCTTCCGCGCAACACGCCACGCGCCCGCGAATTGCGCAACCAGCCATCCCCCGCCGAACGGCGCCTGTGGCGTGCACTCAGCCGAGGACAGCTGAGCGGCTTCAAATTCAGCCGCCAAATGCCGATAGGCCCCTATTTCGCCGACTTCCTGTGTCGAACGGCGAAACTCGTTGTCGAACTGGATGGCAATTCGCACGATGCCCGCTTTGAATATGACACGCGCCGCGATCAATTTCTGACCACCCAAGGCTTTACCGTCCTCAGGTTCAACAACACCGATGTGATGGACAATCTGCAAGGTGTCTTGCAGACGATTAGCGTAGCATTAGTCAAGCTGTCCCCGAGCAAAAAAAGCCTGTAAAATCGTGCTACCCCAGAGCCTGCGCGAGACCGAAATAGACCCGGCGCCCCCCCCCTATCTCCCCGCCCGCTTGCGGGAGGGGTCGGGGGTGGGAACCTTTCTGCGGCGCGATCCCTATGCTCACTCAGGACCGAAGAACGAAAACCTCTTGAAGCGCCGACCAACCGCGCACCTTTCAAGCGAACAAGTGCCCACCCCCAACCCCTCCCGCAAGCGGGAGGGGAGCAGAAGGCTGGATTGCTACAGGCTAAGTAATCATAAGGCTGATAAGGCGAAATGAGATTATTTCGTAAAGGTTAAAGGCGGTGATTACCAAACCAATGGCTGTCAACAACTCCTTCGGTCCAAGCTTTTCGTTGATCTGCCCAGAGTATGGCTCGTTCACACTCCAAAAACCCGCTCAAAAATCCGGTCCACCTGCGCAAAGTGGTAATCGAGGTCAAAGCTCTCCGCCAACACCGCAGCCGGGATATGCGCTGATACCTCCGGGTCGCCCTGCAATAATTCCAGCAACGACAGCGCGCCGTCCGATTCCCACACCTTCATCGCATTGCGCTGCACCAGCCGATAGCTGTCTTCCCGGCTGATGCCCGCCTGCGTCAGCGCCAGTAGCACGCGCTGAGAATGGACCAGGCCGCCCATGCGATCCAGGTTCTTCTGCATACGCTCGGGGTAGATCAGCAGCTTGTCGATCACCCCGGTCAACCGCGCCAGTGCGAAATCCAGCGTGATCGTCGCGTCTGGGCCGATAAAGCGTTCCACCGACGAATGCGAAATGTCGCGTTCGTGCCATAGCGCGACGTTTTCCATCGCCGGCATCACGGCGGCGCGGACGACGCGGGCCAGCCCGGTCAGGTTTTCGGTCAGCACCGGGTTGCGTTTATGCGGCATGGCCGAGCTGCCCTTTTGACCGGGGGCGAAATATTCCTCGGCCTCCAGCACTTCGGTGCGTTGCAGGTGGCGTATTTCGGTGGCGACGCGCTCGATGCTGCTGGCGATCACCCCCAGCACGGCAAAGAACATGGCGTGGCGGTCGCGGGGAATGACCTGGGTAGAGACTGGCTCGACCGCCAGGCCCAGTTTGTCCGCGACATATTCCTCCACCGCCGGATCGATATTGGCAAAGGTGCCGACCGCGCCCGAAATCGCGCAGGTGGCGACTTCGGCGCGGGCATTGACCAGCCGCGCGCGGCAGCGGCTAAATTCGGCATGGGCCTGCGCCAGCTTGATCCCGAAGGTGGTCGGTTCGGCATGGATGCCGTGGCTGCGGCCGATGGTGGGGGTGTATTTATGTTCCAGCGCGCGGCGCTTGATCGCGCCAAGCAGCGCGTCAAGGTCGGCGAGCAGCAGATCGGCGGCGTTGACCAGTTGCAGGTTGAGCGTGGTGTCCAGCACGTCCGAACTGGTCATGCCCTGATGCATGAAGCGCGCCAGATCTCCGCCGGAATGTTCCCCGACGCGGTCGGCCACCCACGTCAGGAAGGCGATGACGTCGTGTTTGGTCACTGCCTCGATCGCGTCAATCGCGGCGACGTCGATGGTGGGGTTGGTCGCCCACCAGTCCCACAGCGCCTTGCCCGCCGACACCGGGACGACGCCCAGTTCGCCCAATTTGTCGGTGGCATGCGCTTCTATCTCGAACCAGATGCGATAACGCGCCTCTGGCTCCCAGATCGCGGTCATCGCGGGACGAGCGTAACGGGGAACCATGAGCAACTCCTTGCAGGATTTACCGGCGCGCTAGGGGGAGGGCGCAGCGATGGCAAGGATTTAGCCGAAGTCTATCGCGACCTCGCCGTTCGGGTCGCCTGCGGTGTCGAAACTGCGTTCGATGATCGTGCCGCGCCCGTCGCGGTCGATTGCCACTACGGTAGAACAGCGCGTGCCGTAGATCGGGTCACGGTTGAAGACCGAGGAAAAGCGCGCTTCGGGCGACGGGCCTTCGTTGGCGGTGGCGGCCAGCGGAGTGGCGTCAGCCAGGGCGGGGAACAGCGCTGATACATCGTCTGCGCCGCTCGCCAGCCAGTCTGCCACCGCGCGCCGCAGCTGCACGGTCTTGGGCCACGGGTCATCATAACCGCCGTTCGACAGGCCGTGAACGCCGGGGGAAACTGCCAGCCGAATGTCGGCGGGCTGGTTGGTCAGGATGTGCGCGCTGTCGATATTGGCACAGAACAGGTTGAACGGATTATATTGCGCGGTGGCGATCCGTAGCGGGTCGGGTCCAATCGCGCCGGCAGCCCCCAGCAGGGCGGTGACCAGCCCCCCGCGCGAGGGTCGACCGGGTTGGGGATAGCCGGGCACGCGGTAATTGGTGACCAGCACGCAGCGCCCCTGCGGATGCACCCCCAGCCACGTCCCGCCCGAGCGCAGGTCGCGCCCGGCAATGATGCCGCTGCCATCCTGCCACACCTGCAGCGGCGCGGCGGGGCGGTCATGATATTCGTCGCGATTGGCCGCCGCGACCAGCCGCCAGCGCGGATGCGCGTCCCACGCAAATGCGGCCACGCACATCAGATCAGGCCCTTGGCCTTCAGCGAGACATGCCCCTCGCGTCCGATGATGACGTGATCGTGGACGGTGATGCCCAGCAGCCGCCCGGCCTCGGCGATACGGTTGGTGATCTGGATGTCGGCGCGGCTGGGTTCGGGCGATCCGGAGGGGTGATTGTGGACGATGATGATGGCGGTCGCGCCCAGGTCGAGCGCACGACGGATGACTTCGCGCGGATGGATCGCTGCCTCGTCGATCGACCCGTCGGTGACGTGTTCATCGCGAATCAGGCGATTTTTGGTGTCGAGATACAGCACCCGCACCCGCTCCACGGTCAGATGCGCCATGTCGATGGTCAGATAATCGATCAGTGCCTGCCAACTGCTCAGCATCGGCTGCGTGGTGGCCTGGGTGCGCGCCAGCCGCCGCGCCGCCAGCGCCACGATGCGCAATGCCGCCGCGCTGGTTTCGCCCATGCCGGGGTGCCGGGCCAGCGCCGCCGGGTCGGCGTTGAATACCCCCGCCAGCGTACCGAATTGCTGCAACAGGGTCCGCGCGATCGGCTTGGTATCGCGGCGCGGGATTGCGGTCATCAGCAGATATTCGATGACTTCATGATCAGCCAGCGCATCCGCCCCGCCCTCGAGCAGGCGTTTGCGCAGTCGCGCGCGGTGTCCCGAGGCGTCGTGGCCCGCGACCTTCGCGCCGCCAGCTGCTGCACGGGTGCCGGCATCCTCGGTTTCGAACAGATGACCGTTTGCCACGCCATGTTTTGCCTTTCCTGTGCTGCAAGCGCAAGCGGCTTTGGCCCGACGGAGTACTGCATGCCCAATTCTGGCATGGACCGCCCCGGTTGACTTGGGCAAACCCCCCGCTTATGGGGGCGGCGCCCAAGGCGGGGTGCTTTCGTCCATGTTAACCTTGTGTCAAAGGATAACCGCATGATCGACCAGCAACCTGCAGAGGAACCCATCGGCGAAGACGCGCGGGCAGGCGCGCTCGACACGCGGCTACAGGCCGCCAGAGAGCGCGAAGACCAGCGGGCCAAACCGGCCAAGGGCGTGGAGGCCAATGCCAGTTACCAGTTGGGTAACCGCGTATTGGCCGAATTGCTGGGGGGAATCGGCGGCGGCGCACTGATCGGATGGGTCATCGACCACTTCGCCGGAACGTCGCCCTGGGGTCTGTTGGTGGTCATGATGCTGGGCATCGTCGCTGCCTTCAGGAACATAATCCGGATTTCGAACCGGCGCCCTGATTGATCCCCCGGACGGGGCAAGACGGGCGCTGTTGTGTATGTTGAAGCATTCAAGAGGCAGAACGCGTGGCAGCCGAAGCGGGAAATGTCGATCCGATGCACCAGTTCACGATCGCGCCGATGTTCGGCACCGATCACTGGCAATTGTTGGGTCATAACATTGCGTTCACCAATTCCGCGCTGTGGATGGCAATCGCCGTGTTTGCGCTGTGGATTTTTGTATTTGGCGGCATGAAGCACCAACTGGTGCCCGGTCGCTGGCAGATGGCGGTCGAAAGCATGACCGGCTTTGTCGATAATCTGCTGGCCGCCAACGTCGGCCCGGCGGGGCGCAAATATGTGCCGTACATCTTTTCGCTATTCATGTTTATCCTGTTTTCCAACGTTCTGGGGCTGTTGCCGCTGGGTCTGTTGGGTGAGCACGCGCAGCCGTTTACCGTCACCAGCCATTTCAGCGTGACCGGCGTGCTGGCGATCATGTCGTTTTCAATCGTACTGGTGGTGGGTTTTTACAAACACGGCTTCCACTTCTTCTCGCTGTTCGTGCCGCATGGCACGCCGATCTGGCTGATGTGGCTGATCCCGGTGGTCGAATTGATTTCGTTTCTGGTACGTCCGTTCAGCCTGGCGCTGCGATTGTTCGTCGCCATGATGGCTGGCCACGTGCTGCTGGAGGTGTTGTCCAGTTTTGTCATCACCAGCACCGGGTCCGGTGTCCTGTGGGGGACCGTTGTCGGCATCCCCAGTTTCCTGTTGATGATCGCCATCTGCGCGCTGGAAATTCTGGTCGCGGGCATCCAGGCCTATGTCTTCGCACTGTTGACCTCGTTGTATCTCAACGATGCCGAGAATCTTCACTGATTTTACACTACTATCTGACTTTTAAGAGGAGTTTTTGAAATGGAACCTGCAAGCGCAAAGCTCATTGGCGCCGGTCTCGCTGCTATCGGTGCCGGCATGGCCGCGATCGGCGTGGGCAACGTCTTCGGTTCGTTCCTGGAGGGCGCGCTGCGCAACCCCGGCGCGGCTGATGGCCAGCAAGGGCGTTTGTTCATCGGCTTCGCCGCCGCAGAACTTCTTGGCCTGCTGTCGTTCGTCGTCTCGATGATCCTGATCTTCGTTGCCAAGTGAAGATTAGCGCCAACTAAGAATTGGGGAAGCGGCGAGCGAGTGTTTGCTGTCACACCAGCAAGCGCAGATCGCGCGCCGGCTGCCCCGCTTCTTCTATCCTGAGTGTGTCGCAGGGCTGGCTTCTTTCTTGAATTCCCAAGAAAGAAAGTTAGCCCTCCGACCCGTTCAGCACGAACCGGAACTGATCCTGCTTCAGTGCCACCGACCAGAGCGGACCGAAAATGCCTCAGATCGCGCAGCTAGCCGAAACTTACGCCAGCCAGATATTCTGGTTGGTCATCTTTTTCGGCTTCACCTTTTTTTACATTGGCAGCCGCATGGTGCCCAAGGTGATGGCCACGGTGGACGCGCGTGAACGGCAGATCGTCAGCGACCTTGCAGCGGCAGAAGCAGCACGCAAGGCCTCCGACGCCGCCGAACAGGCATGGAATGCCGAAAACATCCGCCAACGCGGCGAAGCGCATGCCCTGATCGCCAAGGCCAAGGTCGGCGCCGCCAAAGACACTGAAAGCCGCCTGGCCGCCGCTGGCAAGGTGATCGATGCCCGCGTCGCGCAAGCCGATGCCCGCATCGCCGCCGCGCGCAGCAGTGCGCTGGCAGAAATCGAAGCCGTAGCCAGCGAAGCCGCCAGCGAAATCGTCGCCCGCATCGCGGGAATTACTGTGGATGCGGGCGCTGCCCGGTCCGCCGTCAAGGAGGTGCTCCATGGCTGATGCCGCCAGCCTGATCCTGTTATCCGCCGGTGCGGTGCACGAGGCCGCCGAACCCAGTTCGCTGGGCCTGACGCCGCCGATGTGGGTCGCCTTGTCGATGGCCGTGCTGATCGCGATCGCCCTGTATCTCAAAGTGCCCAAAATGCTGACCTCCGGGCTGGACGCGGGCATCGCCGAAATCCGCGAACAACTCGAAGAAGCCAAATCGCTGCGCGTCGAAGCCGAAGCGTTGCGCCAGGAATATGCAGCCAAGATCGCCGGTGCCGAAAAAGACGCCGCCGCCATGCTCGATCACGCCCGTCACGAAGCCAATGCTATCGTGGCGAAGGCAGAAACCGATACCGCCGCGATGATCGGTCGCCGCGAGAAAATGGCCACCGACAAGATCGAAGCCGCCGAACTGGGTGCGATTGCGGTCGTGCGAGCGATTGCGGCGGAAGCGGCAACCTCGGCTGCACGCGGGTTGATCGCAGCGCATCACACAGCGCAGGCGGACAGCGCGCTGGTCGATCAGGCTATTGCGGGGATTTGAAGGGTAGGTCCGAGGGGCAAACCCCTCGGGCTCCCCGACATTTTTTGGTGCGCGAATTCGCGAAGTGGTGCTTCGCCGCAAAGAATTTTGTAAAAAGGGTTATCTCCCCTCTCCGTGCTGCGTCTATTGCAGTAGTGGCAAGCCGCAGGTGATATCCTCAACCTCTCCAAACCGTGCGCGCCCTGTCAATTAGGGCTTTTCGGACTCGTCACCGCCGTAATTGTGTAATTGCACAAGCCTTAGGGCCTGCTCATCGCGTTGGCAATTTGCACCACTTCCGCAATCCAATGATACCCCAACTGCGCGCAGGTAAGGGGTTTCGGATCGATTGGTTTGCCCAGGTGGCTAGCCGGGGGTGGTACCTTTCTATTTCTGTCCCTCTCCGTGACTTCTTGAACGGCCAAAGCGCCTGGCTCGAAAACCATCGCATTGGGAAATATCCTTCCGTCAGAACTCACCGCCTCGAAGCCGCCCCCAGCTGCTACCCGGATACTCAGTTCGGTTGGGCCATCAGGACCAGGCCCAACAAGACGATATGTATCCGCAGAATGTTTTACCGATGGATTACCGCCGTGTTCTCCATCATTACGGGCCTCATAGAGCCAACGAAGAAGATGGTCGCTTCGGCGCTCGTTGTTAAGATCTCCGAACCATTGGATTTCTTGTGGGGTGTCCTTTGCAGCTTGTTGCACTTTCATGTAAGTTCCCTTCCATTGAACAAGGAAGTCGAGCCAGTGTGTATGAAAAACGGCCATATGGGCGATCGCTGTCTTCATTGAGCGATTAGTATCTTCCAAATTGTCCAAAGCCCTGCGGCATAAATGCAAACGTCCAATAGCTTGTTCAAGTGCAGAGATTTTCATGAGCGACACCCGAGGAAGATAATCGGCGGAGGAAGAAGCACGGAATTACGGTGACACGTCCGAAAATCCCTAAATGTATCTCGCTTACGGGCCGGGTTTGACGAGGGTGAGCGCCCTGCCCGTTGTCGTTTCCAAATCAATTGTGCATCCCCAAGGACCGAAGGCGAGGGGGTGAAGGGGTGGTGACGCAGTGTTTGATTAACTATCCTTGCCCTCATACGCGTCAACAATCCGTCCCACGATCGGATGCCGCACCACGTCAGCGCTGGTGAAGCGAGTTACCGCGATGCCCTCGATGCCTTCCAGCCGCTGCACGGCATCGCGCAGCCCGCTTTGGGCATCGCCGCCGGGGATATCGACCTGGCGGGGGTCGCCGCAGACGACCATGCGGCTGTTCTGGCCGAACCGGGTGAGGAACATTTTCATCTGCGAGGGCGTGGTGTTCTGCGCTTCGTCCAGGATCACGAAGGCATCGGCCAGCGTGCGCCCGCGCATGAAGGCAATGGGGGCGACTTCGATCTCGCCGCTGGCCATGCGCCGTTCCACCTGTTCCGGCGGCATGCAGTCGTATAATGCATCGTAGAGCGGGCGCAGGTAGGGATCGACCTTTTCCTTCATGTCGCCCGGCAGGAAGCCCAGCCGCTCGCCCGCTTCCACCGCTGGACGCGAGAGAATCAGGCGCTGGACGCTGCCGCTCATCAACTGGCTGACGGCTTGAGCCACCGCGACATAGGTTTTACCCGTACCTGCCGGCCCCAGCGCAAAGATGATATCGTGCGTGGCAAGCGCCTGCATATAGTTGATCTGCATCGCGGAACGCGGGACGATGGTCTTGCGCCGGGTGCGGATCATGATTGGCGGCGCCTCACGGTCGCCGACGATGATCCCTTCCAGCAGCGGTTCGTTCGACATCGCGATCAGCGATTCGACCGCGCCCGCATCTATGTCGTGTCCTGCTAGCAGCCGGTTTTGCAGCCCTTTCAAGACCTCCTTGGCTCGCGCAACCTCATCTTCCGGCCCTTCGATCTGGATGCGATTGCCACGGGCGGCGATGAACACCCCCAGCCGGCTTTCGATCAGGACCAGATTGGCATCGAACTGACCGAATACCGCAGCCAACACTGCGGGTTCGTCAAATTCGATTTCGGCTCGCGACCGGCGATTCTCATCGCGGCGGGGGGCCAGGGGCGAATAATGCGCCAAATCATGGGCGCGGGTTGTCTTCCGGGTCATGCGCTCCTTTCAACTGGGAGTAACTTCGATTCCCAGTTGAAAGATAAGGCCGCAATCCGGCCAAACAAGCGACACCGGACGATGCGACGGTGGAAAAGTTTTTTGGTGTTCAAATAGCTTTGGGCAGCAGTCGTCCGGCGAGCGAATTGGCATAGCCGGCGACCAGTTCGACGCGCACGAGATCGCCGATCGCCGCATCGCCGATGACATGCACCGATTGCAGCCACGGCGATTTTCCCAGCCATTGCCCGGGCAATTTGCCGCGTCGTTCGATCAACACATCGCAGGTGCGGCCCACCGACTGTTCGTTGAAGGCAATTTGGCCGCGATTGACGTGCGCCTGCAGGCGTTGCAGCCTTTCGTCCATCACCGGCAAGGCGATTTGCCCGGCCATATCCGCAGCGGGCGTGCCTGGTCGGGGGCTGTATTTGAAACTGTAGGCCTGTGCGAAGCCAACCGCATCGATCAGATCCAGTGTTTCCACGAATTCGGCATCGGTTTCACCGGGAAAGCCGACGATGAAGTCTCCTGACAAAGCGATATCCGGCCTGACCGTGCGGACGCGCTCCAGCAAACGCAGATAGCTGTCCACGGTGTGGCTGCGGTTCATCGCGCGCAGCACCCGGTCGCTGCCCGATTGCACCGGCAGATGCAGGAACGGCATGAGCTTTTCGACGTCGCCATGCGCCGCGATCAGGCCGTCACTCATGTCGTTGGGGTGGCTGGTGGTGTACCGCAACCGGACGAGATCGGGCAGGCTGGCGAGCGCGCGAATAAGTCCGTCCAGACCGATGGCACGGCCTTGGGCATCCGTGCCCGTCCAGGCATTGACGTTCTGGCCCAGTAGCGTGATTTCGCACGCGCCAGCCTCCAGCAATTTCTGTGCTTCAGCCATCAGCGATATAAATGAACGCGATATTTCGGCGCCGCGTGTATATGGCACGACGCAATAGGTGCAGAATTTGTCGCAACCTTCCTGCACCGTGAGAAAGGCCGTGGGACCGACCTTGCGGCGCGGCGGCAGTACATCGAATTTGGTCGCTGCGGGCATGTCGGTGTCCGTCACGCGCTCGCCCTGGCTCGCGCGGGCCAGCATCGCGGGCAGGCGGTGATAAGCTTGTGGACCGACCACCAACTTCACCGACGGCGCGCGGCGCATGATCTCCTCGCCCTCGGCTTGCGCGACGCAACCGGCGACGGCGATCAGCGGCAACGTCCCATCCCGACGCCGCAATCGGCCGATGTCGGAATAGACCTTCTCCACCGCCTGTTCGCGGATGTGGCAGGTGTTAAGCACCACCACATCTGCATCGGTTCCCTCGGCGGCAGCCGTAAGTCCCGTCGTATCGAGCAGCTCGGACATGCGTTCGCCATCATAGACGTTCATTTGGCAGCCGAAGCTTTTGACGCGATAAGTCTGCGGGGTTTTGTCCATGATCGGCAGCCCTTACGATAATCGCGGGAGGTTTTGAAGGGGTGTCCGAAAACACGTCATGGCCTCAGTAATCGCCTGACTGGCCGCCGTTGCCATCGATTTGCGATCCGCCAAAGCTTGCTCGGCCAGTGGTTCGAGGAAATGGATGGTCAAGTCCACCGGCCTGGCGCGGGCCAGTATGCGCTTGAAGTTGGCCATACCGGGCTCCTGGGCTACCCACGCGATGGCGGAAGTCTGCGCGCCATAGTCCAGCCAGACCGGTTGCACGGCAATGCCCCCCGCCATGGGGTCGAGTGCGGCCAGCAGCGCGCTTTTGAAGGGCAGCAACGCCCTGCCGTCGCTTGTCGTGCCTTCTGGAAAGACGGTGATGGTGTGCTTGTCGGCCAGTGCAGCGCGCAGCGCATCAATTTGGCCGCCGATGCTGGCGCGATCGTGCCGCGCGATAAAAACGGTGTCGTTCATTGCGCACAGCCATCTCAGCAAAGGGACGCCGGCCAGGCCGTCATGCGCCACGAAAGCCGAGCCGGCCGTCGCCGCCAACGCGGGGACGTCGATCCAGCTGACGTGATTGGCTAGAATGAGCCGCCGCCCCGGGGCCAGCGTGCCCGTGGTGCGGATGCGGACGCCAGCAATGCCGGCGATTCCGGCGAGAAACCGTCGCGGCCACGGATTGCGGGCCGGGAACAATTTCCAGAGGTAGAACAGGGCCACGCAAGCTGCCAGCAAACCGGCCATGGCGGTGAGTCGACCGATGATCCGCAGCGTGGCGCGGCAACAGGTAAACAACCGCTTGCCTTGCGCGCTCACTCTTTCGTCTTGGGCTGGCCTGCTGCTGTGTCGCGGTCGAGCCGCACGCCAAACAGCTCCAGCCGGTGATCGACCAGGCGATAGCCCAGCCGTTCGGCGATCTGGCGTTGCAGTGCTTCGAGTTCGGGATCGACGAATTCGATGACCGTGCCGCTTTCGACGTCGATCATGTGATCGTGATGCGCTTCGGGTGCGGCCTCATAGCGGGCGCGGCCATCACCGAAATCATGACGTTCGAGAATACCCGCTTCCTCGAACAAGCGCACCGTCCGATAGACCGTGGCGATAGAAATGCCGGGGTCGATGGCCGCAGCGCGCACGTGCAGCTTGTCGACATCGGGGTGATCTTGGCTTTCCGACAACACGCGGGCGATGACGCGCCGCTGTTCGGTGATCCGCAAGCCGCGTTGGGTGCACAGCGCTTCGATGTCGATCGGCTGATGCACACCCAATATCCTGAAAAGAAACGCCCTGCCGGACCTTAAAGTGAACTCTGGCCAGATGCGTTTATCTGGCGGCTAAAAAATCACGGTAAAACAATAGATTTCTAGAGTCTCTCCGGTTCACTTTGAACAAGAGAGACTCTGAAGTTTGATGCGAAATTTGCCAAAAAGAAAATCGAAGACATTCCGAGAACCGAAATATCACTCCATATCCTAAACCCGGCGGAGCGAATTTACAACCTCAGCGAAAGCTCAGGCTGCCTTGGGCTTGCGTCCGCGACGCGCACCGGGCTTGCGGCCGAGGCCGATCTTCTTGGCGAGATCACGACGCTTTTCGGCATACTCTGGCGCGACAAGGGGGTAATCAGAGCCCAGGTTCCAACGCGCCCGATACTGGTCCGGAGACAGCGTGTGGTGCGTCATCAAATGGCGCTTGAGCATTTTAAGCTCCATGCCGCAATCGAGGCACACGATCTTGTCCGGCCGAACAGAAGAACGGATCGACACGGCTGGCTTCGGCGGGGCCGCTTCGGCAACAGGCGCCGCTTTGCCTAATCCAGCCAGCGCGCCATAGACGTTACTGATCAGCATCGGCAGATCGGTTACCGTGACATCGTTGTTGCTGACATGTGCCGCGACGATGTCCGACGTCAGAGTGACGAGCGTTTCGTTTAGATCGCTCATGGCGTTTTCCATAAAATTTCCTTCTTTCACACGACCCGTGTTTTCGGCCGTTGGCCGATAGTTATTGTTCGGCCTTAGGTATGGTGGGGTAAATATGTCGGGAGGAAGGTTCCTGCCTACATCGACCCTCTATTGAACCATTTATGGCGATAGTTCAAGCCATAAGTAACCCCAGTCTGGAGGTAATGGACCTTTATATTGTATCCTGGTGGCCCCAAGCGCTTGTTAATCCAAGGTACAGGAAAATGTAACCGCATCGATACAGCCACCATTTCGATTGCGATAGTAATTCGGACGTCTGCCAATGCGTTCAAAATGTTGAGCGAAGTAGAGGGCTTCGGCGCTATTGTCCTGCCGCATCTCTAGCAAAATTCGGTTAATGCCACGTGTCTTGGAGTCCTCTTTAACCCAATCCAGCAGTTTCGCGCCGAGCCCGCGTCGGCGAAGTTCCGGATCGACGGCCAGCAGCAACAATTCTTCTTCATCGCAGGCTGTGCGCAGCAGCGCGAACCCGGCCACGCGTTCGCCTTCGTCTGGTCTTGTGCCATCGGCAGCAATCAATTGATAATGGCAATTTCCGATAAGTAATGCGCTCAAAACCTGGGCTCGGGTCCAGGCTTCATTATAATTGGGGTCGAACGCTGTCGCCATCACGGCCATGATCCGGTCAATATCGTCGTCTGGCATAGGCGCGCGCATGGCCATCGTCAGACGCTGGTGAACTTACCGGGTTGAACGGATGGGTTTTGCCTGTCGGGCAGCTTGGCGTCAGGAGGCCGACCGTACAGGGGGGTGAGGTCGAAGCTGATCGATCGCGGGGGGAGGAGCGCCAGTTTGCGCGCGTCGGGCCACAGGGGCAGCGCCTCTCCGCTGCCCCGAAGCGTGACCAGCGCTTCAGCCTGGCTGCCGGCCACAAGCCGTTGCACCCGCCGTGCCGCATCTGCCGGGGAGAGGGAGGCCAGTGCCGCGTCCGCCCCGCTTTTCGTCGCGCCGCCTTCCTCCGCAAAACCGTCACGGCCAAAACCCTGGGTAAACCACTGACCATGGCCCCCTGTCATAACCACCAGCACCGGTTGCGCGCCGCGAGCAGCTCGCGCCATAGCCGCGACCAGCACCAGCGTAGGATAGCCCTCGACCGGGACTTGCCAGGCTAATGCCAGCGCACGGGCGGCGGCCAATCCGATGCGTATGCCGGTAAAGCTGCCGGGACCCAGTCCGACTACAATGCGCGTCGCACGTCCGCGACCGGGCAGCGCGGCAATCATTGGTACCAGCGCCTCGGCATGGCCGCGCCCCAACATCCGCCAGTCGCCCGCGACCAGCTGGTCCTGGGCAAAAAACGCGACCGAGCAGGCCTCGGTGCTACATTCGATGGCAAGGGTCGTGGTCATCGCGCCGGGTAACGAACCACTCAGACTGCGCGAACTTCGTTCACTTCGGGAACATAATGCCGGATCAGGCTTTCGATGCCGTTCTTCAGCGTGGCGGCTGACGAGGGGCAGCCCGAGCAGGCGCCCTGCATCGACAGATAGACCACGCCTTCGCGAAAGCCCTGGTACGCGACATCGCCACCATCATTGGCGACCGCCGGGCGAACGCGGGTCTCGATCAATTCGCGGATCTGGTCAGTAATATCGATATCTGCCGGATCGTCATCGTAGCTGTCAGCGGAGTCGGCGAGAACGGCAATTGCGGCAGCGTTTCCGGCTGCGAACAGCGGCGCCTCCGACACAAAATGGTCGAGCAGGATCGCCACCACTTGCGGCTTGAGCGGGGTCCAATCGACCCCGGCGCCGGCGGTAACGGCTATGAAATCGCGTCCGAACAGCACACCTGATACGTCGCCCAGATTAAATAGCGCCTCCGCCAAAGGCGACGCCTCCGCCTGTTCTTCATCGGTAAATTCGCGGGTGCCGGTGACCATCACTTGCCGCCCCGGCAGAAATTTCAGTGCGGCGGGATTGGGAGTGGTTTCGGTTTCAATATACATAAACGTGCATGTAAGCGCGGCGCGCGCGGGGTCAAGGCCTGCTCCGTACTCATACTTTACTTGCCTCGTTTTTACCCGGCGCATACCACCGCCGCAAAGGAGCCGATCAGATGACACGTTCGATTATCGTAACCGGCGGTTTTGGCATTCTGGGCCAGGCCGTGGCGCAGGCGTTTGCGGCAGCGGGCGACAAGGTGGCGCGGATCGACTTTGCTGCTGCACCGCGTGAGGCGATCCCCGGTGGGCTGGATCTGGGCGGTGTGGATCTGACCGACGCTGCGGTGACATCGACAGCGCTCGACAAGGTGATCGCGGCGCAGGGCGGGATCGACGTCCTGGTCAACATAGCTGGCGGCTTTATCTGGGAAACGCTGGAGGGCGGCAGCCTGCAAAGCTGGGCAAAAATGCAGGCAATGAACCTGACCAGCAATGCCACCATTACCCAGCTCGCCTTGCCGAACCTCGTCAAGGGCAGTACCAAGTCGCATGGAAGCCGCATCATCAACATTGGCGCTGGCGCGGCGATCAAGGCGGGGATGGGCATGGGCGCCTATGCTGCTGCCAAATCGGGGGTTCACCGGCTGACCGAGGCGCTGGCCGAGGAACTGGCGGGGCGCGGGGTGACCGTCAACGCCGTGCTGCCCAGCATTATCGACACCCCGGCCAATCGCGCCGACATGCCCGATGCCGATTTTTTGGGCTGGGTACAGCCCGCAGCGATTGCCGATGTCATCCTGTTCCTGGCATCGCCCGCCGCTCGCGCGATCACCGGGGCGCTGATCCCGGTGACCCGGGGCGGATAGGAAGCGCGAACATCTCTTGCGCTTTCACTTGATTTCCCGGGCTGCTATTCACCCGCCCTTAATCGGCGGGGCTTTTATAGGATCTCCATGAGCCCTTACCTGCGCGCCGTTCGCGATTTCGTTCTTGCCCTGCCCCTGAGCGTGACAGCGATCGTCGTGGCGCCCCTTGCGGTGGCGGCTTCATCCGTGCCGGCTGTTGCGGGTGCGCCGGCTACACCCGCCGTGTTGCCACCCCTGCCGCCCCAGAACGATCCCTGGCTTTATCGGGGCAGTGATATTCCGCACGACAAGGAATGGTTTTTTGGCACCTTGCCCAATGGTTTGCGGTGGGCAGTGCGTAAAAACGGGGTGCCGCCGGGGCAGGTGTCGATCCGCATTCGCATGGATGTCGGCTCGCTCTACGAGCAACCGCAGGAAGCCGGCTTTGCGCATCTGCTCGAACATCTGGTGTTTCGCCAGTCGCGATATTTGGGTGAGGCGCAGGCTATTCCTACGTGGCAGCGGCTGGGCGCGACATTCGGCACTGACACCAACGCCGAAACCTCGCCAACCATGACCAATTTCAAGGTCGACCTGCCCGATGCCAATCCGGTGGGACTCGACGAAAGTTTTAAATTGCTGTCGGGAATGATGATCGCGCCGACACTTTCCGAAAGCGATATTCGCACCGAGGAACCGATCGTGCTGGCCGAAAAGCGCGAGCACGGCGGTGCAGGCGAACGCGTCATGGATGCCACGCGCCAGGTGCTGTTCGCCGGCCAGCCGCTGGCCGACCATGCCACGATCGGGTCGGTCGAGACGATCCAGGGCGCGCATCAGGAAATGGTGCGGGCCTTTCATGATCGCTGGTATCGTCCGGAAAACGCCGCGATCATTGCCTCGGGCGATGCTGATCCGGCCTTGCTGGCAGCACTGATTCAAAAGTGGTTCGGCGACTGGAAAAATGTTGGCCCGCGCACGCCCATTCCCGATTTCGGGCACCCGACGGCTCCGGCGGGCAGCGACCCTGCCAATCCGGTTGGCGAAGCCCGGGTGATGGTCGTGCCCGAACTGCCGCGCACCCTGACCTATGTCGTCGCCCGGCCCTGGCATGAAAAGCACGACACCGTGATCTATAACGAAGGTCTGATGATCGATCAGGTGGCGCAGGCGATCATCAATCGCCGACTGGAATATCGCGCCCGCGCCGGCGGGGAATATCTCAGCGCACAGGTGTCGCAGGACAACGTCAGCCGCTCGATCGATGGCACGTTCGTCAGCATCGCGCCGCTCGATGCCAAATGGCCGGTCGCGCTACGCGAAGTGCGCAAGGTGATTGCCGACGCGGTAACCCGACCACCAAGCCCGCAGGACATCGCGCGCGAAGTGGCTGAAATCGACGTCACTTTCGTTTCGCTGGTCCAGCAACGCACGCTGGCGCCGGGCGGAAGGCTGGCGGACGAGCTTGTGCAGGCGCTGGATATTCATGAAACTGTCGCCGCGCCCGAAGTGGTGCTGGACATTTTTCGCAAATCGATCCCGATGATTTCGCCGCAAGCGGTGCTGGATCATACCAAGGCGCTATTTTCCGGGACCGCAATCCACGCACTCTACGTGACACCCGCTGCTGGCGAGGCGAATCCCGACAGCCTGCGCGCCGCGCTGCTGGCGCCGGTACAGCCCGATGCGCGCGGTCGACCCGATGGCAAGGCAATCGGCTTTGCCGACCTGCCGCCGATCGGCAAGCCCGGCAAGCTGGTCAAGGCGTTCCCTACCGGCCTGTCTGGCATCGAACAGTTCAACTTTGCCAATGGTGTCAAGGTGCTGCTGTGGCCGACGCCGGACGATCCGGGACGAGCGGCGGTTAAAGTACGGTTCGGTGCGGGCTACAGCGCCTTTGCGGCGGCCGATGCGCCCTATATCGCGCTTGGCCAGATGGCGCTGGTCGGGTCGGGCGAAGGCAAGCTTGGCCAGGAGGAACTGGACCGCGTCTCGACCGGCCGCAAGATGGGTTATCAGTTCACCATCGGCGATGGCGCCTTCCAGTTTTCCGGGGATACACGGCGCGAGGATCTGGCCGATCAGCTGTATCTGTTTGCCGCCAAGCTGGCCAACCCGCGTTGGGACGCCGCGCCGGTCCAACGGGCCAAGGCGGTTGCCGGGCTGCAATATGATGCTGCCGAAGCCTCGCCCGACGGTGTGCTTCAGCGCGACCTGCGCTATCTTCAGCGCGCCCGCGATCCGCGCTTTCGACCGCCTTCGGCCAGTGAACTGGCAGCGGCCACGCCCGAAGGGTTCCGCAAGGTGTGGGCACCGATTCTGGCGTCGGGCCCGGTTGAAGTACAGGTTTATGGCGATGTTGATCGCGATGCCACTATCGCTGCGCTGACGCGCACGTTTGGCGCGCTGGCGCCACGCAGCGAGGCGCCCCTGCCGCCCGCCACCATGCGGTTTCCCGCGCCTGCTCCCGCGCCATTGGTGCTGCATCACCATGGCGATGCCAACCAGGCGGCGGTCGTGGTGACGTGGCCCACGGGCGGCGGCGAGGCCGGCCTGCGCGAGTCGCGGCAACTCGATATTCTGGCGCAGGTGTTTTCCAACCGGCTATTGTTGGCGATCCGCGAGAAGCTGGGCGCCAGTTATGCGCCGCAGGTGTCGTCGAGCTGGCCGCTGGATCTGGCCAATGGCGGCACCATTACCGCCATGGCGCAATTGCAGCCGGAAAATGCGCCGCGTTTCTTCACCGTGGTCGATCGGATCGCCGCCGACCTTGCGGCTCATCCGCCCGGCGCAGATGAGCTGGCGCTGGTACTCGAGCCGCTGCGCCAACAACTTAATCGCGCCTCGACCGGCACCGGCTTTTTCATGTGGCAGCTGGAGGGAGCGTCGCAGGACCCGCGGCGCTATCACGGGCTGACCACGGTAATGACCGATTCGACTGAGACTACGGCAGCGGCCATGCAAGCGCTCGCCCAGAAATATCTGGTGCAGAACAAGGCTTACAGGATCGAGGTGTTGCCCGAGCCTACTACAGCCCCTCCCCTTTAAGGAGGGGTTGGGGTGGGGCCCAGCCACTGGGCGTTGCCTCGACGAAAGACCACTCTCTCAACCCTCTCCCCTGAAAGAGAGGGGGCTGGAAGCGGCAGCTTTGCATTCCGCACCCCACCGGAGTAAGGCGCCGCTACGTAAAAGGAGCATAAGCCGTGGCTAGTCTGTCGTCGTGGACCCCCGAAAGCTGGAAGGTGGCGGAAGCCCGCCATCTGCCGGTGTATGAAGATGCCGCAGAACTTGGGCGGGTGGAAACGACGCTGGCCCGGTTCCCGCCGCTGGTCTTTGCCGGGGAAGCACGCGCGCTGAAAGCCGATCTGGCCAATGTTGCAGCGGGCAAGGGTTTCCTGTTGCAGGGGGGAGATTGCGCAGAAAGTTTTGCCGAATTCCACCCGGACAACATCCGCGACACTTTTCGCGTGTTGCTGCAAATGGCGGTGGTGCTGACCTTCGCCAGCAAGCAACCGGTGATCAAGCTGGGCCGGATGGCCGGGCAGTTCGCCAAGCCGCGCTCTGCGCCGACCGAAACGCTAGGCGGTGTCGAACTGCCGAGCTACCTTGGCGATATCATCAACGGCATCGAATTCGAGCCTGAGAGACGTCGCAACGATCCCCAGCGGATGCTGCAAGCCTACAGCCAGTCAGCCTCGACGCTCAATCTGTTGCGCGCATTTTCAACTGGCGGTTATGCGAATCTGCGACAGGTCCACCGCTGGACCCTCGACCATATCGCGCGTAGCCCGTGGACCGAGAAATTTGCCGACACGGCGGACCGCATCGGCGAAGCGCTGGATTTCATGGCGGCTTGCGGCGTCGATCCGATGACTGTGCCGCAATTGCAGGGCACCAATTTCTACACCAGTCACGAGGCACTGCTGCTGCCCTATGAGCAGGCACTGACGCGCCGCGATTCGCTGACCGGCGACTGGTACGATTGTTCCGCCCACATGCTGTGGATTGGCGATCGCACCCGTTTTGAAGGCTCGGCACATGTCGAATTCCTGCGCGGCGTCGGCAATCCGATCGGCATTAAATGCGGCCCTAGCCTGGCGCCCGATGCGCTGCTCAAGCTGCTCGACACGCTGAACCCGGCGCGCGAGCCAGGCCGGATCACGCTGATCAGCCGTTTTGGCGATGACAAGGTCGAGGCTGGCCTGCCGCCGCTGGTGCGCGCCGTGCAGCGCGAGGGGCATACCGTGGTATGGTCGTGCGATCCGATGCATGGCAATATCATCAAGACCAGCAGTGGCTATAAAACTCGCCCGTTCGCGCGCATCCTGGGCGAAGTGCGCGGCTTCTTTGCGGTGCATCGCGCCGAAGGCACCCACGCCGGTGGCATCCATATCGAGATGACCGGGCAGGACGTTACCGAATGCACCGGTGGCCTGATCGACATCACCAATGACACGCTGGCCGACCGCTACCATACCCATTGCGATCCGCGTCTGAACGCGGCGCAGTCGATCGAGCTGGCGTTTTTGCTGGCAGAGATGCTGAATCTGGAGGCGACCGATCGGGCCCGGCAGGCGGCTTGAACGCTGACTGACTTGTTCCTTTCCCGCAAGCGGGGGGGAAGAATACTGCGACTACAAAGAAGAGGTTCCGATGGAAGCCGCTGATGCCCACGAACTGATCGAGGAAGCGCTGGAAAAAAGCGAGGTTCGGCATGAAATCGCTGAACACCGCGAAAAAAGCCAGGAGCGGAAATTTCGCGATCGCGCTTCGGTGCTGGTTGGTATGTTCGCCGTGTTGTTGGCAATTGTGCATACCGCTGCGGCCAGTGCCCAGCGCGAGAGCATGTTGTCATCGATCGAGGCGTCGGACAATTTCGCCTATATGCAGGCCAAGATCGTGCGCCAGACGGTGCTGCTGGCCGCATCGCGGATGCCGGGGCTGGAAAGCGAAACGCGCGCGGCTGAATTGGGCGAGGCGACCCGCCTGCGCCAGCCGGACAAAGCGGGCCATAGTATCGGCCAGTTGCAGGCGGCGGGATCGCGGCAGCGCCAGATCAGCCGGGAACGGGCCATCGCCAGCGAAGGCTATGAGTTTGGCGAAACTGCATTGCAGGTCGCCATCGTGTTGCTGTCGATCGCGATGATCACGATGAGCACGCGCGTGATGTGGGTGGCTGGCAGCTTGGCCAGTTGCGGGGTGATACTGGCGTTGTTGACCGCGGTCGGCGTGCAGTTGCCCTGAACTGCCAGCCGTTCGCGTGGGCGGGCATTTGGCCGGCGTGGGTAATCGCCGCCGTCGGCGGGTCCACGGAGCGAATTGCACTTTGCAAATGCGCTTGAAACCTCTCGTTCGCTAATCCCCATTTTCCTGCGGCCCGGCAAAGCCCGGCAGATAAGCGGCGGCTTTGCTCCGTGACAGCTTCAGCGCCTTGGTCAGAGATTTTTCGAACTGCTCGCTGACCTTGTGCGGGGCGATGCGGTCGCGGAAGAAATCGGCCCAAAGAAATTCGGTATAAGGCGTCTCGGTCTTGGCATAGCCGCCGCCGATGCGGACTTCGCCGGCGAGCGAGCGATAGGGGTCATCAGCCATCTTGCCGACATGGCGCGGCAAATCGTCCCAGTCACGGGGTTTGCCTTCGACGTCATAGGGGTGCAGCCAGTTATGGCTGGCCATGAATGCAAAAAACCGTTTTTTGGGTAGATGCCCAAGCTTTGCGACGACCGAAACCAGCACCTGCTCTACGCCTTCGTCAAGCAGCGCGCGCGCCAGATGGTGGTGGTCGATCAACCAAAAGGTTTTGCCCGGCCCCAGCACGGCCGGAATCATGTGGTTGCCCAGAAATTCACCGCTGGCCTGCGCCTTGCGTTCGCGCCAGGCGGCCCGCTTGCGATCTACCTCGCGGATGCCCAAGGTCATTTGTGTGGGGCGCAGCGCCTTGATATTTATGGGATGCAGGATGGGCTCGATCGAATGGGTCATGGCCATGGCAGGTCTCCGCAGTTGAGTGGATTTATTGCAGTTTAGGTAAGCCCCTCGCGTTGTACGCTTTGACGGCATCGGCCACGCTGAAGGTGCCGCTTGCCGCCAGTTCGGTCAGGCCGGCGCGGGTCAGAAGGTCGCGCACGGCGTCATGGGTGCGCGCCAGGATCAGGCACCTTCCGTCATGGGCCAGGGCCTGGGCGAATTCGCCCAATGCCTCTAGCGCGGTGCTGTCGAGGTCGTTGCTTTCCTCGAGGCTGAGCACCACGGTGGCGGCGTTGCCGGTGCGAATCCGGGCATTTATGGCGCGCAGGGCACTTTCGGCGTTGGCGAAGAACAGCGGCGCGTTGGGGCGATAAATGCCGAGGCCGGGTACGCGCTTGGCGTCATCGTGGCGGGCCAGATCGACGAAATCGCTACTATCGGCAACTCTGCCCAACTCGCTGATCGACGGCCTCGAAAAATCGTACAGCAGCAGCGCGACCGATAGCGCGATGGCCGCCAGCATGCCATTGAGGACGCCCAGCAGCAGCACGCCCAGCGCCGCGCCGACCACCACCCATTGATCGCGACGGATGCGGAACAAGCGCAGGATCGGGTCAAGGCTGAGCGCATGGGTGAGCGCGGCGATCACCACGGCGGCCAGTACCGGCTCGGGAATACGGGCAATCCAGCGCGAGGCGAATAGCGCCAATGCCAACAGTGCCAGCGCGGCAGCAACTGCAGCAAAGCGGCTCTGCGCACCAGCCGCTTCGTTGGCCGATCCGGCCGAAAAACCCGCGCCGACCGGCATGCCCTGAACCAGGGCGGCGGCGAAATTGGCAATACCGATCGCGCCGAGTTCGCGATTGGCATCGAGCGGATTGCCATGCTTGAGCGCCAATCCGCGCATCGTACCCCAACTCTCGGCAAACAGGATCAGCGCGATCGGCAGCGCCAACTGGGCTAGCCGGGGCCACAGGGCCAACGGCGGAAATTGCCATGCGGGCATAATCAGCGAGACCGAGCCGGCGAGCGCGATACCCCAGCTTTCGGGGCGCGCAAACACACCCAGCGCGATCCCGGCAAGGATCACCAGTAATGCGCCGGGCCACTGCGGTACACGCCGAAACCCGATCAGCGCCCCCAGCGCCGCACCGCCCAGCAGCAGGCTCGGCCAGTTCCAACGAGGCAGCGCCGTCGCCAGCCCGGCCAGTATGTCCCATATCGGACCACCCGTGCTTTGCACCCCCAGCAAGCGCGGCAATTGTTTGATGATGATGGTGGCGGCCAAGCCGAAGGCAAAGCCGCGCAGCACCGGGCGCGAGATAAAACCCGACAGACCGCCCAGCCGAAACAGCGAAAGGCCCAGAAAGATCACCCCGACCAGAACCACCATCGCCGCTGCCAGCGCAGCCCGGGCGGGCTCGGACGCAGCGCTTGCCACCGGGTCGGCGATTGACCCGACGCCCAAACTGGCAATGGAGGCGGCGAGAATGGCAGCGGACGAGGATGTCGCCGAAAGCACCGCAAAACGGCTGCGCCCCACCAGCGAATAGGCCAACCCGCCAGCGATCCCCGCCGCCAGCGCCCGGCCTGGTGCCAGCCCGGCAATGCCGGCATAAGCCACCGCTTCGGGCAACATCAGCCCGGCAACGGAAATCCCGGTCAGCACATCGCGCGGGTTAAATCGGATCGCTTGCCCCTCCAGCGGGAATTGGGACTTTAGCTAGCCGGTGCGGGATGATGCAGACAAGCAATTTGTCAATTTTGTGACAAGTTCCGCAAACTTTGCATGCGCATCAGATACCGCGCCAGCACGTCGATTTCCAGATTGACCTTGTCGCCCGGTGCCAGCGTACCCAGCGTCGTCACTTCGGCGGTATGCGGGATAATGTTGAGCGCGAAGTGGCAACTGCCGTCGCTCTGGTCGGCGACTTCGTTGACGGTGAGCGAGACGCCATCGACGGTGATCGACCCCTTTGCCGCAAGATACGGAGCCAGTTCATGCGGGGCGGCGATGTCGATGCGAAGCGATTCGCCCACCGGGCTGACGTTCACGATCTCGCCCACGCCATCGACGTGCCCGGTGACGATATGGCCACCTAGCTCGTCGCCCAGTTTCAGCGCGGGCTCCAGGTTGATGCGCTGTCCCGTCTGCCAGCGGCCTGGCACGGTGCGGCTGATGGTTTCGCCCGAAATATCCACCGCGAACCAGGCATCGCCAGCACTGCCGCCACGATCGACGACGGTCAGGCAGGTTCC
>JAYUBN010000126.1:0-14633 GCA_043740855.1 Sphingomonadales bacterium | reverse complement strand
CCTGCCATCACCATCGCGCCCGCAGCGAGCACACCGAACAACACCCTCGACGCCAAACGCGTATGACGGTCGTAGCCCAGTTGCCGCACAACCGGGGGCAGCAAAAACACGAGGCCAAGACCGGTCAGAAAGGCGACCCGCGGAATCAGCGCCCAGCCATTGCCGCCAGTTTCCCACACGGCCCACGCCCAGGTCGCACCCAGCAGGGCGAGGTACAGCCACGCAGCCTCCGCCCGCCTTCGCCACAGCAACACCGCGACAATTGTCAGCGCGCCGCCCGCAATTCCATAATAGCAGGAACCGCCAAGAATAAGCAGCCGAATTCCGCCAATCAGTAGCGTGACGCCACATATCAAAATGACGAGTGCAGCAAGGATTACAAGGACAAGCGACGTCCGCTTCTGTGGAGTATTGCTCGGCATAGGACTTCTCCCATAGGCTCCTTTGCCCCATTTCCGGGACGGAAGCTCAATTTCACCACTTCTATACCAAACAAAAGTCACCTTTTGCAAGGCGGTCCGGCTGGGCCTGGGGACCTTTCGCCCGAGCCTGGCAACGGATCAACTTAAAGCATTGAATAAGTCTAGTTATAGCGATCAATAGACGCCTGAATTATGCCCCTTTAGGCAAGAAAATGTGGGGGTTTTCGGGATGAGATCCCATTGACAGTAACGTGATATTCCGATTATATTTCGGAAGAGTGCACTTGCACGCTTGCAGCCGCAGAAGGTCAAGGCTGCAAGATCAATAAGATGCGGACGGGATGGAATGGCTGTACAATTAACGGACGCCCTGGTTCTGCGCTGCGGCGCGACGCTCAAAAATCGCATTGCCAAGGCCGCGATGACCGAAGGTGTCGCCAATTCGGTCAATCAGGCGACCCACGCGCACGGGCGGCTCTATGACCGTTGGGCCGACGGCGGCGCGGGCATGTTGCTGACCGGCAATGTGCAAGTCGATCGCCGTTTCCTGGAGCGACCAGGCAATGTGGCGATTGACGGCAACGGCGGATTTGAAGAGCTTGCCGCTTACGCCAAAGCGGGAAAGCGCGACGGGACCCATATCTGGATGCAGATCAATCATCCCGGCCGCCAGGCCGGCTGCGGTTCAGAGCGCTTTGTTGCGCCCTCGGCCTGGCCTGCGGGCGATGCACCGCAAGAAGCTCGCGCGTTGGCAAGTGACGAGATCGAGAACATCTGCGAACGCTTCATACACGTCGCGCGCGTCGCGCAGCAGACGGGCTTTACCGGCGTTCAGGTTCATGCCGCGCATGGCTACCTTGTGTCGCAGTTCCTGAGTCCGATCAGCAACCGGCGCGATGATCAATGGGGCGGCAGCCTGGAAAGTCGCGCCCGGCTTTTACTTAATGTCGTCACGGGGATACGGGCCGAACTTGGGGCGGAATTCCCTATTTCCGTCAAGCTCAACAGCTCGGACTTTCAGAAGGGCGGGCTGAGCGAAGAAGAATCCTGTCAGATTGTTGGCTGGCTCTGCGAATTGGGCATCGATCTGCTGGAGATTTCAGGCGGCAATTATGAGTCGCAAGTGATGGTTGGCCGGGACGAGAGCGGCGAATTGTTGAGCCGTTCAAAAAAGGCTACCACCCGAACGCGCGAAGCCTATTTTCTGGATTTCGCCAAGCGGCTGCGCCCGTTGGTCAACGTACCGCTGATGGTCACGGGCGGGTTTCGCACACGGCTGGCAATGCAGGCTGCGCTGGCCGGAGGCGAGATGGATGTGGTCGGCCTTGCCCGTCCGCTGTGTATCGACCCCGCCTTCGTGAACAAGCTGCTGGCCGGCGAGATTGATCGCCTGCCCTCGCCCGAAGAGGAGACTTTGGCCGATACGGGGTCAGCAATTGCATATTATTTCAACCAGCTGCGCAAACTGGCGGCCGGCGAGGACGCCGATACGACGATTGACTGGCGTGAGCAGGCGCAGCGCCATGCCGCTTTCGACGATGCGGCTGCGGCCCGTTACCATCAGGTTTTTGACGGCAACTCGCAGACCTGAACGAACTTAGGGCACGGCAAGACGATGGAACAAGGTTCATGACCAAGCAGATGATGGTAGATTTCACCGGCCGTCATATCGCCATCGTCGGCGCGGCCGGCGATATCGGCGCGGCCATCGTCAGCTTGCTGCTTGCACTGGGCGGCAAAATTTCGGCGATCGACCGGGATCGCTCGGCGCTGGATGCACTGGCCGAAGCCTCGCCGGACACCGCAGCGATGCTTACCCGCCATGTCGCCGACGTGACCGACGAGGCGCAGATGGCGCAGGTCTTTGCCGCGCTCGGTCCATTGGACGGGCTGGTCAATGGTGCAGGAATTGAGCACCGCCCATCGCCGTTGCCCGACTTTGACACTGCGCTGTTTCGTCAGGTGATGGACGTGAACGTGACCGGTGTTTACCTCGGTCTCAAACACGGCCTGCCGCTGCTGCGCAGGCCGGGCGGCGCGGTGGTCAACTTTGCCAGCACCGCCGGTATCAAGGGTGCCGCCGGGATGAGCGCGTATGTTGCCAGCAAGCACGCGGTGATTGGCCTGACCCGTTGCGCAGCGATCGAGAGTGGACCCGAAGGCCTGCGGATCAACGCGATTTGTCCGGGGCCGATCGCCGGGCGCATGATCGATGCGATCATGGGCAGCGATAGCGACAACCCCTCGCCGGCGGCGCAGGCGCGAATGAACATCATTCCCAGCCGCCGCTTCGGGCGCCGGGAAGAAGTCGCCCGCGTTACCGCTTTCCTGCTCTCGGACGCGGCAAGCTATGTGAACGGCGCCTGTTATCCGGTCGATGGTGGCATTTCAGCGATCTGACCCTCCGGCAATCGCTCCTCAAAGCACCCTGCCGGCGATTTTACACAACTTAATCCAAGGCACGGCCATCGTTACCCCCGGGGCCACACAAGGGACAAGGCACAATGCAATTCATCAAGGAAGCGCTCCGCTTTGGCTTGTTCTGTGGCCCCTATCACCGGCCGGACCTCAATCCAATATCCGCTTTCCAGCAGGATATGGACGTGATCGAGAATCTCGATCGGCTCGGGTTCGATGAAGTGTGGATCGGCGAGCATCACTCGGGCGGCGTGGAAACGGTCGCCACTCCCGAACTGATGATTGCCGCTGCCGCCCAGCGCACCCGGCACATCAAGCTCGGCACCGGCGCCGTGACTATTCCTTACCACAATCCTTTCATGGTGGCGGATCGCATCGTCCAGCTCGACTATATGACGCGGGGCCGGATGATGTTCGGCGTGGCCCCCGGTCAGCTGGTCCAGGACGCGCAGATGATCGGGCTCGACCCGATGAATAACCGCCGGATGCTCCAGGAAGCGCTCGACGTTATCATTCCGCTGTTCAAGGGTGAGCGCGTGACCAAAAAAACCGATTGGTTCAACCTGGTAGATGCCCGCCTGCAATTGCTGCCCTATACCAACTTCGACATGGCCACGGTCGGTGTGATTTCCCCGTCCGGTCCGCTGATTGCGGGCAAATATGGCATGGGCTTGCTCTCGGTGGCAGCAACCAACCCGGTCGGCGTTGAAAAGCTGCTTGAGCACTGGCACATCGTCGAGACAGAATCGACCAGGCATGGCCACGTCGCAAATCGCCGGGACTGGCGTCTGTTGGCGCCGATGCATATCGCCGAAACCTTCGAACAGGCCCGCGATGACGTGCGTTATGGTTTCTGCAAAATCGAAAATTACCGCGAACACATCAACCCCGGTCTGGGCATCGATTGGTCAAACAACGACAAGGCCGTCGATCAATTGAACGAATCGGGCTTTGCCGTGATTGGCACTCCCGAAATGGCCCGCGCCCAGATCCGCCGCCTGCTCGAAAAATCGGGCGGGTTCGGCTGCCTGATGCTGATGGGGGTCGACTGGGCCGATCACAAGGCCACGCTGCGCAGCCACCAACTGTTCGCCCAGGAAGTAATACCCTATTTCCGGGGGACCAATGCACCGATGCTGAAGAGCTTCGATGAAGTGATGAATACGGGCTACGAGGGCGCTGAAATTACTGCCCGCGCGCAGCAGGCCATGATCGACAGTTATAACAAGAACAGCTGAAGCTTTCCTCGCAAACGACAGGTTGACTGGATGCTGAAAATTACTTTGCCCACCGGCCCTGCCGTCGCGCTGAAAGACAGTGGCGGCCCCGGCACCGCCATTGTCTTCAGCCACGGCTATATGATGAACCGGACGATGTTCGAGCCGCAATTTGTCGCGCTCGCGTCGCGCTGGCGCTGCATCGCCTGGGACGCGCGCGGCCATGGCGACACCGATTGGGAAGGCCCATTCAATTACTGGGATTCGGCACGCGACATGCTCGCGCTCTGCGATGCCCTGGGGTTGGAAAAAATCGTCCATGTCGGCATGAGCCAGGGCGGGCTCGTCGGCATGCGCGCGGCGCTGCTTGCTCCAGAGCGGTTTTACGGCATCGTCCAGCTTTCGACCCAGGCGGGGGTTGTGCCCGCTGGCGATGATGACACCTTCGCGCGACAGATCGCCGACTGGATCGAAAACGGGCCCGACCAGGGCAAACTCGATTTCCTGGGCAGCTTCATTCTCGGCCCGGGGGTCGATCACGACTATTGGCACAAGGTCTGGAATGCGATGAGCAGAACCCAGCTGCGCGACGCTACCGGCGCGCTGATGACGATCGACGAATTGTGGGATCGGCTGCCAGAGGTAACAATGCCCGTCGCAACCATCCATGGCCTTGCCGATATCGCCACATCGCACGAACTTGGCCTGCGCACCCCGATGGGGGTGCCGGATCCCCGGGGGGTAACGCTGATCCCGCACGGACCGCATGCTGTGAACGTCAGCCACCCAAAACGGGTCAACAAGGCAATTATCGATTTTCTGGACGAACTTGCCGCAGAGAACCCGGCGATAAGGGAAAATATGTGATGACACTTGGCATTGAAGGTAAGGTTGCATTGGTTACGGGAGGGGCATCGGGGATCGGTGAAGCCTGCGTGCGACTGTTCCATGCATCCGGCGCCCACGTGGTCATCGCCGATATCAACGGCGACGCAGCCCAGGCGCTGGCCGACAGCCTTGGCCTGCGCGCCGCCGCCGTTCAGACCGACATTGCTTCGGAAGCATCCTGCAAAGCAATGGTCCAATGCGCGCTCGACACCTTCGGCCAGCTCGACATCGCGGTAAACAACGCCGGTATTTCCCTCGTGCTCACCCCCGTGGACGAGTTGTCGCTGGAAAATTGGCGGCGGGTCATGTCGATCAACCTCGACGGCCAGTATCTTTGCATCAAGTACGAGATCACGGCGATGAAGGCGCGCGGCGGTTCGATCGTCAACATCGCCTCGATCATGGGCGCGGTCGCCAGAGCGGGGGCTGCGGCCTATGTCGCTTCGAAACATGGCTTGATTGGCCTGACCAAGGCGGTGGCGCTGGAGTGCGCACCACATAATCTGCGGGTCAACGCCATCGGTCCCGGCTATGTTACGACGCCGCTGCTGCAGCAGGCGACGCTGAACAATATTGACGAGATTGCCGCCCTGCACCCGCTCGGCCGCCTGGCCGATCCATCAGAGATCGCCGCTGCCGTAGGCTTTCTGGCGTCACCCTCGGCAAGTTTCATTACCGGCGCCTATTACCCCGTCGATGGTGGGTATTTGGCACAATAGCGGCTGATCGGCGAAGCCGAACTATTGCCGAACCGCCCCTAGTTAATCAACCATCGGTCAAGCCGAGCGCCTGTCAACCGCGCAGGCTGATGTTCAAACCCGCCGACTTCAACTCGATCACGGGCAATTTTGCCACCTGCATCAGCTTGCGCACCTGCTCCAGCTCTGGCGATGACAGCAGCGGGAAATCCCGCTTTACCGGGCCGGCGGCGCGCATCTTGTCAATGTCGGGCTGGGGCAGGAAGGCGCGATAGATCAACTCGTCCTCATCCTCGGTGCCGTACTGCTTCTTCAGCTCAGCGAGGCCAGGCTGCTCGGGCGGGTTTGCCAGCACCTCTGCGGCGCGTGGTGCGGCCATGATCCGGTCCAGGACATCGCCATCGACCGGCGCCACCGTTTCACCATAGAAACCGCCGACATACTGGATCACCTCGGCCGGCACCGTGCCATAACGTTTGCCGGTGACGACGTTGAGAACCGCCTGGATGCCAACCAGCTGACTGAACGGCGTGGCCATTCCGGGATAGCCCAGTTCGCGACGCACCGCCGCCACTTCGGCCAGCACTTCGGGCAGCTTGTCCATCATCTTGTGCATGGCGAGCTGCGCCTTGAATGTGCCCATCATGCCGCCCGGAATCTGGTGCTGGATTGAAAATTCGTCGTACTCGGCAAACTGATCGACCAGGAAGCCCGCAGCATTGCCGACCGCCCGGAAGTGGTTGGCAACAGGCTCGAACAGAGATTCATCAAGGCCATGGCTGTGCCCACGCAACTGGATGTTGCGCGCCATGATTTCGGTCGAGGGCACCGATGGACCGTTGGCCATCGGTCGGCTGGCAGTATGAATCACCGACACCCCGTAATCGATCGCGTCGAGATAGGCCTTGGCCGACAGGCCCATGAGATTGTTCGAGTGAAACTCGATCGGCTTTCCGTTGGCAACTGCGACCAGTGCGGGGACCAGCTTCTCGATCCGATCCTTCTGCAGCACCCCAGCCGTGTCATAAAGCAAGATGGAATCGACATTGGGGTCTGCGGCGAGGATACTTGCCTTGGCGATGAAATAATCGTCGGTGTGAACCGGAGAAAGCGCGAACATGACCGCCGCGGCAACTTGGGCGTTGGCTTCCTTTGCCACCTTGGCCAGGCGCAACATGTTGTCGGTTCCCAGCAGCACATCATAGATCCAGAAGGATCGCACGCCATGGGCACTCAGCCTGCGCACCCACAGGTCCATTAACGCGGGCGGGGTGATCCCGAAACTGACGTTGGCATTGGCGCGCAGACCGGCGCGCAGCGGCGTCCTCGGCATGGAGGCAACCAGCAGATCAAGCCCCTCCCAATAGTTTTCCTGACAATAGCGAGTCAGCACGTCCAGCATGCCGCCTCCGGTCAGATCGATCGTGGTGAACCCCGTGCGATCGAGCAACGGCGAGACTGGCAACGCCATCCCGGCTTGCATCCGCAGGCCCCACAGACTCTGCTGACCGTCCCGCATGGTTTCGTCCAGAAATTCGATATGCGCCATGCTTTAAACCTCTCAGCGGCGCCATACAGAATGGCGCCGGTTATTATTCGCTTTCGATGTAGAGCAGTGCTTGTCCGCCCTCGACGAGTTGGGCATCGGCTACCGCCACGTGTCGAACCGTTCCCGAAACCCCGGCCTGCACCGAAGTGAACAGCTTCATCACCTCGATCAGGCAGACTTCCGTTTGCGCGGCGACCTTCTGGCCGACCTCGACGAAGGGGGCGGACCCCGGCTTTGGCGAGCGATAGAATGTGCCAAGATTGGGCGCGACCACCACGGTCCAAGCCGGGTCGATCGGGCCAGACGAGGCTGACGCAGCCACGATCGCCGGGCTTGCGCCCGGGGCGGTGTGCGTAAGGGGGGTGGTGCGCGTAAGGGGAGGCGGCGCTGCTACCGGTACACCGCCGTCCAGCGAAACTGCCGCACCGTCGGTCGAAAGCAGCAGACTGATCGTGTCGCTATCGATGCGCAGCTCCTTCCATCCGCCCAGCTTGAACTGGTCGATCAGGATTTGCAGATCACGCGCCAGTTGCTTGCCCATGACTGTCCTTATTTTTCACTGCCGACTGGGAGAGGCGGGCTTTCGCTTGCAGGGGCCGCGGTCAGCGTTTCCGCCAGCACCCGCTCATAATGCCATTCCGGGGTGCCAAAGGCATGATCGAGTACCTTGGCCCGGCGCAAGAAACGATGCAGCGGCATATCCCAGGTAAAGCCCATGCCGCCGTGGATCTGGATAGTCTCGTTGCAGGCTTCACGCGCCACCTCACCGCAATAGGCCTTGGCCATGGAACTGGCCCTTGATTGATCGGCGGCGTTTTCGGAAACCGACCAGAAGGCATAGTAAGCCACCGTGCGTGCCGCATCCACCCGCACCGCCAGATCGGCACAGCGATGTTTGATCGCTTGAAACGCGCCTATCGCCTGGCCAAACTGTACCCGGGTACGGGCATATTCCACGGACATCTCCAGCATTCTCGCGGCGATGCCCGCTTGCATACCGGCGTTGACCGTGGCCGCGACGTCGTATAGCCGCGCGACCGCCTCGGAAGACGAATGCCCCAAGGGCGCGTTTTGGGCCAGCGAGGCCCCATCCAGTCGCAGTTCAGCCAATCCGCTCGAAGGGTCGATCGTCTCCTGGCTCTGCACGTCGACACCCGGCGCTCCGCTCATGACGATGGCCAGACCTGGCTGACCGTCAATATTGGTGAGAACCAGGTGGGCATCAGCCTGTTGCGCACCTGCGACCAACAGCTTGGTGCCGGTGATACGGTCGTCACGGATACTGGTGGCGATCATCTCGGGGTCGTAGCCCTGCCCCGCTTCCTGCGTGGCGATACTGATGCGCAGCTGCCCTGCAGCAATGCGCGGCAGCAGTTCTGCCTGCTGCGCAGCGGTGCCGAAATGCACGATCAGATCAGTGGCGATCAGGGTAGATGCCACCAGCGGCGGTGCCAACCCAGCACCCGCCGCCTCGATCGCCAGCGCGATATCGACCAATAACAGCCCCACGCCCCCGCGGGCCTCGGGTACGACAAGCGCGAAAAGCCCCAATTCAGCCAGCGCGTCCCACACCGCCGCATCGTTCTGGGTGCTGCCGTCGGGCGCGAGCAGGGACGGGAAATCCGCTAGAACCCGGCGCACAACGTCGCCCAGACTCTTCTGCTCCTCGTTAAAACCAAAATCCATGACGACCCCCGATAATCATCACCCAAAACTCCCTGAAATCAAACGCGTGGGAGGCCCAAAACGCGCTCGCTAATAATGTTTCGCTGAATCTCGGACGATCCGGCATAGATGGTAAAGGCTTTCGATTGCAGCCAACTGAGCTGAAAACGCCCCCCCGCCACAGCGGCAGGATCGCCGCCCGTAAGCGCCGCCATTGGCCCCAAAACATCGACCGCCATTTCAGACATGTTTTGGGCCGCGAGGCTCCAGAACAACTTGATAAGCGATACATCCGAGCCGCGATCTTCACCAGCCATATAGCGGCTCAGCGCCCGCAGGCAGTTGAGGCGGATAATTTCCACCTCCGTCACAGCACGCCCCAGTTTCTGGCGCACCAAAGGATCATCGATAGCGCATTTTGCCCCCTGCTTCAGCGCAGCCGTCGCGACGATCAACTGATCCAGCTCCTGACGGAAACGGATCTGGCGGCCCAGAGCATCTTCCGGACCACGTTCATAAGCCAGCGTCGTCATGGTGATCCGCCAACCCTCGTTCATCGGGCCTAGCAGATTCTCGACCGGCACCTCGACGTTGTCGAAGAACGTTTCGTTAAACTCGCACTCTCCTGAAATCTGGCGCAGCGGCCGCAGTGTCACACCGGGGCTGTGCATGTCGATCAGCAGGAGACTGAGGCCCTTGTGCTTTGTCCCCTCATCACTGGTGCGAACCAGTGCCAGGCACCAGTGCGAATACTGGGCATAGCTAGTCCAGACTTTCTGGCCGTTGACGATGAATTTATCGCCATCCAACTCGGCCCGCATCCGCACCGCAGCCAGATCCGAGCCGGCGCCTGGCTCGGAAAAGCCCTGGCACCAGATCTCGCGGGAACTGATGATTTCAGGCAGGTATCGCGCCTTTTGCGCCGGCGTGCCGTGGTGGATGATAGTATGACCAGCAAGGTTGTGACCGATCAGGTTGACGCTCTCCGGCGCGCGGGCACGGGCCATTTCCTCGGCGAAAATCGCTCGTTCGCTGAGCGTAGCGCCCCGCCCGCCGAATTCGCGCGGCCAGCCAATGCACGACCAACCGCCTTCATGCAGCTTTTGCTCCCAGGCGATGCGGAACATGGCGCGTTCCTCTTCATCGACCGGCTCGAACGACGTTTTACCCCAACCTGTCGGAAGGGCATCCGCCAGCCACGTGCGCAATTCCTCGCGGAATTGCTGTTCCGGCAGAGTAAGATTAAAATCCATGGGTCCTGTCCCTGGCCTATCCCTGCGAGGCGGCAGCCGCAGCCGCAGCAGCGAAATTGGGTGCGCGTTTTTCGCGGAAAGCGGTCACGCCTTCCCGATACTCGGGTGTCAGGTAAGCCACGGTCTGGGCGAAGCCTTCAAATTCCAGCATTTGCTCGATAGTGGCCGATTGTGCCATGTTGAGCAGGCGCTTGGTCATGGCCATAGCGGTGGGCGAGCCATTGGCGATCTGAATAGCCATGAGCCGCGCTTCGGCCATTAGCTCGTCATGCGGCACCACCTTGTTGACGATGCCCAGCGCCAGCGCCTCGGCGGCATCGACCCGGCGCGCGGTGAAGCACAGCTCCTTGGCCTTGTGGACCCCGACCGCACGGACCAGAAAAAACAGACCGCCAAGATCGGGTACCAGTCCTACCTTTGCAAAAGCTTGCGTGAAGCCGGCCTTGTCGCTGGCGATGATCACATCGCAAGCCATCGCGATATTGGCCCCGGCCCCGGCGGCCGCGCCGTTTACCGCAGCAATCACCGGCTTTTCCAGCTTGTAGAGTGGTTCGAGGACATCCTTGAGAATCCAGCGATGCCGCGCGCGGCGCTGGATCGGAGTAATGTCGTCGCGACTGGCCTTGAGATCGGCCCCGGCACAAAACGCACGCCCAGCCCCGGTCAGGATCACGCAGCCCACATCCGGGTCTGCGGCAATCCTGGGGATCAGATCCTGCAATTCGCCATACAGGCGATCGGTAGTGGCATTCATCGCGTCGGGACGGTTCAGCGTCACCGTGGCGACGCGCTCGCTGACTTCATAGATGATGTCTTCGTAGCTCATGCTCGGTCTCTCTCAGGTCTGATCGGTTTCGACCCACGGCTCATGCGCCAGGTCGCCAGCGGTCGATTCAGGAATGGCGAACCATTGTTCAGGAATCTGCCGGGGTATGCGGAAATCATGCGCAGGAACGACGATATCACTGTTGTCCTGCACCCGGCGCATGGCATTTTGCCAGGTCCGTTCGCTTTCGCTGCGGATATTGCCGGTGATATAATTGCCGGACAACGAACGCTGCGGCGAAGCGGTGGCGCGCGGATCAGCCGGAAACCAATAACGATAATGGTCGCCAAGATCCGACACAAGCGCCGCCCGGCCCTTTTCAGTGGTTACCACCACCACCTGCATGCCCTCGGTATGGCTAGGCACGAACAGCAGATTGATACCGGGAAACAGTTCTGTATCCCCGTCGACAAGGCGAAGCTGCGCAGGGCGCTTGCGCGCCAACAAATTCTCGATCGTCGCCTTCCAGTAAAAAATGCGCTGGGACGGGACTGGATCGACGGATGCCATCAACTCGGCGCGTTGCACCACCACACAAGCGTTGGGAAACAGGTCGAGATTATCGGCGTGATCGAAATGCATATGCGTCAGGATCACGGTGTCGATGTCGGTTGGGCTCAGGCATTCCTGCGCCAGCGCGGCTATCAGCCCGGCATGGCCGCCGGCAACACTCCTGACGTTCAACCTGGTCTGGATCGTTGGCGTATCCGCCATACCGCTATCGACCAGGATGTTACGCGACTTGCCATCCACTTCCCCGCGGACCAACCAGCAATGTATCGGATCGCGCATCACGCATTGACCGTGCGGCAGATGCAGTTCGCCAACGCGCAGCGATGTGATCCGATAGAGCGACATCAGTCGATAACCTCGAAGCACTCAATATCCGACAACGAACCCTTGCGCTCACCCTTGGTCCAGATCGCCCGCACGCGAGTACCCGGCTTGATGGTCAGCTTTGCGGTTTCGATGTCATCGATCTCGATCATGTGGACCAGGCGGGTCGACGCGCCATCCAGCACGATTTCGGCATAGACGTAGGGTGGCTCGCGGGTCTGCCCCAAAAACGCCATGTTGATGATCGAACAGGCGCGGATCGTGCCGGTATCAGCGCATGCTTTCCAGGTGCCGGTGCGCTTGTGGGTGATGTCGTCGGTCTCGCGCGGGGGCAGCAGAGCATCGTCGCCGCCCGACGTGCGCACGCCCATCACCCGACCATGATCGCGGATCTCGTCAAACATGCGACCATAATAAGGACCATAGGCATGCTCATATTCCAGGGTCATGGAATAGGGGATTACCTCGATCGGCGCTTCGGTCACTTCCAGCGGCGAAACCTGGCCCATCGGCGCATCGGGCGCAGGGGCAAAACCCTTGATGGCGAGGATCGAGGTTTGAACGCCCTCGTCCGCGTCCCATTGTGCGGCCACGCGCATCCCCACATGCAGAGCGTCCAGATCGGCCAGCAGTTTGTGCGGAAAGGCATTATCGCAGCCATCGAGGCAGATCAACCCGATCGCCTGACCGTCCACGCGGGTAAAGCCGGTCAGCACCCCGGTATGCGGCGCCTCCACGAAACTGGCAAACTCCTCGCCGTCGATGGCGGAGAAATCCTGCGCCGGCGCGACGATGCGCCCCGAGGCAAAGCGCGAGCCGACGATGCGGCGGTGCTTGATCTCGGCAAGAAAGGTGCCCGCTGCGCGTCCCGGCGTCAGCTTATAAGGCATCGAGATTTCGGAATGAAAGGTGGCCAGGTCGATCGGATAGGTTTCCGGGGCTGCAAACATCGCTTCTCTCCCTTAAGCGCTGAGGACGGCACAGCCGCGCAGATTAGCCCAGCCGCCGCCCGACTGGACCAAGGCCAGCTTGGCATCCTTGATCTGATGGCTTTCGTTGCGGCCCATCACCTGGGTTGCCGCCTCGATCAGCCGGATCAGACCTACTGCGCCGATGGGGTTGGCACCCATGCAGCCGCCGGAGGGGTTGACTGGAATATCGCCATCCAGCTGTGTCGCCCCCGACGCGATCAGTTCGGCCGCCTGCCCCGGCGGGCACAGGCCCAGGCTCTCGTAATAACTAAGTTCAAAGCAAGAGTAGGGCTCCTGCACCTCGACCACATCGAACTGACGGCGAGGATTGGTAATGCCCGCCGCGCGATAGACATGCTTGGACGCCAGCGCCAAAGGTTCGGAGAGCAGCAACGATCGTTCCGCCGCGTTGTCGGCCTCACAACAATAGGCAATGCCCTGAATCCACGCTGGCCGATCGGTCGATTGCGCCGCCACTTTCTCATTAGCCAGCACGATTGCTGCCGCACCATCGGAGATCGGCGGCACATCAAGCAGCTTGATCGGCCAGCACAGCTCCTTGGAATTGAGCACGTCCTCTACCGACACTTCCTTTTTAATGTGCGCATAAGGATTGGCGATCGCGTTCTTTCGGTTCTTGGCCGCAACCATCGCGGCGGCTTCTTCGGTATGCCCCAGTACATCCATCCGCGCACGCCAGTAAGCGGCCGAAAAACCCATGATTCCCACGGCGAACTCTCGCCCCCAGAACGGATCGTAAAGCGTCGAAATCGAATATTGAAGCTGACCCTCCGACAATTTGTCATAGGCCACCACCAGCGTGCGCTGCGAATAGCCGCCCGCCACCTGATAATAGCCCGACAGCGCCCCGGCGAAACCTGCCCCGCCGCCACTGGTCACTCGCACCACCGACTTGCCCTGCGCGCCAATCGCATCGACTACCCATTTTTCGGGATGGTTCACTGCCGCAAACAACACTGGCCCCGAAGCCACCACAACAGTGTCGATATCCGCCATCGTCAGCTTGGCATCAGCCAGCGCCCGGTTTACCGCCTCGCGTACGAGGCCAGCCTGGCTGACATCGGTCCGGCGGCGCGAATGGTGCGTCTGCCCGACCCCGACAATCCCTACATGATGTCCCATGATCAAACCTCGAGAGTGAAGACGCAGTTATTCTGCATGGCGATGCCACTGGCACCATGAACGATGGCGCGCTGCGGCGCCCCCCTACCTGAACGGGTCAGTTGCCGGGTTGCCTCGACCAGACGCACCAGCCCGGTGGCCATGATCGGATCCGCCGGCAGCGCCCCTCCCGAGGCGTTAATCGTGACCTTGCCCGACTTTGTCGCGGCCAGCCCCTTGCCCGGCTCGGCCAACCCAAGCCCCTCAATCGCGAGCAACTCGCCCACCACCGAACACGCGCTCACCTCGGCGACATCCGCCTCGCCCGCCCCCCAGCCAGCGGCCCGATAAGCCATGGCAGCGGCAGCGGCGACGGCAGCGATCTGCCCCCCGGCGCGATCGGCGTAGGAATGGGTGCCCATCGATGTGCCCATGCCCGTGATGAACACCGGCTGGCGATTTACCCGTCGCACGATCTCTTCCTCGGCAATCAGGACTGCGACCGCGCCATCAACAGGACGCGCCATCATCAGTGCCGTGAGCGGGCTGGCCGCCTCGGCCGCTGCAAGCACCGCCGCCGCGTCAGGCAGGTCAGCGATATCGACCCGCCCGCTTGCCGCAGCCGCGGCCCAGCGACGCGCCACCAGCTCGGCCAGATCCTGTTGCGAGATTCCGTTCCGCGCCAGATAGTCCTGCGCCATGAGACCGTTCGCTGCCTTCTGCCCGAAGCCGACGGGCCTCTGGTAGAACGGCTCCAGCTGCGAAGA
>JAYUBN010000125.1:0-14674 GCA_043740855.1 Sphingomonadales bacterium | reverse complement strand
CGCGCACCGGGATATTAAGACTGCGCGCAAGCAATTGGTGCCAAGACGCTTGACTGATGAACAAATGAATGAATTTGTAAAGAGTCTTGCCGAAATTGGTCCAGGATCGGTGCGTGTAATGGCTCAGATGGGCGGATCTGACACTGAAGTTCTAGCTTGCGATTTCAAGGATGCATTTACAAAGGGGGGATGGAAAGTCTTCGGAGGTTTAGTGGCGGGTTCCCCGATACCACTCCCGCCAACGGGTGTGTCTGTCATTAACTCGGGCCTCGGGAGAATGGCGGCTAACGCCCTTAGCCAGTCTGGTATCTTATTTACCATTGAAGATCGACCCATCGAGGGCGGGGTGGACTTGGTCATCAACGTCGGCGCCAGACAAGTAGTATCCTAGCAGGAAATACAGGGTCGCAACATTTGATCTTTCCAGCGCAACTGCCCCCCCCCCCAAGACCGCTCCGAGTCCACCACCGACCAGACCGCCCTCAGCGCCGAACGCAGAAACGCCCGCCCACCCCAGGCCGCGCCGGGAGCCGGTTCTTCGTCGCATCACCACGAAACCGACGGCACCCCCTATGGGATGACCACCAAACACCCGAGCGAAGTCATATTCGACGGCTCAGTCTCCAAATTATTCGCAAACACGATCCGATACGTCCCGCGCCTCGCAAACGCCCTCACGCGCCGCTCCGTTCCGTCAGCCGCCAAATAAGCCCCTATCTGTCGAACTGGCGAAAGCACCAGCCGCCGAATCCTAGGCCAGAATGGCGCAAGGTGATGCCTTGCATCGACCAGCACTACCCATTTCCCGCCGTGCACCACAGCCAGCGAGCCAATCCGCTTATCTATTTCAACGGGAATGCCGATTTCGATTCGGTCCGGCTTGGTAACGCACTTCAATAGGTCCGTCCGGGAAACCATGGCCGATAGCAACAAAACAAATGGCATCGATCAGGCCATGATGGTCGGCAATGCGATTATGGCTTTGCGGGATTTGCGCCAGTGAAAGGCGTACTGGCAGCGGAAAGTGCTCCTGCCCGCCCTTCAGCATTGCTCAAATCCCTGACGGCAGCAGAGGTAGCGTCAGCAGAAGCTTGGACACGCTGGAGCGTTGCGCCGATCCCAACTCCTGCGTCGGTCCGCTCTGCGGCGTAAGCCAGCACCGCCAGGATCAGGCTCACAATTATCACTACTGCTCCGGCCAATCCCCCCAAAAATGTTCGCGTTGTGGGAATGTTGTCAAGTTTCGACTCAATCATCGACTTGATCTCAGCAAGGTCGGCACGATGCTCCGCCCGCAGTTCGCCGACCTTCGCATCCACATAATCCTTGCCAGATATCGGGTCCATTGGTCCCCCTCCTTCACCGCCGCCGAATCTGGCGCTCTCGATGTGAGTCACGTAGACTGGTGGGACCTCAGCCGACACCCCCTCAAAACGACCCTTCACGACCTCACCCATCGATAGAGATACCAAGTATCGCAAATACGACTGCCTTTGGCGAGTCTCCGGCGTGCGCTAGTGAGGCTAGAAAAGATGCTGTGTTCAGAGCGGCGCCATCCAATGCAAAATTGCTGTCAATAAAATCACAATCTTGAAGGACCGGAGGCAAACCGCCCGCAAAAACCAAGCGACAATTTATAAAAGATTTTTTTACTAGATGATCAGCATCCAATACTATTGTCTGTTCTCGGATAACTTCATTTCCGGGCCGGGGATTTTTTATTGAATCGCTCATGTTCGCCTCTGTGGGAAGCGAGGAGGCTATGCTGCCAAGGTGAGTACCAATCATTATAGGGAGGACCGAATTATTTTCAGCCCTCAACTCCCCAACCGCTCCCGCTCCACCCCCCAAGACCGCTCGGAATCCACCACCGACCGCCGCCGCATCTCATCGAAAAACGTCTCGCCCGAAACCAACCCCGTCTGCGCTGCGTTCAGCAACAACATCGCCGAAGCATCTGACAAGCTATCCACGCCAAAATCCTTGAACAACTCCACCCGGCTACGCGACCCATCCCCCAGCCACAGCGCCGTAAAATCCAGACACCCGTTCAAACCATCCTCGAAATTCTCGACGATCGATTGCAGCAGGCAACTGCTCGCCTGCCCTTCACTCACCACCTGCGTCGCGGTCGCGTTGGCCTTCTGTTTCACCAGCAGCTCCGCGCCCAACTGACGCATCCGATCTTCCAGATCCAGGATCGACTGCCGCCCCGCATCGATCGCGTGCCCGCCATGCTCGACAAACTTCAAATCCGCGTCCGCTTCCGCAACAACCACCGCCGACGACGCTCCAATCCGGATCGAGGCATTGGGATCGAACCCCTTGCCGAACAAAATCGGCACCCGCGCCACATGCAAAATAGTCTGTTGATCGCTGGAAGACTGCCAATGCTCGCAATTCAGATAAGCCAGATCGAGCAGCGGCGAAGCGCCAACCCCAAATTCCCGGCGGACCCCATAGAAAAATTGAAACGGCACCACATCCAGCGTCGTCGCCCCTGCATCATACAGCAGCCATTCCCCCTGCGGACCGGATGCCCGCCGCCACAACTCCCAGCCGCCCGGCTCCAGCACCCGCACTTGCTCTACCTGCTGCTCGGCAAACCGCCCGTTCTCCTCGACCACGGTCTCCAGCAACCGCAACTGCCGCAACTTCCACGCGCCATCACTGCGGTCGGCCTTCGCGCCCAAAATCGCGGCAGCAGGGTAATGCGCCCAGAACGGCCGGACCCCCGCAGCCTTCTCCTCGGCGCGAGTCATTCCGGCCGGGGCAGGGGGGCAATCCACCAGCACACCGCCTAACCCATGCGACAGACACCCCCGCAGCAACGTCTCGCAAAATCCCGGAAACTCAGTCCCCTGACCATCGATATCGGGCAAATATCCGGCAATGGAGGGCGCAACCCGGCCGCTGCCCACCGCTTGGCTAAACGGCTTGGCCGCCATTACCGATGCCGTGCGCCCAAAAAAATTGGTCAACACCGCCGTGTCCAGCCGCGTCCGGTAAGCGACATCGTCCTCCGCCGGAAACTGCGGCAACAGCAATCTTCCGGCCCGCCGCATAGCACGAGTGCCACCAGCCAGCCCATCCAGGATAGGCCATTCCGCCGCCATCGCCGCCACCGCGCCCGACGGCGTCCGCACATCGCCGGACCCGGCGTCAACACTCTGCATCATACAATCAGCTTCCTTACCGCAGCGGGCCCGCGCCGCCGGATCAGCGGGGCCAGCGCATAGCGCACGGCATCCCAGACATGGTCATCACCCGGCCGCAGCAGCGGCAGCACGTCGCCGGTCAGCCGGTCAGTCTGGTACGACCAGTCACGCGCCTCGCAAAAAGCATGCACACAGCGCGAATGGATGACGATGCTCTCATAAGAGCGCAAATGCTCCACCCCGTCCGCCACCGATCCCGGCCATTTATCGGCGGCGATGCAACGCGGAAAACCGTGGCGAGTGACAAAATTGATCGTTTCCGGCCGAGCATTATCGGCGCGGATCACATGATCGCGTGCGCCGACGATCCGGGCAAACAGCGCGGGCGTGTCATCAATGGCCACCTCATGGCCATAGGCATCTTCCTCGATATACAAACGCCGCCCATCGACCCAGCATTTGACCAGCACCGTCGGATCGACCGAAAAGCCCCAGTCAGCGCCAAAATAAGGCCCATGCCAATGCGGCAACGGTGTGAAATCAACCTGCGTCACCCGGCCCTTCAGTACTTGCGCCTCGGTCTGGCGCAAAAACCCGCCTTCCCACACGTGATGATATGTATCGGGTCGTTGCGCGGCGTCGCGCCGCCGCTGGCGGTCCAGCACCTCGGGAAACCACGGGTTGTCCTGCCAGTTCAGCGCGGTCATCCGGGTGCGCGGATCGCGCATTTCGCGAAAACGGCGATGGGTGGCGCTGTCCTCCCGCTCGGGGTTCCACGTCACCCACAATTCGCTGTCGGCTTCGCGCAACGTCGGGATCAGCCGCGTCCAGGCGGCTTCGCTCACGGGCTCGGCCTCGTCGATCCAGGCAAGTTTTAACCGCGCCTTCGACTTGATGCTGTCGATATTGCGGTCCATCCCGCTAAAACGATAATCGATCCGTCCCGGTAGCGCCGCATTGGTGCGGATAAAGGTCTCGCCGATGTCAAAGAACGGCTCCAGCCAGCTCTGCGTGGTAATCGCTGCGCGGATTTCCTCCATCGAGCTGTCGGCCAGCGAATTCATGAACTGCCGCCCGCACAGAATTATGCCCTGCGCCCCATTGCCCGCCCATTGATACGCCCTGACAGCGCTCATCAGTGCAAAGCTGCGCGTCTTGCCCGATCCGCGGCCGCCATAGGCACCGCGCACATCCGCCGCTCCGCTGAACACCCGGCGCAAGCGCGGCGGCAATTCAATCTTGATGGTGCCTGACTTGATTGTCGATGCCCTGGTCGTCGAAGGCTTGATGGTTGATGTTGGTATTGTCTTCGGTGCCATCAATCAGTTCGATCCGATGATAAAGGGTGGGTGCGCGAGCCGTGCCTTCGCTGGCCAGTCCGGCACCAGACTTGCCATACCCGCGATCGAGCAGCGCCATCGCCGCCGAAATCCGCGACGCCTCGCTGTTTCCCTTGGTGGCAACCTCGGCGAGCACTTGCAAAGCCACCTCGGTATGAGTCCGCGCCAGCTCGCGCAGCGAGGCCGCGCTCAACTTGCGATCAGGCAGCTTGCCTTTAGGCAGCTTGGGCGGCGCTGCGGGCATCGATCAAGCCTCCCAATGAATTTCGCCCGCAGCGCGATCAGAGCCAGCGCAATTTCCAGATGGCCATGTGTGCCATGCGCAGGATAGCGGTGCGGGCAGGCGGCCCGGATCGCTCCGCGCTGCCTGAACTGGTGATTGGAAATACAAAAGAGGCCAGCGCAGCAACTACGCCAGGCCAAACGAAAAGCGCCCGCACAGCCAAAAGGCCAGCGGGCGAGGTTTCAAACGAAGCCTGCGTCTACTGGGTTGTTTCCCTGTCGGCGCATCTTTCGATAATGTCTTTATGTCATAGTTTCCGTTGCAATGCAAGCGCTATTTTGCATAATTGCAATTTTGCGCAATTTCACTTCAGCCGTCCTTCGCCGAGCCGCCGATAAGCACGGGCGGTGTCATCGCCATCGATCTCGCGCCACACCGCGTCGCGCAGTTCCAGCCATAAATCCAGCGCGGCGATCAGGCGGCACCGCGCCTGGCGCCAGGGAATATTGTGTACGCGCGCGGTGCCGACCAGGTCGCGATCGCTGATGACCATGTCGATCACCATCCGGCGTGGCATCGGCAGGCGGTCACGCCAGCGATTATACGTCATTTCCAACCGCACGTGGGACAGCCGCTCGGTCAGCATGTCGCGGGCGCTGCCGCCGCAATCGACACGCGGCTCCAGTCGCGATCCGCGCAGCGATACCGCGCGTTCGATGCTTTCGGCAATGCGGGCGATCTGGCCGGCGGCTTCATATTGCGCCGGTGAGATGGCGCCGCGCTCGTGCATCAGCGCCAGCGCAGACTGCTGGCGGTTACGCTTGGTGGATGCGCGGGTGTCGGTCTCGATATGGGTGACCAGGCAATCGGCATAATCGCCGTGAGCCTCCGCTTCGACTGGTATCAGCGGCTCGCCGGGATGGCGGCGCACAAGATCGGCGAGATCCAGCCGCTCTTGCCATTCGCGGTGCGTTTCGCCAGGCCACTTGCCCAGCGGTTCCTGCGACCCAAGGGCTTTACGAGCGGTGGTTTTGTGGCGGGCGGCGGTGGATGCCATATTGGTGCTCTCCTGCAAAAAGAAGCTGCGGTCCGGCGCGTCGGAATGCGCTCATGAATAGGCATCACGAGACAGTGCCTCGGAACCCGATCCAGCAGTTGCGGATGCTTCCGGCGAGACGGTGCTATGACTGGTCAATCCTGCCACGACCCGCACTGGAAGACTGAGTGGGAACGGCAGGGTAATTGTCCCCACGCCTTCCCGATTCTCTCCAACTATATTAGCATTTGCACAAATTTGCAATAGCAATATTGCAGTTTGCATTTATTAGCAATTCAGCTAAGTTATAACCATGACCGGACTTGAATCTGACACCGCCTTCGTCAAGAATCTATGCGTCTGGGCACGCCTCGCGCCCAGCGCGCTGGCGCGTTCCGCAGGACTCACGCCCACCACCATCCTGCGCCCGTTCAACGGCACGGCGACCACGCGGCTCAGCCAGCCCACTTTTGAAAAGCTGCAATCGCGCTTCCCTGACTTTCCCGGCTGGCGGCGCGATCGGCCTGATTTGCCGGCGCTGGCGGGCGACCGGCTGGATCCTGATGCGCCGCGCGATGAGATGGCCTATGTGCGATCGCTGGATATCAGCCTCGGCATGGGCAACCCGGCCGTGGTAGAGGATTACCCCGATACCGAGCTGGTGCCGTTCAATCTCGGCTTCATCCGCACCATCACCAAGGCGTCGACCGACCAGCTGGTGATTCTGGGCGGTCACGGCGAAAGTATGGAACCCACGCTGTTGCGCAACGATATGCTGCTGATCGACACCAGCCAGCGCATGCCGCTGGTCTCGGACCTCATCTGGGCGTTCCACTATGCCGGCGGCGGCATGATCAAACGGCTGCGGCGCATCCGCGAAATCAGCCGCCAAGAGATTAACGAACAGCGCCGCGACCGTTTCCTGATCATCTCGGACAATGCTGCGGTACCCGATCAGACCGCCGATATCGAAGACGTCCATGTCATCGGCAAGCTCATCTGGGTGGGGCGAAAAATGTGACACTATCCAGGCAATGGCGCTCGGCATCGACAAGGCGATGGATCGCCTGGTTTTCATTTCATCCTGCGGCATCTCGCTCAATATTCAGCTTGCATTCTTTGGCAATTATGCTAACCCGCAGCAGGTGGGGTCGTCGCAAAAATGCGTGCCGCCAAACGCCACCGGACGGGAGCCTGCCATGCTCAGACCACGCTATATCGCTGAAATAATGCGAACCCGCAGTAGTGTAACAACAGCAGCGCCTGACGCGGGCCCCTCCCGCCTGCATGACTTGACCCGACGCGCCATCTCGGCAAGCATGATGCTAACGTCGGCAAGCATTGCCGGACGGACGATCAGCAATGCGCATTATGCCCACATCGATTACGCCGCTGACGAAGCGCGCCGCCATCTGCTCGATTGCCTGGAGCGCGATCACGGCATCGATGCAGCGATGGCCGACCAACTCGGCGCACTGCTCTAGGCATCCGCACCGGCGCGCCAAAAACGCATAATCGAATTGACTTACCGAAGGGCTTGCCGCTAGGGCGCATCTCCGCAAGCAATGCGGCACAAATTGCAATAGGGCCCGATGGCGGAGTGGTTACGCGCCGGACTGCAAATCCGTTTACCCCGGTTCAATTCCGGGTCGGGCCTCCAACCTCTTCCCCGCCAGAACCATCGCAGTCTGCGATACTTGATCCCAAGTTAAGGTACCGGTGCTCGCTGCCGCAGTGCCGCCACGCAGGTGGCGCGATCCACTTCGCGGCCGTCCGACCTGCGGGCATCGACATAGCTGGCTTCCGGTTCCTGGCCCGGCTCGGGCGGGTAGAGAAAGACGTCGAGCACGCAACCGGCGCCAGTGAATTGCAGCTTGCGGACGTCGCCTTCGATCACGTCCAGCCGGGGCGTGCCGAACCGACTGTTCAATTGCGCCCCGGTCGCGCCAATCACGCCTTCCAGTCCGGGCAGGTTCTGGATATGCAGCGGGCCGGGCTGGATGCGGTGCAATTGCGGCGGCGGCGCAAGGCGGCTGGGTGCGGGCGTACTGTGAACGGCGGTTCCAGGTTCACCGCAGGCCGAAAGCAGCCCCAGCACACCAGGTAACAGCAGCTTTGGCAAAAACCGGGTCGCTTGCATCGGCACAGTCATCGCCGTGCCGCCCGCCCGTGTCAACGCTGCCTTGCCCGACTGGACGCGATTGGCTAGGCGCCGGGACTGTCATTCCCCACGCAAAGGTCCGCCATGTCCCACCCCCGTTTCGACGTCATCGCCATCGGCAATGCCATCGTCGATGTCATGGCCCCATGCGCGGACGAAATGGTCGAGCGGCTGGAAATGACCAAGGGCGCAATGACGCTGATCGACACACCGCGTGCCCACGCATTGTATCAGGCTATGGGCCCGGCGCGGGAAATTTCTGGCGGTTCGGCGGCGAACACACTCGCCGGCATTGCTGCCCTTGGCGGGCGCTGCGCCTTTATCGGCCAGGTTGCCGACGACCAGCTGGGCGAAGTTTTCGCGCATGACATTCGCGCCGCCGGGATCGACTTTGCCACCCCCGCGCGCGGTCAAAACCCCTCTACCGCGCGCTGCCTGATCTTCGTGACGCCGGACGGCCAGCGCACGATGAACACGTACCTCGGCGCCTCGCAATATCTGCCCGCCGCCGCGCTCGACGAAGCCATGATCGAAGACTCCGCCGTCCTCTATCTCGAAGGCTACCTGTGGGACCCGGAACAACCTCGCCACGCCATGCGCAAAGCCATCGCCGCCGCGCGCCGCGCCGGGCGCAAAGTTGCTTTCTCTCTGTCCGACGCCTTCGTCATCGCCCGCCACGGCGACGACTTCCGCACGCTTTTGGCGGCTGGCGAAATCGACCTGCTGTTCGCCAACCAAGCCGAACTCGCTGCGCTGACGGGGTTGGACGATTTTGACGCAGGCATTGCCCTACTCGCCCCGCAAGTCCCTGTGCTGGTCGTCACGCGCGGCGCCTCAGGCGCAGTTGCGGTAACCGCCAGCGAACGCGCCGAAGTCCCCGCAGCCCCCGTCGCCCGCGTAATCGACACCACCGGCGCCGGCGACCTCTTCGCCGCCGGCTTTCTGTTCGGCCACGTGCGAGGCAAGGAACTGGCCGAATGCCTGAAACTGGGCGCAGTCTGCGCAGCAGAGATCATCTCGCATTACGGCGCGCGGCCCGAGGCGGATTTGCAGGAATTAGTGGGTTAAAGGTCAAGCCGCAGGGGCCATCGCCCCTTAGCCCTCTTTTTCCCTTGCCACTTCCCGCCACCCAATATCTCGCCGGAAAAACCCCTCGGCAAAATCCACCAGATCAACCGCAGCATAAGCCCGTGCTTGCGCTTCCGCCACGCTGCCCCCGCGCGCCGTGACGTTCAGCACCCGCCCGCCATTGGCAACCAGCCGGCCATCCTCCGCCAGCGCGATGCCAGCATGAAACACCATCGCCCCGTTCGCTTCCGCGACCTCTAATCCCGCAACAACCCCACCCTTGTCCGGCGTTCCCGGATAGCCTTTAGCCGCCATCACCACCGTCAGCGCGGGATCATCGGAAAAGCGCGGCGGTTCGATCGTACCCAGCCGGTTTTCGGCGCAGGCGAGCAGGATTTCGCCCAGGTCGCTGTCCAGCCGCATCATCAGCACCTGGCACTCGGGATCGCCAAAACGGGCATTGTATTCGATCAATTGCGGCCCGGTGGAGGTCAGCATAAGCCCCGCGTACAGCACGCCGGAATAGGGTATCCCAGCGTCGGCCATGGCTTTTACGGTGGGGGCGATGATCCGGGTTATGGCTTCAGCTTCGATCTCGGGGGTCAGGACGCGGGCGGGGCTATAGGCGCCCATGCCGCCGGTGTTGGGGCCGGTATCGCCTTCTCCAACACGCTTGTGGTCTTGGGCCGAGCCAAAGGGGACGATGGTGGCGCCGTCGGTCAGCGCGAAAAAGCTGGCTTCCTCGCCTTCAAGAAATTCCTCGATCACGGCTTCCGCTCCCGCGTCCCCAAACCGGCCCGAGAATATTTCGCCCAGCGCCGCTTCCGCCTCGGCGCGCGTCTCCGCAACGGTCACGCCCTTGCCGGCGGCCAGGCCATCGGCCTTAATGACCACGGGAATATTAAAGCCATCCAGCGCCGCCAGCGCCTCAGTCAGCCCGCGCACCCGGACATAGGCGCCGGTCGGGATGTCGGCGCGCGCGCATAAATCCTTGGTAAAACCCTTGCTGCCTTCCAATTGCGCGGCGGCGCGGCTGGGACCAAAAGTAGGCACACCGGCGCTGCGCAAGCTGTCGGTCAGCCCATCGACCAGCGGCGCCTCGGGTCCGACCACCACCAGCCCGATGCGGTTCGTCGCACAAAACGCCAGCACCGCCGCGTGATCGGTCGCATCCAGCGCCACGAGTCGCGCATAGGCGCCAATTCCCGGATTGCCCGGCGCGGCGAAGAGTGTACCTCCGCCTTCCAGTCCCCCGCCTTCCAACAACTTGGATTGCGCCAGCTTCCAGGCCAGCGCATGTTCGCGCCCGCCACCGCCCAGCAACAGGATGTTCATGGCCGTACCTTTTTCCGATTCCGAGGATGCAGCCGGGCTGGTAGCGAAACTCGCGCCCGGCGACAACGCCGCGCCGCTGACCATCACCGAGATTTCGCAGCGGCTGAAGCGCGTGGTCGAGGACCAGTTCGGCTTCGTTCGACTGCGCGGCGAACTGTCGGGGGTGAAGCGGGCCGCGTCGGGGCATTTTTATTGCACCCTGAAGGACGAAGGCGCGCGGCTCGACGGGGTGATGTGGAAGGGTTCGGTTGCGCGGCTCGGCTTCCGCCCGGAGGATGGGGTGGAAGTAATCGCCACTGGCAAGCTGACTACTTATCCGGGCCGCTCGAATTACCAGATCGTGATCGACCGGATGGAAATCGCGGGTGAGGGTGCCTTGCTGGCGCTGCTGGCGAAAACGCGCGAGCGGCTGGCCGCCGAAGGCCTGTTTGATGCAGCGACAAAACGCCCGATCCCGTTCCTGCCGCGCGTCATCGGGGTAGTGACCTCGCCCACCGGCGCGGTGATTCGCGATATTTTGCACCGGCTGGCGGATCGTTTCCCCTGTCATGTCGTGGTCTGGCCGGTGGCAGTGCAGGGGCAAGGCGCGGCGGAACAGATTGCAGCGGCAGTGCGCGGCTTTTCGGCGTTGCCAGCGGTTGGCCCGGTCGCGCGACCGGACGTGGTGATCGTCGCGCGCGGCGGCGGCTCGATCGAAGACTTATGGTGCTTCAACGAGGAAGTGGTGGTGCGCGCCATCGCTTCCTGCACGATCCCGGTGATCAGCGCGGTGGGGCACGAAACCGATACCACGCTGGCCGATTTCGCCGCCGATCGCCGGGCGCCCACCCCCACCGCCGCCGCCGAAATGGCGGTGCCAGTGCGTGAGGAACTGCTGGCCCAACTCATCGAGCTTGGTCTGCGTCAGCGGCGTGCGGTGATGCGCCCGGTGATGCTGGGGCGCGAACGGCTGGATGCCCGCGCGCGGCGGCTGCCGCGTCCGGATGCCTTGCTGGCAGCCCCGACGCAGCGGCTCGATGATTTGGGTGAGCGCGCGCGGCGCGCCTTGCGCGAACGCATCGTCGCGGCGCGGACCAGCCTGCAACACGTCGCAGGGCGGTTGTCGGTGCCGTTATTGGTGGCGCGATTGGCGCGTGCGACAGACCGGTTGGGCGCGGTCCGGCTAACCCCGGCGCTGCTTGCTGCGCGCATCACCGCGCAGACCGAGCGGCTGGATGCGCTGCGACGGCTGATGCAGTCGCTCAATCCCGATAATATTCTGGACAAGGGTTTTGTTCGCGTCACCGGCCCCGACGGCCATACGCTGATGACCCGCGGGCAGGCGCTCGGCGTGCCCACGATGTCGCTACATTTTCGCGACGGGGTGCTGACAGCGGTGCCCACCGATAGTCCTACCAATCCGCCAAGGCCGGTTTCCGCGCGGGTGCCATCCGCACGCAAAACCGAAATCGTTCGCGAAGGAAAGCCCGAACAAGGTAAATTGCTTTAGGCCGTGCCTGCGGCTAAGATATGGTCATGCTCATGTCCGCCGATACTCCCGCCGTCCTGCACTACGAACCCAACGGTTTTAGAATCGTCAGGAACGGGGCCTTCGTGCTGTGCGCTGTCAGCGGCGAACGCGTGTCGCTCGACGCGTTGCGCTATTGGAGCGTGGACTTGCAGGAAGCTTACGCCAGCCCCGAAATCGCCACGCGACGCTTGCTGGACAATACGTAAAGCGGCCGGGGCCAAAGCCTCGCCCCAGCATCCCGGCTTTGCAGAATGCAAGACGTTCCTTGTCGGGAACGAAGAACAGCGGAATGTGGACCATGCTGCGCGACATGGCTGGGCAGGGCGGAAAACGTCGCGCTAATTAAAAATCGGCGGGCCACTTTGCGGTCACTCGGAGCAGCTCTGTGGCCGGCGTGGCGTTGGCTGCTTGGGCGACCCCTGCTCCTGCTGCGCACAACTCCGTTCCACGGAACTGTGCGGCGCAATCGCGGTGGGTCAACTTGACCCACCAAAATCCTAAGCGGCGACAGCCTGCTTCTTGGCCAGCTCGCGCTTGACCTTCAGCGCGCGCGGGCTGAGCTTGGTGTCGGACGATTTCAGCAGCCAGTTGTCCAGACCGCCGACATGTTCGACCGAACGGAGGCCGTTCGTCGAAACACGAAAACGGATGCTGCGATCCAGCGCTTCCGACATCAGCGTCACGTTCTGCAGATTGGGCAGGAACAGACGCTTGGTCTTGTTATTGGCGTGGCTGACGTTGTTTCCAACCTGGCGACCTTTGCCGGTCAGTTCGCAAATACGGGACATGGGGATTCTCGCTGAATATCGTGACCGTTTCCGGGGAAGGCGGCCCATTAGCGTTATGGGCGGTCAAGGTCAAGTTGCGCAGGCGTGCTCAAGTTGCATGGAGAGTTGGAGCACGTTACCGCGCTAAAATGACAAAATGGCCGCTTCCCGACCCGATGGCACTGGCGTTGGCGCAGGCCAAGGCGGCGGCAGCGCTGGGTGAAGTTCCGGTGGGCGCGGTGGTGGTCAAGGACGGGCGAGTAATCGCCGCCGCGCATAACGCCCCCCGGGCGCAATGCGATCCCACCGCGCATGCCGAAATGCTGGCGATCCGCGCGGCCGCCGCCCTGCTTGGCGCCGAACGGCTCGATGGTTGCGAGCTATGGGTGACGCTGGAGCCTTGCGCGATGTGCGCCGGGGCCATCGTCCATGCCCGGATCGCGCGACTTTATTACGGCGCCGGCGACTCGAAAGGCGGGGCAGTAGAGCATGGCGCGCGGATTTTCGCGCAACCGGGCTGCCTGCATAGGCCTCAGGTCTATCCCGGCATCGGCGAGGCAGAAGCAGCAGGCCAGTTACACGCGTTTTTTCGCGAGCGGCGATGATTTTTGCGAGTCAGAGAATGCTGAAATCCAGCCCGATATCGGCGGCGGGCGCGCTTTGCGTCAACCGGCCCACCGAAACATAATTCACCCCGCTGGCGGCAATTGCGGCAATGGTATCCAGTCGCACCCCGCCCGAGGCTTCGGTCACACAACGCCCCGCGACCAGCGCCACCGCCTGTCGCAGCATCGCCGGGCCCATATTGTCGAGCAGCAGGTGATTGGCGCCGGCTGCGACGGCGGGTTCGATCTGGTCCAGCCGGTCGATCTCGCAAATGATGCGCGCGATACCCGCCGCCTTCGCCCGCCGCACAGCCTCACCGACGCCGCCAGCGACGGCGACATGGTTATCCTTGATCATCGCCGCATCCCACAACCCCATGCGGTGATTCTGCGCGCCGCCCTGCCGCGTGGCGTATTTTTCCAGGTGACGCAGGCCGGGGATGGTCTTGCGGGTATCCAGCAGTACGGCGCCCGTGTCGCCCATGGCATCGACATAGGCGCGCGTCAGCGTAGCGATGCCGGACAGGTGCTGGACGGTATTGAGCGCGCTGCGTTCCGCAGTGAGCAGAGCGCGCGCCTGGCCTGCCACGCGCAGCAGCGTGCCGCCGGCCGCGACGCGATCGCCATCCTGGACCAGCAATTCAATCTCCGCCGCAGGGTCAAGCGCGCGAAAGAAGGCAGCGGCGATCGGCAATCCGGCAACGGTGATGGCGTCGCGGCTGGCCATGACGCCGGCAAAGCGCGCCTCGACCGGGATTACGCTTTCCGCAGTCACGTCGTGGCCTCCGCCGGACCAGCCCACGCCAAGGTCTTCGGCCAGCGTCGCGGCGACAAAGGCGGCAAGGTCGAAACCCGGTATGGTGAAACTGGTCATGTCGCCGCTATTCCCCACAGCGGCGCTGCTGTCGAGGGCGCGCGTTGGTTGGTCGACGACGCTCAGAACCGGATAGCGGTACAAATAGGCTGGCCGCAAAGCGCGCAGGTCATGCTATCAAACTGATATTCGCAACGCCCGAATGATCGCATCGGTCGCCCCGCCGCAGGGTCCGGCCACCAGGGGAAGCTCGCATGGAAATATTCGTTTCGATTATCGTCGGCTTTATCGCCCTGGTGGCGCTCAGCGCCGCGCTGGGCAGCTTTTACACCGTCCAGACCGCGCAAGCCGCGATCATCACCCGCTTTGGCCAGTTCAAGCGCAGCGCCGGCCCAGGACTGGGCTGGAAATTGCCCTTTATCGATACGCTGCAAGGCCGGGTCAGCTTGCGGGTCGACCAGATCGCGTTGACCATGGAAACCAAGACGCGCGACAATGTCTTTGTCACCATCCCGATTTCGGTACAGGCGCGGGTGCGCCCGGAAAAGGTGTTCGAAGCCTATTACAGCCTTTCCGATCCGGTCGCGCAGATCAAGGCCTATGTCGAGCAGGTCGTGCTGGGCCATGTGCCGGGGATGACGCTGGACGAGGTCTTTG
>JAYUBN010000124.1:0-4738 GCA_043740855.1 Sphingomonadales bacterium | reverse complement strand
TACCCTTCAAGCCCGCCAGCAATAACAAGGCAAAGAAGGGAAATCCGTGCCAGGCCTCGACGATAATCGCCATCGGCAGCGCCCAGGCGGGATCGGCGAACCAGGGCTTGAAATCGTCGAGAATACCCACGCCGACCAGGGCGGCGTTGATGACCCCAAGCCGCGAATCGAGAAGCAACGCCCAGATATTGCCGGCGACCACGATCGGCAAAAACCACGGCAGCAACACCATCACCGCGATGGTGCGAAAGCCGGGCAATTCCATGTCCAGCACCACCGCCGCCAGCATGCCCATCGCAAGTTCGACCACCACGGTGCTGACCACCCAGACAAAGGTGTTCTGCAACGACACATAGAACACCGGATCGTCCAGCATCGCCCAATAGTGCCGCAACCCGACATAGCCGGTGCCAAGATCGGGCCGGTTCAGCCGCATTTGCCGAAAGCTGAGATCGATCCCGGTGATCGTCGGATACAGCACCACCGCCATCGCCAGCAGCAAACACGGCGCCAGCAGCAGCCACGGGAAGGCGCGCGTGTCGGAGAGGGATCGTCGCATGATCAGACCACCGCGATGGCGGTTTTCTCCAGCGCCGCCCAGTCAAAATTCCAGCCCAGACCGGGTATTTCGGGCACGGCGAGTACCCCGGCGGTGATCGGCATCAGCCCGGCAGGGTTCTTCAGTCCGCGGATTTGCTGCGACGAAATCACCAATTGTTCGTAATAATCATTGTTGCGGATGGCGCCGCATAAATGCGCCTGCCCCACCCCCATGCCGTGCACCTGCGCTTTCATGCCGTGGCATTCGGCGAGATGGGCGATTTTCAAGGCCCCGGTCAGACCCGCCTTCATGTCCGGGTTTGTGCGCATCATGTCGAGCGCGCCATCCTGGATCCACGTCGCCGCGTTCCAGTGCGCGCCGTCCGAGGTTTCCGCGGCAAGCACTGGGATATCGAGGTCGTCACACAGTTTCTTGTAGCTGCGCAGCTCAAACTCGCGCATCGGCTCCTCATACCACAGGAAGTTTTCTTCTTCGAGCCGACGACCGAACCACAGGCTGGTCGAGTAGTCCCAACCCGCCGAACCGTCGAACATCAGATCGGCATCCGGGCCAACCCACCGACGCAAATTCTTGCACAACAGCGCGTCGGCCTTGGCATCGCCCCAGGCATGCAGCTTGAAGGCGGTAAAACCCTCATCCATGCATTCCTTGATGTGACGCTCATACTCATCCATCGTGTCCCAGGTGACGGTCGATGCGTAAACCGGCACGCGGTTACTGTCGCCGCCGAGCAATTGATACAGCGGCAGACCAGATTTTTTCGATTTGATGTCCCAGGACATCATATCAATCAGTGCCATGTGGTGCAGCTGGATTTCCTCCAGCCGATCGATTTCCCACACCAAATGCCACAGCCGTTCGGTGAGTAGCGGGTTCTCCCCCACCAGCTTCTTGAGCCGGCGCAGCACCAACGACATCACCGCATCGCCACGGCCAATCTTCAGGCAGCCGGTAATTCCCTCGTCAGTGTCCATACGCAGAATGGCGCTGCGTGGGATGCGGCCGTCAGGGGTGCCGTCACCGCTGCCTGGCAGACCGGCGCGCCAGCGGAACGGGTCGCCGGCGTAAGGTTCTTCGATCAGGTAGGCTTGGATGTTGGTGATTTTCATTTCATTTTCCAGGCAGAAAGAAGCCAGGCAGTTCTTTTTGTGAACAAAAAGGCAATTGCCCAGCTAGCCTCGCCCAAGCCTCGATTTTTAAGCGGCTGAGCCCCCCTCACCCCGGCCCTCTCCCAAAGGGAGAGGGAGAAGGCGCTGCACCCTCTCCCTTTGGGAGAGGGCCGGGGTGAGGGGCGCTTTGATCGATGGGGCCTAGGCAGTTAAACAAAGAGAAGACCTTCCTAATTAATTGCCGCATCCAGCCCCTTAAGCATCGCGTCGGTGGCTTTTTCCGGGGTTGACTGCCCGACCAGGATTTTCTGGAATTCCGGCAACACCACGTTCTGCGACCATCCGGCCATGCCGACAAACGCCGGCGGCAGGCTGCCAAAGCCCAAGGTTTCAGCCGCAGGTTTGTAAAGCGGATTGCCCGTGATGCGGACATCCTTGGCAATTTCGGTGCTGGCGGGGAAATAGCCGGTCTCATTCAGAAACGCGATTGACGGGTCGGGTTCGCCCCAGAAGCTGATCCAGTCCCAGGCGGCCTGTTCGTTATCTTTCTTCATCAGGCCGTTATACAAATAGGTCAGCCGGGCGATCCGCGCTGCCGGCCCGGCCGCTTTGGCGGCAGTGCCGAACTGTTCCGGCTTCAGCGCGCGGACCATTTCGACCAGCGACCCAGTGTGATGCCAGGTCATCGCGGTCTGGCCGGTTTTGAAGCCTTCCATGATCTGGCGGAACCCATCATTGGCGGCACTTGGCGGGACCACCTTATGCACGGTGGCGAGGTCGGAATACCATTTCACCGCGGCCATCACCTTGCCGCGATCCATCGCATTCTTGCCATCGACGACGAATTTCGATCCGAAGGCTTCCATTAGATCGATCAGATACGCAGCCCCGCCAGGGCCGCCGCGCATGCCGAAACCGTAACGGTTCTTCGATGGATCGGTGAGCTTCTTGGCCGTCGTTACAAACTCATCAAGGGTGGCTGGCGGGCCGGCAATGCCGGCTTCGGCAAACCAATCCTTGCGGTAATAGCTCCAGTCGATAAAAGTGAATGCCGGCACGCCGTAAATCTTGCCCTTGGACGTCGCACCGAGCCAGCGATCGGCGGGGAAGTTGGCTTTGTTCTTCCAGCCATCGATCCGCGCGGTGATATCGACCAGCCCGTCCATCGCCAGCATGTCCGGCAGGCGTTCTGCCACCACCATGCTGACGTCGGGGCGGGATTTTGCCATCACCGCCGCGGTGAACTTGGTCATATATTCCGGGTTCGGGATGTTTTCCTGGGTCAGCGCGATATCGGGAAAGCGTTGCTGGAACAAGGCCATCACGTTCTTCAGGCCGGTGAATTCCTCCTGGCTGGTGAAATGATGCCAGTAGGTCAGTTTGCTTGCGGCGTGCGCGCGCGCCGCCATTGCGGTGGCGGCAAGCGCGAGCGCGGTGCGGCGGGTTAACGTTGTCATGATAATTGTTCTCCCTTTATAGTTGGATCGGTGCCGGGGGCGCCGGACGCAAGCCTTCGGCAACAGTCGCCACCGCGTGGTCGCGGCGGGCCTCGTCAGACAAAGTGATGCCATGGCCGGGCCGGTCGGGCGCAATGGCGTAACCGTGGTCAAACTGCACCGGCTGGGCCGCCAGGTGATTATAGTTCTGGAACGAATATTCGATCCAATCGGCTTCCGGTAACGCGGCTGCCATATGCACGCCGATTTCGAGGAACGTGTTGCCGAGCGACACCCGCACGCCATATTCCGCCGCCAGCCACGCCGCCCGCAGCACATCGCCGGGCTTGCCGTGGACATTCATGATATCGACGCCACGCGCTTCCAGCAGGCGCCGCTTGCCGGCGAGGTCGAGATATTCGCCAGTGTTGATCTGGGTAAACGGCAAGGCCTCCGACACCTGGCGCAGCCCGTCATAATCATCGCGAATGCACGGGTCCTCGATCCACAAAATCTCATGGCCCGCATCGCAATAGGCGTGCGAGCGCATGATCGCTTCCTTCGGCGTCCAGGCTTCGTTGGCATCGACCATGATGGCGGACGGGGTGCCGACAGCTTCTTTCAGCAAGCGCAGCCGGTTCAAATCCCAGGCGAGATCGGGGTGGCCGACTTTAATCTTGAACGCGTCGAACCCCAGCGCGCGGGCGCCGGCGAAGAATTTTACGTAGTCGGCATCGGACAGGTTGAAGTCCAACCCGCTGGCATAGGCGCGCACCCTCGGGTTGGTGCCGCCGAGATAGCGATAAAGCGGCAAGCCGGCCTGCTGGGCGGCGAGGTCCCACAGGGCTTGTTCAATCGCCTCGCCAAAGCCATGCGACAGCGGCCGGTTATTGCCGCCGCGCGGGCGGGAAACGCGATGGATCAGGCCGGCCGGCGCCTGGCCGCGCAAGCCCGGCATGGCTTCGCGCGCAAAGGCGCGTTCCAATTCCGTCCGGTCCGGCAGGGGATGGAACAAATTGAGGAAAAACCCGAGGCCGGTCCGCCCGTCATCGCTGTGTAATTCCAGCGCGCCAACATGGCATTCCTGGATCGCGACCTGGCTGTCGCCAATCACCCGGTCGCGGGCAAAAGCAAACCTTGTGATGGTGAAATCCGCAAGTGTTGACATGCGTGTTACCTGTTCGGCGTTTCCCTGGCCGGACGCTAGGTCAGATGTCTTACATGGTCAAACCGGTGCCTCGCATCAGAACGCGGTTGAGGCTGCCGGTGATGTCGCCGTGATGCGCCAGTGCTGCCGCATCAAGGTCGGCCACCGGGCGCTGTTCCGGCGCGAAATTGCCGAACCGGTCCACCCCACGCACCAAGGCGGCACTGTCCCGCGTCGCCACGGTCTGGCGCACATAGGTCGGCAAATAGCGTATCGCAAAGCCAAGCCGCCGCCGGCCGGACGGGTTGGGGTCCGAACCATGCACCAGGCGGACATGGTGCAACGACATCTCCCCCGGTTGCAGTTCGAGCGCGACGGCTTTGGCGTCATCAACCTCGACCGCGATTTCCTGCCCCCGGCTGAGCAAATTATTGGCGGCAAACGTGTCGCGGTGGGCGATCTGGTCCAACAAATGCGTCCCCGG
>JAYUBN010000123.1:0-38882 GCA_043740855.1 Sphingomonadales bacterium | reverse complement strand
CGTCGAAGCTGGCGGCATCAACCATAAGCCGACGATCGGCCCCGATGGCGCCACGTTCTTTGTGATCTTTTATGCAGGCTTGAGTGGCGTCGGCGAGGACGGCAAGCCAGCCGGTGATTTCGTCGATTGCGAATGGATGTACCGGACGGCGAAGGCAAACGGGGCGGCAGATCATTTGCCACCGCCACCTTTCCAAGCCCTCCACGCGGGCTGAACTTGTTGCGCAGCTTGGGTCTGTTCCGTTAACCGGCGGAACAGACCTGCTGTCGCGCGGATTCCGTTGGACGGCCGCAATTGCCATTGACGGGCTCTGCGCACGACCCGGTTTGCCGCCCTCTGCCGCCAGGTTTGCAAACATCCTGTTGAATGCCTTCATACGGTTCGAGCGGACGAAGCGATTAGGGATCGTTTTGTGCAGACCACGCTCGGCAGGGGCATGGCAGCAGCGCAGGCCATTCCGGCGTGGTCAACAATTTACCGGATTCCGATCCTCGCACCGTGTGCTTTTTTGCTGGATTACCTCTGCCAGCGCAAAGGGCGTTGCACATATTATCGAAATGCGCCTGATACTAACCGGTGGAAAGCGTCCCTATCGTTATATTTCCAGAAAAAATATGCGGTTCCGGTGATTGTTATGAAATTAAACCAAATAATGACACCGAAATAGATGAATTGTTGGTTTTCTGATATTATCGCTGTTCGGGCGACAGCGACGGTGAGTCGAACTGACAGGGGCAACCACGACGGGTTAAATTCCGTTGGGTGCGCGCGACGGTTCAGGACAAGCTTTGCAAGTGTCGATTTAATAGCCCGCAGCGAGGATGGAACCGATAAAAATGACAATCACCCTGATCAGCGCCACCCCCAGCCCGTTTGCCCGCAAGGTGCGAATCGCGATGATCGAAAAGGGCGTTCCCTTTGTCGTTCAGAACGAAGTTCCGTGGCATGCCGACACCGTGACCCCGCAGTACAACCCGCTGGAGCAGCTTCCCATTCTGATCCCGGATGATGGGGACCCGGTTTTCGAATCGACGTATTTGATGGACTGGCTCGAATATAAGTATCCCAAGCCGTCCATGCTGCCTGATGACCCTGAACTCGCGATGGCAGCCAAGCTTGTCCACACCATTGCCGAAGGCGTGGTCGATGCCTGTTTGCTTCTATTCTGGGAAATGCAGCGCGATGCCATCAGCGTCGATTGGACCACGCGCCAACTCCGCAAAGTGAAAGGCGGCCTGACCGATCTTGACCGCCGCGTGGGCGACCGCGAATTTATTGTCGGCGATCGCTTCGGGCTGGCTGACATTGCGGTCATTGCCTTGCTCGGCTCGCAAGACACGATGATCGAAGCGCAGATGATCACCGCCTGGCAAAAATATGCGCCCGATATGGACGCCTGGCACAAGCTGTATCCGAATTTGAAGCGTTATGAAGCGCGCCATCGTGACCGGCCATCGGTAAAGGCAACCGCGCCGATCATGTTCGAACTGGCGGAAACGATTGTTTGAACCCGCCTTGCGAACTGACTGACTGATAACCACGCTGCGATGATCCTGACCCACAAGCAGGATCATCGCAGGCAGGTATCAGAACACCGGCTTTGCAATTCCCAGATTCTCGCGCAGCGTGGCCCCTTCATAATTTTTGCGGAACAGGCCGCGCCGGCGCAGCTCGGGCACGACCAGGCGAACAAAATCGTCATAGGCACCGGGTGCATGGCTGGCCGCGATCACAAAGCCGTCACAGGCCGTGCCGAACCATTCCTCCATCTGGTCGGCGACCGCCTTGGGAGAGCCCATGAAGACGGGAAATTCATCCAGCGTGCCGCGCCGGGTGAACTCGACAAAATCGCGCGGGGAAGGATTGGCCCGGCCACTCAGCGTGACGACGCGGTCGCGGAAGGCCTGAATGCCGGAGATCCCGTCCATCTCTTCGGCGGTAAAGGGATCGTCATAACCCTTCGCCGAGAAGTCGAAATTCAGCACTTCGGATAGCAGTACCAACCCGTCGATCGGCTTGACCAGCGAATCGATCAGCGCGCGACGGTCCTCGGCCTGCGTCTGGGTCTCGCCCACAACCGTATAGACAGCCGGCGCAATCCGCACAGAATCGCGCGGCCGCCCCTGCTTTTCGAGTTCGTCCTTGAACTCGGCATAGGATTTCTGGCCGAATTTCAGATTTGGATAGATCACGAAGACCAGATCGCCCCATTTCGCTGCGAATTCCCGTCCGCGTCCGCTCTGCCCGGCCTGAATCAGCACGGGCTCCCCCTGCGGCGAGCGCGGCACGGTGAACGGCCCGCGCGAATTGAACCATTTGCCCTTGTGATCCAGGCGGCGCACGCGTTCCGGATCCGCGAAAAGCCCGTCCTTGTCGAGGATCAAGGCATCATCGTCCCAGCCCCGCCAATGGCCGCGCACCACCTCCAGAAATTCTTCGGCGCGATCATAGCGCAAATCGTGCTCGAGCACCGCACGGGCGCCCATATTGGCAGCCTCGGAACTGTTCAGCGAGGTCACCACGTTCCACGCCGCCCGGCCTTTGGTCAGCTGGTCCAGCGTCGCAAAGGTTCGGGCGATATGGAATGGCTCGTAATAGGTTGTCGAATAGGTAACGCCGACACCCAGGCGCTCGGTCGCGTTGCCCAGGGTCATGGCGCACAGCATCGGATCCAGCTTTACGGCACGGATGCCCTCGCGCATCGTCACCTTGAAATCGTCGGCATAGACATCGGGAATGGCCAGGCGATCGTCGAAAAAGGCCAGATGGAACGCGCCATCCTCCAGGGTCCGACCGATCCGCCGGTAGTACTCCGGGGACAGGAAATCCTGTGCCGCCGCCGGGTGCCGCCACGAAGCGGCAAAGTTCGAGCAATTCTGTGCCTGCAGGAATGCAACAAGCGCCATCTGGCGATTATCGGTCATTATCAGTTCTCCGTGATGCCCGTGTCAGATGATCTGGCGCTGTTTCAGGTCTGCAAGTTCTGCCGCGCCAAGTCCCAGCAATGAACCCAGGACATCGCCATTCGCGCTGCCCAGTTCAGGCCCCGCCGTCCGCAATTCAGCCGGCGTGCGAGACATCCGCGGCAAGGGGGCCGGGACAACGAGGCGGCCAACCCGAGGGTCATCGATCGTCTGGAGGTTCTGCCGCGCCGCATATTGCGGATCGGCAAAGATGTCGGCAATGTTCAGGAGCTTGGATGCCGGCGCGTCATGCGCATCGCATATCGCCAGCAAACTGTCCGCATCCAGGCTGCGGGCCCAGTCCGCGACGATGGCATTGACTTCACTGCGGTGCTGGTTGCGTTGCTGCGTGGTCGCATAGCGCGGATCCGTCACCAGCTCCGGGCGCGCCATCGCCTTGCACAACCTTTCCCACATCCGCTCGTTCGAGCAGGCCAGCGCCACCCACGCGCCGTCGCGGGTCTGGTAGTGGCTGTGCGGCACGACATTGACCGTATCGGGGCCCATGCGCTCGCGTTGAAAGCCGAATTTGTCAAAGGCCGGGGCCAGCTCGTCGAGCACGCGAAAGATCGATTCATACAGCGCAATGTCGATTGTTTGGCCCTCGCCCGTCTTTTCGACATGGCGCAAGGCCATCAACACGCCCACGGTACCAAATAATCCTGACATATAATCGGCCAATGACGTCGATCCCGGCACAACCGGCGGTCGGCCAGGTTCGCCGGCCAGATAGGCCAATCCGCTGAAGGCGTGGGCGATGCGCGCAAACCCCGGTTTGTCGCGCATGGGGCCGGTCTGACCATAGGCGCTGACCTGCAGCATCACCAGCCGGGGGTTGATGGCGCTGAGCGCGGCAAAGCCCAATCCCCATTTCTCCATCGTGCCGGGGCGGAAATTCTCGAGCACCACGTCCGACTTTGCCACCAGTTGGCGGAATATATCCGCGCCCTCTGGCGTGCGCAGATCCAGCGTCACCGACTTCTTGTTCCGCGCCTCGCTAAGCCAGACCAAGGTATCGCCCGCCTCGGTCATTGTCCCGAAGCGGCGCAGCGAATCGCCTTCGCCCGGCTGCTCGATCTTGATCACCTCAGCGCCGAACTCGGCCATGATCGTACCGCAGAACGGTGCAGCCACGAATGTCGCGATATCGAGAACGCGGATGCCCTCCAGCGGCCCCGCCATCGTTAAAACGCCACGCCGGCAAGCCGCGCGCGCCGCAGAATTTTGCCCGACAGCAAAACATGGGCCCGGTCGATCAGCACGCCTGCCAACCCGATCGCGCCTTTGCCTTCAGCGGCGGCCGCCTCCATTCGGGCGGAGATGTCTGTCGCCCATGCGATCTGTTTGGCGCTTGGGGTAAATACCTCGTTGGCGATCGCGACCTGGCTGGGATGGATTGCCCATTTCCCCTCAAAGCCTAACGCGCGTGCCCGGATCGCGCTGCTGCGATAGGCATCGGGATCGGCATAATTGGTGAATGGCCCGTCGATGGGCCGCAGGCCATACGCGCGGCAAGCATTGGCAATCCGGGCGAGCGCGAAATGCCATTGGTCATTGGCGTGCCCGTCAACGGCATATTCCGGATTGGGCGCGCCAAACACCGTGTCGAAATTTTCCAGTTCGATCGAATAATCGCCGACGCCGAAGATAATCCCCTCGAGCCGAGGTGAGGATGCGGCAATCGCCTCGACATTCGCCAGACCCTTGGTTGTCTCGATCAGGATTTCGATCCCCAGTGGCCGCTCGCGTGGCACCTCCAGTTCCAGCCCGGTCAAAAGCCGGTCCAGGAAGATCACATCACCCGCCGTTTCCACCTTTGGCAACAGGATCATGTCCAGCCTGGGGCAGCGGGCGACAGCCAAGATGTCTGCGATGGACCACGGCGTGGTCAATCCGTTGACCCGTGCCGACACCGTTTTGGTTCCCCAGTCGATCTCGCCCAGCGCCCGCACGGCATTGGCGCGGGCCTCGATGCGGCGATGCGGCGCCACGGCGTCTTCCAGATCGAGGAACAGCGTATCCGCCGGACCGCGCGCCGCCTTTTCAAAGAACTGCTCGGAGGTTGCCGGCACCGCCAGCTCGGAGCGCTGCAAACGAACGATGCGATCGGTGACAGTCATCAATTCTGGTCCTTGTCCTGACAAACCAAATTATTCGTGATCGGCGGGGCGACACAATCACGAACTGCGAACATGTCTATCTATCATTTTGATGAAACCCCCGAAGCATTGTGGCCGGTAATGCTGTCCGCCACACCGCAATATGTCGCCGTTTGGCGCTAGCGCCTGGTGTGTAAAATCCGAACCATGCAAGAGGCTCCAAGTTTTTGTTGTCGCAAACAAAAACGCTAACGCGCGGAACTCATCAAACAAGCGCAATTATGTGAATGATTATGTCGATAAATTCATCATTTTTGCTGCCGACCTGGCCTGCATCAGGGACTGTGCGCGAAGCTAAGCCAGCGTCACCCACCCCAAATCGAGAACGACCGTCTCGCGGTCGACCGCCCGTGTTCGAAATGCAGCCCCGGTTCCCGTCCGCCAGATCGCGGTCTCAAGCCATTCTCCGGGATAGACCGGCGCCGTAAAACGCACCCCGGCCCCGGTAATCGCGCTGGATGCGATGTCCAGGCCTTCGGCGACGCTGCGCAACGCGATCCCGAACGAACAGAGTCCGTGCAGGATCGGCGCGGGAAATCCCGCCCGCCGCGCAGCCTCGGGATCGATATGCAGTTCATTATAATCCCCGCTCAGGCGATAAATCAACGCCAGGTCCGGTGCAACGGCCAGCCGCATCACAACGTCCGGCTCACGCTCCGGCAGCGGCAGGGGCTTTGCGCGGGCGCTTTCCGGGCCACCGAAGCCGCCATCCGCGCGACAGAACAAGCTCGAACTCAGCGTGGCGACCGGCTCATCTGCGCCATCGAGGAAAAGCTGGCGCTGCGAGATCACGATCGCGCCCCGCCCCGCCCCCTTGTCGATCACCTCGCGCACGCAGGAGCGGCTGAGCATGGAACCACGGGCAGGCAATGGCCCGTGCAATTCAAAAGACTGTTCGGCATGGACGGTTTTTGCATAGTCGATCCCCGTACCCGGCTCGCGCAACCAGGGGCCGCCAGCCGCCAGGACCAGCGCCATGGCGGGTAAGGGCTCAAGATCGCGCTCGTAAACATGCCGCAGATGCCGCGGGTCAAGCGGGTTGGTGCCGAAGCCCAGGCCGAGGGCATAGAGGATGCAATCCTTCTCGACATAATCCTGTTGGGCATCAGGGATTTGCCAATTCATCAGGGCGCGATGATCGATGGCCATGTCTCAATACCTTTTTTGGAACGGATTTCCGGGCATATTTGACCCGCCTTCGGCCTCTGAAGCTATTTCCCAAGGCTAAGGCCCAACTATGCGTCGGCAAGTGAATTTATGAAAAGCATCGTTCGGAAAGCATGGAAACTTGCCTCGCATGGTACGCTTGAGCAGGGCAACCCTAAACTGTTCTGTTTTTTTATATAATCAATGCGATAAATCTGCTTGTTAGGGCGTCGCGTGGTTCGTAGCTATCACATTGCTAATTTTGTTTGTGGTTCCACGCGACGCCCCTGTGATCCGGCGCAACGCCACAGCCTTCATCATCATGGCTCGGAATTTCTCGATGAAAAATTATGGTAATTACATCGACGGGCAATGGGTTCCACCGGTCAGCAATCAGGCAATCGAGACCGAAAATCCCTATCTGCGCACAGCTTGGGCAACAATTGCCAGAAGCGGTGCGCAGGATGTCGATCGCGCCGTAGAGGCGGCCTCCACCGCGTTCGAGCACGGCCCATGGAGCAGGTTAAGCGCGTCCGCCCGGGGTAAATTGTTGTGGCGCATGGGCGATCTGCTGGAAGCCAATGTCGAGCGGCTTGCGCTGCTGGAAACCAGCGATAACGGCCGGACATTGTCGGACATGCGCGGCATCGTTCTCTATCTTGCTGACTATTTCCGCTATTTTGCCGGGCTGGCGGACAAGGTCGAGGGGGCTGTGCCGCCGCTCGAAAAGGCGGACTATTTCAACTATACACGACATGAGCCTTATGGCGTCGTCGCCGCTATAACCCCCTGGAACAGCCCGCTCTTGCTCGTCGTGTGGAAGCTTGCACCGGGCCTGGCTGCGGGCAATACCTTCGTTGTGAAGCCCCACGAGGTGGCTTCGGTCGGAACGCTCGAACTGGCCGCACTTTTTACCGAGGCTGGCTTCCCTGCCGGTGTCGTCAATGTCGTCACCGGCACGGGTGCCGAAGTCGGTGAACCCCTGGTTTCCCACCCCAAGGTTCGCAAGATCGCCTTTACCGGCGGCGACGCCGCCGGACGAGCAATTTACCAGTCCGCCGCGCGCGACTTCAAGCCCGTGACCCTCGAGCTTGGTGGAAAGTCACCAAACATTGTCTTTGAAGACGCAAATCTTGAAAACGCCGCCAAGGGCAGTGTGCTTGGCATGTTCAACACCTCGGGCCAGGCCTGCATCGCCTGTTCGCGGGTTCTTGTGCAAGACAGCATCTACGATGCCTTCGTCGAAAAGCTGATCGCGCATACTGCGGTGGCACGGCTGGGCGATCCGACTGACCCGGCCACGGAAATGGGGCCGATGGGTTGCCGCCAGCATTTTGACAAGGTGATGGGCTATCTTGACATTGCCCGCGACGAAGGGGCCCGCGTCTTACTTGGCGGCGGCGCCTCGCAGCGTCCTGGTCTTGAAAACGGGTATTTTATCGAGCCAACCATCCTGGGCGATGTCAACAATACCATGCGGGTTGCCCGTGAGGAGATCTTCGGCCCGATCATGGCCGTGATCCGGTTCAAGGATGAGGACGAGGCGATCAGCATCGCCAATGACAGTGCTTACGGCCTGGGCGCGGGCGTCTGGACAGAGAATATGCGCCGCGCCATCCGGGTGGCGCACAAGCTTCAGGCGGGCTCGGTCTATGTCAATTCCTATCGGGTGGTCAGCTACATGTCGCCCTTCGGCGGCTACAAAAACAGCGGGCTCGGCCGCGAAAACGGCATCGACGCGATCCGCGAGTATCTTCAGACGAAGAGTGTGTGGTTTTCGCTGAACGAGACAGCGCCGCCACCTTTCGGCAAGCCGTATGGCTGACCAGCTGATTATGAGCCTTCTGGCGGAACAGGCGGATCGGACGCACCAAACCGGGGGCACCGGGCCAATGCCGGACAACGGAAACCCAAAATGAGCAAGTCAGCACAAGATCAGTCGTCCGCGTACGATGCCATCATTGTCGGAGCGGGGTTCGCCGGGCTTTACATGCTGCACACATTGCGCGGCCGGGGGATGCGGGTTCTTGTCATCGATTCTGCTGGCGGGGTTGGCGGCACATGGTACTGGAACCGCTACCCTGGTGCCCGCTGCGATGTCGTCAGCGTGGATTATTCGTATTCCTTTTCCGAGGAAATCCAGCAGCAATGGATCTGGACGGAGAAATTCGCCACCCAGCCCGAGATCCTGCGCTATATCGAATTCGTCGCCGATACACTCGATCTGCGCCGCGACATCCTGTTCAATACCAGGGTAGAGGCGATGGTGTATGACGAGGCGGCCAAGCGCTGGTCAGTCTCAACCAGCGCCGGGCCCAGCTATTCCGCGCGCTTTTGCATCATGGCCACCGGTTGCCTGTCGATGCCAAAAGATCCCGACGTCCCCGGGCTCAGCCAGTTTGCCGGGCCGGTCTATTTCGCATCCCGCTGGCCGCACGAAAAGATCGACTTTTCCGGCCAGCGCGTGGGGCTGATCGGGACGGGATCGTCAGGCATTCAGTTGGCGCCCGAAATTGCAAAATCGGCAAGTCATCTGGCGGTTTTCCAGCGCACGCCCAGCTTCACCATTCCGGCGCGTAATGCCGATCTGCCCGCCGATTTTCTGGATACGGTCAAATCGACCTATGCCGAGCGACGCCAGAAGGCGCGGCGGCACCCGGCAGGCCATCTGCGCCCGCTCACCAAGCGGGCCACCTTCAGCTACAGTGCGGAAGAACGACGCGACGCCTTCGAGGGGGCCTGGCAGCGCGGCGCGCAAGATATCTTTGGCGTGTTTGGCGACCTGATCGTCAATGAAGCGGCCAACGCCGAGATTGTGGAGCTTATTCACCAGAAGATCGATGAGGAGATATCCGATCCGGCGGTCGCGGCGGCACTGAAGCCGCGCGGCAGCCCGTTTGGCGCGCGCCGCATCTGCCTGGACACCGATTACTACGCAACCTTCAATCGCGACAATGTCACGCTGGTCGATGTCCTTGACGATCCGATCGAGAGCGTGGTCGCCGATGGCGTGAAAACTCAGGGCCGTCATCATCAACTGGATGCGCTAGTGCTGGCCACCGGTTTCGATGCGATGACGGGCGCGCTGCTGAAGATCGATATCCGCGGGCGTCAGGGTCGCAAGCTTGGCGAAAAATGGCACGCTGGCCCCGTCTCCTACCTTGGCATCGCGATCGAGAGCTTTCCCAACCTGTTCACGATCACCGGGCCGGGTAGTCCCTCGGTGCTGACGAATGTGATCGCCTCGATCGAGCAGCACGTGGAATGGCTTGCGGACCTGTTCGACCATATGGACCGGCAGGGGCTGCAAACCGTGGAGGCGGGGATCGAGGCGGAAGATGCCTGGGTGCGCCATGTTCATGATCTGGCCGCCGCCACGTTGATGATGCAGGCTAATTCCTGGTTTCTGGGCGCCAATGTCGTCGGCAAGCCACGGGTCTTCATGCCCTATGCCGGCGGCCTCGATGTCTATCGCGACAAAGTCGCCGCGATTGCCCAGGACGGCTATCCGGGGTTCCGCTTCGAACCTCACGCCGGACAGCAGGTGTCGTCCGGCGCAGCTGCCGAAACGCGCTGATCAACTTGCTTGTTGCGCCAGCGCGTCGCGGAATCGCTCAACGATCAGGGTGGTCAGTTCGAGCGATGCAGGTGACAGGGAATTGCCCCGCAGGGTAATCAGGCATAGATTGCGGTCCAGCACCGGATCGATGATCGGCAACGCTTGCAGTGTCGTGTCCAGCGGATTGGGGATCATGATCCGCGGCAGAATGGCAACGCCCAAGCCGGCCTGAGCGAATGCCACCATGGTCTGCACCTGGCTGACTTCGAACGGTTTGATGATTTCCAACTCGCGCAAAACCAGTTCGCTATTGATCGAGTTGCGCAGAGCCGCAGACGACGAGGCCAGGACAACGGGCAAGGTCGCCAGCTCTGCGAGCGTGATCGCCGTCTGATCAGGCTTCCAGTAGGCTTGCGGCAACAAGGCGTAGATTGGTTCGCGGCCAATAGGCGCGAAATCGAAATCACTTTTCTGTTTGACCTCAGGGCCGATCCCGAAAGCAATCTCCTGGCGCCCCAAGGCTTCCAGCAATTGTTCCGAGGCAAGTTCGAGCAATTCAAGCCGGATGCCGCTGCGCTTGCGCAGGAATTCCGCGAGCACGGCTGGAAGGACAGTCGCCGCGATGCTCGGCACGCAGCCCATCGCGACATGGCCGGACTGGATGTTCGCCATCTCGCGAATCTGACGCAAGCCCTGCTCCAGCGAGGCGATCGCCCGTTGTGCGTGGCTCAGTAATTGCGCCCCTTCAGCCGTAAGCTGAACCCGGCGCGTGGTGCGATGGAACAGCGAAACGCCGATATGTTCCTCAAGCGATCTGATCTGGGTGCTGACCGCTGACTGCGATCGATGCAGAATTTCGGCCGCTTTGCGAAAGCTGAGGGTTTCGGCGACGACGACGAAGACCTGGATGGCCTTTAGATTATACATCGTTGGATCTCTTTACGTTGTGGGCCCATGCACTCGAACCGACAAGTGGGCGCGCACGATCAGTTCATGACGCTAACGCGTCAATGTCACTTTGGTGCTCAAAGCATTGTACGAAAAGGTTGATGCCGGTCATTTTTAACGATGCGACATCAAACAGCCTAGTGGTCCGATTCTGACATTTGCATCCCTTTGGGCTAGGTTGGAGGCAAATGTCATAATCTGAAAGGACCACTAGCAACAATATGATTCTAGAGGATTTTCAAGATTTTGACATGCGAACATATCCTTGCCGCAAGCGGGGTACGAATGTCAAAACCAATCCAATGGACCGGGCACGCGATTCACACATTACGGCGCCCGCTCTAAGCAAGCGCCAGGCGCAAGGCGTTCAGGGAATCGCGCTCAAAACGCTGTGCCACGCCCGAGGCGGCGATCAGGGTAAAACCGTGATAGGCCCCGGGATAAACATGCAGTTCGGTCGGCACGCCAGACTGCATCAGCCGCTGCGCGAAGCGGATGTCCTCATCCGCGAACAAGTCGATTGATCCGGTTGCGATAAAGGTGGGTGGCAACCCTGCCAGACTGTCTGCGCGGGCAGGCGCGGCATAACTCGGCACGGGATCGATCCCGGCCAAATAGCTCGACCAGGCAAAGCGATTTGCCGCGATCGGCCAGACATATTGGCCGGCGCAGGGCTGTGGACCGGTGCGATCGTCGAGCATGGGATAGACCAGTGACAGGAACGCCAAGTCAGGCCCGCTGCGATCGCGCGCATAAAGCGCGAGCCCGGCCGCCAGGCCGCCACCCGCGCTGACCCCGCGTACGGCGATCCGGGTCCGATCGATCGCCAGTCGGTCGGCATGGTCGTGCAGCCAATTGAGCGCCGCAAAGGCATCATCAAGTGCGCCTGGAAAAGGCGTTTCCGGCGCCAGCCGATAATCGATCGACAGGATCACTGCATCCAGCGACAGGCAAAGTGCGCGCATCGCCGCATCCTCGCGCTCGGCCGTGCCGGCGACAAACCCACCGCCATGCAGGTTGAGAAGCGCCGGGTGCCGCCCCGGTGTCGCTGGCCGATGCAGCAGACCGGTGACATTGGGCGCCTCACCCGGAACGGCAAGCGACACATTCTCAACCGTCAGTCCACTCGGCGGCTCAAGCGGCACAATCCCGGCAAGCAACTGGCGAATCCCGGGCAGCGTGTCGACTGACAGGCTGCCCAAATCCGGCAGAACGGCCAGCGCGGCGCGCAGGTCCGGATCAACCCATTGCGCGATATCGGTATTAATCACAGCTTTACCTGCAATCGATGCGCCACCACCACTGGCCCGATCATTGGGCCGTATATCCGCCATCGATCACCAGTTCAGCGCCGGTCACGAATTTGGCTTCGTCCGACGCCAGATAGAGCGCCCCCATCGCAATGTCCTCAGCCTCTCCGAGATGACCAATCGGCTGCAGATTGTCGTAAAATTTCCGTCCTTCCTCGACATCGCCATAGCGGATTATCGATTTCTCCAGCAGTGGCGTGTGAATGAAGCCGGGGTGGATGGTGTTGACGCGCACTTTCACGCGCTCTTTCGCGCAGGAAAGCGCCACAGATTTGCTATACAGTCGTACGCCACCCTTCGAGGCGTTGTAGGCTGCAATTCCGGGCTGACCAACGATCCCGAGCACTGACGATATGTTGATGATCGAACCATTGACGGGGCTGGTTTTCATCATCAGCGCGAGTTCATGCTTGGTCGCCAAAAACGTCCCGTCAAGATTGATCCGATTGATTCGCTGCCATTCTTCCAGCGTGGTGTCCGTCGGAAAAGTGAGCTCCGTTACAGATGTGCCCGCACAATTGACCGCAATATTGAGCCCGCCCAGCCGCGCTTCGATCTCCGCCATCAGGGTGATCCAGGCCGCTTCATCGGTCACGTCGTGGTGCACATAGTCAGCCGTTCCGCCCGCCGATCGGATGTCTGCCACCACGGCGGCGGCAAGATCGTCGTTCAGGTCAACAAGCATGACCTTGGCTCCCTCGGCGGCCAACACGCGCGCGCAGGCAGCGCCAATCCCGCTTGCAGCACCTGAAACCAAAGCTATCTTGCCTGCCACCCTACCCATTCGTCGATCCTCATTCACCGATGTGCCGCCCGTTTTTTTGAAATTCCGGACTTAAAGCTTCGGCCCGCGCCGACATTCAAGCTTTGCGGCAAGCTTAAAGCCCAGTGAATTTATCATCAATCAGATAATTGCGATGCATAATTCCGTTTTTCGGATGAATGGCGATGGCGTTCCTGAAAGGCGATAAATCGGTAAACCGTATCAGTTGTGTCGATTTGTTTGATTGTCGCGGTATGCAAACCTGCATATCTATTGTTCGTCCAAATGCTGAAACATAAGGCCTTTACATGACGGCACCACTAGACGGGATGCTCGTTCTAGATATGACGCGCAATCTCGCGGGTCCGTTTTGCACCATGATTCTGGGCGATCTGGGTGCCCGGGTTATCAAAGTTGAAAGACCGGGGGTAGGCGATGACACCCGCGACTGGCGGCCGCCTAGTTGGGGTGGGCGCAGTTCGCTGTTTCTCGCCACCAATCGCAACAAAGAGAGTATCGCGATCGATATCGACACCGCCGAGGGGGCGGAGGCGATCCGCCGCCTCGCGGCCAAGGCCGATATCGTGGTCGAATCCTTCCGGGGCGGCAGTCTGGACAAGAAGGGCTTCGGCTTTGCCGATTTGAAGCTCCTCAATCCGCGGCTGGTCTATTGCTCGTTAAGTGCATTTGGCGCGCGCGGCCCGCAAAGCGGTCGTCCAGGGTATGACGCGCTTATCCAGGCCTATTCGGGCATCATGAGCACGACGGGTGAGCCCGGCCGGCCTGCTGTACGTGTTGGGCCTTCGATCATTGACATGGGATCGGCGCATTGGGCGGCGCTTGGCATTTTGGCGGCTCTGCGCATTCGCGACCTCACCGGCGAGGCGCAACATGTCGAGACCAGCCTGCTCGAAACCGGCGTTGCCTGGATGTCCTATTTCGCCGCGGGCTATTTTGCCGATGGATCGATCGTGGGCCCCAGCGGCACGCGGCACGGCGCAATGGCGCCCTATGAAGATTTCTCCACCCGCGACGGGCTGATCTATATTGCGGCGCCAAACCAGAGCCTGTTCGTTATGCTGTGCGATGTCATCGGCCTGCCCGGACTGGCGGATGACCCACGTTTTTGCAGTAATTCGGATCGGCTGGCCCATCGCGACGCGCTGCATGGTTTGATCGAGGAACGGCTGCGGCAGGAAAATTGCGCGACGTGGGAAGCTCGCTTGCTGGAACGCGGCGTACCCTGTTCACGCCTGCAGACGATCGACGAGGTGGTCAATGATCCCCAGGTCGAGGCGCTTGATTTGATCCGCAATTTCAACCATCCTGATATTCCGGATTACCGGCTGGTCGATCATCCTGTCTCCTACAATCGGCTGCGCGCCTTTCGCCACGATCCGGCGCCTGATCTTGGTCAGCATACCGAAGCGGTGCTGCGCTCGCTCGGTTTCGACGATCAGGCTATCATTGCGGCGCAAGGAAAGTCCGGGGCCGCCGGGATCGCGGCAGAATAAGAGAAGCAGGCATGTACCAAGGGCCGATCATCGACACATTTCTGCATGGCCCCTGGATCGGTGCGCCATCCAGCGGAACCACGCGGGCAGACCGGGTGGAATGGATCGGCGATCGCCGCCTGCGCCGCGTGATGAAGACCTTTCGGCACGACGGGCGCGCGGGCGACGGAATCGACTATCTGGCGATCGGCGATCTTCTGCAGGCGATGGATGCAGCGGGCGTTGCCAAAGGCATTCTGGCAACCAAGGTCTACTATCCGGCGGCGGCCGATGCCGTCGTTGCGCTCAACCGTGATTTCGCCGCGATGAGTGCACAAAGCAATGGTCGGCTCAAATGGATCGCGTCGGCAATCCCCCCCGAACTCGGCGGGTCGAGCTATTGGGATGTCATGCAGAACACCCGCCTGGTTGACGCGATCAAAGACGATCCCGGGCTATGCGGCGTCCATATCACGCCCTCACCCTGGGGTATTTTGCCCAGCGACCGTTGGTTTTATCCCTTATACGCCAGTTGCGTAAGGTATGGCATCCCGGTCTTTTCCTATGTCGGCGCGCCGGGGCCGCTGTGGCCGATGGAATTGAATAACCCGGCGCATCTCGATGATGTTGCGCTGGCCTTTCCTGACCTCACGATCATCGCGCATCATATCGGCGATCCATGGACCGATATGGCGGTGCGGCTGGCTGCCCGTCACGACAACTTCTATATCTGCACGTCGGCCTGGTCGCCAAAGGCCTATCCGCCGGCGCTGGTCGATTTTCTGGCCGGAAAATGGCATGGCGTTTGCGGCGCCGACAAAACGATTTTCGCTTCTGATTATCCTTTGCTCAAGCTTGACATCGCTACGCGCGACGCCCGCACGCTGCCGCTCGGTGCAGATCAGCTCGAGCGGTTCCTGTATGGCAATGCCAACCGGTTGTTCTGGCAATAATTTTCGTAAAGGCGGATCATGGACTCGATAAGAACTGACATTGCCTGGAGCGCGCCGGACTCGATCACGGTTCTGGGTCGCGACTTCCCCAGCGAAATCCTTGGTCACGTCAGTTTTGGCGATATGGCGTTTCTGGAGATTACCCGCCGCCTTCCCAATGCGAATGAATCGCGCATGTTCAACGCGATGCTGGTCACGCTTGTCGAACACGGGCTCACGCCCAGCACGATTGCGGCGCGGTTGACCTATCTCGGCGCGCCGGAGGCGATGCAGGCTGCCGTCGCGGCAGGCCTGTCCGGCCTTGGCAGCGTCTTTGTCGGCAGTGTCGAAGGCACCGCGCAAATGCTGTATGAAGCTATGCCCGCGCCCGATGCCAACGCCGATCTCCCGGCGCTGGCGGATGCCATCCTTCGCAAATTTACCGAGGCGAAGCGTATTCTGCCCGGCATCGGCCACCCCTTTCACAAGCCGATCGATCCGCGCACGCCCCGGCTGATCGAAATCGCAAACGAAACCGGCTTTGCGGGCCCCTATGTTGCGCTGGTCCTGGCAACCGCTGCTGCGGCCGAGCGGAAAAAGGGCAAATCGCTGCCCGTCAATGCAACCGGCATTCTTGGCGCGCTCTGCTGCGAAATGGCGTTTGACTGGCGGGTCTGCCGGGGTATCGGCGTCATGGCCCGCGCGGTAGGGTTGGTCGGGCATATCATGGAAGAAGCTCGCAATCCCATTGCCCAGCAAATCTGGATGCAAGCCGAACGCGCCGCGACCGACCACTTCCGCGAACCCCATCCCCCGCTGCCTGACCCGGCCGCCTGACATAAAGAGGCTTTCATGCTGACAGACAAGGTTGTTATCGTAACTGGCGGTGGCCGGGGCATTGGCCGCGAGATCGCGCTGGAAATGGGGCGGCTCGGCGCCAAGGTCGTAGTCAACGATATTGGCACATCGCTTACCGGCGATGGCGCTAGCACAGCGCCTGCGCAGGAAGTCGTCGACGAAATTATCGCCGCTGGCGGCTCCGCCGTCGCCGATCACCACAGCGTCGTCGCGTGGGATTCCGCACAGGCCATCGTGGCCACCGCGATGGACAAATTCGGGCGGCTGGACGGCGTAGTCAATAATGCCGGGATTTTGCGCGACCGGTTTTTTCAGAATATGGACCCCGAGGAGTGGCGCCAGGTCATCGATGTCCATCTGAACGGCAGTTTTTACGTCTCACGCGCCGCCGCGCCGATTTTTCGCGCCCAGAATGCGGGCGCCTATGTGCACATGGTGTCGACATCGGGCCTGATCGGGAATTTTGGCCAAGCCAATTATTCGGCGGCGAAGCTGGGCCTGGTTGCGCTGTCAAAATCGATCGCCATGGACATGGCCCGCTACAAAGTGCGGTCGAACTGCATCTCGCCCTTTGCCTTCAGCCGCATGATAAGCTCGATTCCGACCGATACCGAGGAGCAGCGCGAGCGGGTTGAACGGCTTAAAGTCATGGACCCCGCGAAGGTGGCGCCGCTTGCGGCCTATCTGGCTAGCGATGATGCAGCGGACGTCAGCGGCCAGATATTCGCGGTGCGTGCAAATGAAATATTCCTGATGAGCCAGATCCGGCCACTGCGGTCCATGCATTCGGGCGACGGCTGGACGACCGAGACGATCGCCGCCCGCGCGATGCCGGCTTTCCGGGGCAGCTTCTATCCGCTCGACCGCTCACAGGATGTCTTTAACTGGGATCCGGTCTGACGTCCGACCATTGGTGCATAACAATAAAGGTCCGAGCCATTATTCAATAAATTGCAGCAATATATCATATAAATCAGTTTATCCTTGATCGACGATGAGGCTATAATTAGCGTAGGGCTGTCTTTCGGGGACAAATTAGCCGAGTCGGGACCTAAGGTGGCGATCGCAACCGGCGCGCGACATGCCCCTCTTGACCGAGATAACGGGCATGTCGATTTCCGCTCGCGCCTTGTCGCAGCGGAACCAAGGCTTGCCGCTAATGCGCACTGTTATGGTAGAGGATAAAATCATGATGCATGACTTGGTAATTCGCGGCGGAACGGTGGTTGATGGCACGGGTGCGCCGCGTCGGGTCGCAGACGTCGCAATTGACGGCAAGCTGATCACGGCAGTTGGCGTCGTGCCGGGGCAGGGTCGCCAGGAAATCGATGCGACCGGCTATCTGGTCACGCCAGGATGGGTCGACGTTCATACCCATTATGACGGCCAGGTCAGCTGGGATCCCTTTCTTTCCCCTTCGTGCTGGCACGGAGTAACGACCGTGGTAATGGGCAATTGCGGCGTCGGCTTTGCGCCGGTCAAGCCTCATTTCCGTGACCGGCTGATCAACATCATGGAAGGCGTTGAAGATATTCCCGGCACCGCGCTTACCGAGGGTATCACTTGGGAGTGGGAAACCTATCCCGAGTATCTCGATGCGCTCGCCACCAAATCCTATGCCATGGATGTGTGTTCGCAGGTTCCTCATGCGGCAGTGCGGACCTATGTCATGGGCGAGCGCGGCGGCGATAATGAACAGGCAACGCCGGACGAAATTGCCCAGATGTCAACTTTGGTGAGCGAAGCGCTTGACGCCGGTGCGTTCGGCTTCACGTCCTCGCGGATCACTGCGCACCGCACCGCCGACGGCAAGGTTGTTCCCGGCACGCAAGTGAGCATTGCCGAGATGGAGGGCTTCGGTGCCGCGCTGGGCAAAGCCGGCCATGGCGTTTTCGAGGTGGTGTCTGACATCAATTTCGATGGTGTTCCCGGCAGTCTCACCGCCGAGGAAGAAATTGAATGGATGGGCGAAATGTCGCGCCGCCAGAACATCAAATTCACCTATTTGCTGTTCCAGAACCCCAATAACCCGAACAAGTGGCGATCGACGATCGACATGACGAGCAAAGTGCAGGCGGAAGGCGCGAAGCTTTATCCGCAGGTCAGCATGCGGCCAACGGGGATCGTCATGGGGCTGCAAAGCAGCTTTCACATGTTCATGGGCCGCCCGTCTTACGATGCGATCGCGGATCTGCCGTTTGAACAGCAGGTCGAAAAGATGCAGCAGCCTGAATTGCGCGCGGCGATCCTGTCCGAAAAATCGGCCAAGCTGCCGTTCGAGGGCACAACCCTGCGCTACGACATGATGTTCAGGCTCGAACAGCCAGACGGTTTGCTGGAATATGAGCCGACACTTGAATCGAGCGTTCAGGAATTTGCCAAGCGTGCCGGCGTGTCCGAAGAAAGCATGCTCTATGACATGATGATGGAGAATGACGGGCACGGTTATATCTATGTGATCCTGGTCAATTACGGCGATTATAATCTCAATTTCCTGCATGAGCTGATGGACAATCCCACCGTGATTTCGGCCGGTTCCGATGCCGGTGCGCATTGCGGGGCAATTTGTGATGCGGCGATGCCGACCTTCATGCTCAGTCACTGGACGCGCGACCGCAAGGCCGGGCCTACCGTGGCAATCGAGAAAATTGTTGAACGCCAGACCCGCGCGACCGCCAAGCTTTACGATCTCAACGATCGCGGCGTGCTGGCCAAGGGGATGAAGGCCGATGTCAACATCATCGACTATGCGGCGATCAACAGCTCGCGTCCAACGGTGGTTGCGGATTTGCCTGCGGGCGGCAAGCGGCTTCTTCAGCGGGCAACGGGCTATCGCATGACCATCGTCAGCGGGGTCGTCACCTTCGAAAACGGCGTCGAGACGGGGGCACTCCCCGGCAAATTGCTTCGCAGCGCCCCTAACGCGTTCATGCCGGCGGCTGCCCTCGAGATGGCGAACTGACCGGGTAAGCCTCGCAGGTCAGAACATCGTGTCGAATAAATTGGGTGCCGGTTTTTCGCTGTAATTGATGCGACACCAAAAACGCGAAGCCGGTTGCATGATTCGAATTTCATGCAACCGGTTCCAGCGTGTTCTCTTTACGCCCGCGCGCTTGCCCGCCGACGATCGTCTGCGCGTCACAAAACGGCACGGCTGCGCAGCAGCAGTCGGCACCCCGAAGCCACACCGCCCCGTAGTCGTTCCCGGGACGCTGCTCGTGCAGCTACTGTCCAGTCAATTGACGGAGCCGTCGCTGTATTACGCAAATATCTGGAGTAACGAACTGCTTCGGAATTGAGCCTATTGGCGGATATGAGCGGAACATCGGCATAGACTCGTCATCCTGCCGGCACGGTAATAAAGCATTGTTGCAAGGCGATGTCGTACTGCAACATTGTTTATAATAAACCATTTGCTACAACACATTCGAACTGTCAGCCATATCGCGCAACGGCTGGGGATGGTCGTGAAGTTTTACTTGAAAGTCGCCGGAACAGTCTTGGCCATGGCGCTAGCGGGCGTCGATCCGGCCCACGCTGCCACAAAGATGGCAATCATCGTCCCATCCTATTTTTATCCGTCCTGACTGGGCTAGCGATTGGGACAAGATGACCGCCGTGGTTGTAGCTAAAGCGCCGATCGTGGCGATCCTTAATCCCAACTCCGGTCCCGGTCATTCGGCCAATTCAGATTATGCCAGCGCCATCGCCCGGTTTCGCGCCGTCGGCGGCACGATCCTCGGCTATGTGCCATCAATGATTTTTGTCGGGGGGGCGTGGCGCGACGATGTCATTGTCGAGCGTCTGTGGCGCTCGGTACAATATGACGAGGTCTGTGTGTGCGCCTACGGAGCAATCAGCGAATCCCGGTCATTGATCGGTTATTATCCGGGCCATTAAAACGGACGAAGGTTGCACCAGAGCCTTGCCGCCAAGGTGCCGGATCAAACATATTTTGACAACCCGCCGGCTAAGCGCGCGCGAAACCCGATCGAAAATGTGTGGGCCTGTCCGCGCCGGAACAAGCTTCCCAACACCGTTGACGAGACATGCGATGAAATCGTTTCCACGTGCTGCAAAGCCTCGAATTTATTCGCCAACGATCGCGAACGCGTAGCATCGACAACATTCCGAACATGGGTGACGGTCAATGACTGGGGCCGTTGGTATTATGCCGAGGCGAATACCAGATTCCGGCAGTCCGCATCGGATGCGGATGTCGTTGTTTCGGGTGTAGTCATAGATCGGCAGCGCGCCGGTATAGGGCGTGAAGACCATCGTCGTAAAAATTCAACATAGTTGTTGACCAACGCAGTTGACTTGGTACCAAGATTGCCTTGAATTAACAATTTGGCGGGGCGGCCAGCCTGCGCGGCGCCCGTTGCGGCGGATGGGTGGAGAATTTTGTGACGAACAGCGCTCACACGACCGACAAATCGTTCTTGATCACACGGGATACCCCGGTTGGCTATACGTTGCAGTCCATCAAGAAAAAGGCCGTCATCCAGTTGATGGGATCGCGTCTGTGGGGGCGGTTCAACCCGAACCACTGGGACCCGACTTATGCGGCGGCGACGGGGCTGAAAGCACCCATCCAGACCGGCGAAATGTCATCGGCCTATATTGCCGAGATGTGCGTCAACCATTTTGGCGCCCGGCTGTTTCAGCAATCACGCATCGTTTGCAAATATGTCGCTTCTACCTTGGCCGGTGAGGTCATTACCACCCACGGCGTCGTGCGCGAAAAGGTGGCCAAGGGTGACGGCTATCGTTTCATTGTCGACGTCTGGTGCGATAATGAGGCTGGCGAAAAGAAGACGGTCGGTTGGATCGAAGTCGATGTCGATATCTGACTTTGATTCGTTAAAACATAAGGGTTGATCGATATGGATGTAGAAAACTTGGCGACCGACGCCCTGTCCCAGAAGAGCGATATCCAGGTTGCACAGACCCGCGCGTTCATCGCCAGCCTCGAACAGGGTTCGCAGACCTATTGGGACATGGTCACGATCGGCGACGAACTCTCGCGCGATCTTCATTTTACGCCTGAACTGGTGATCCTGTATGCCGATGCGGTCGAGGATTTTAACCCGTGGTACGAAGGCTGGCGGATGAACACTTGGCACATAGCGGGCGAATCCCCGTTTGGCGGGGCGATCGTGCCGCCGCTGATGGTGTCGCATTTTGTCTTGTCGGTGCAATTCGATCACACCAAACCCTTCGCCATCGGCTCTATCCATACCTATCATGACTCCGAACTGATCGAGCCGATCCCCGTAGGCGCGACGGCACGGATCACTACGCGCGCGATCGACAAGTATGAAAAGCGCGGGCGCCGCTATGTGCGCCATGCCGTGACGGTGACCGACGTCGTCACCGGCACGCTCTACTTTCGCGAAACACGCGATATTCTTTCGCTGTGAGCTTGGGCAACCCGCGCACCGCTGTCGCCGACGGCTTGTTCGAGATGAGCGATGCGGGCGTGCAATTGATTGGCACACACTGCATCTCTTGCGACACGCTCTATTTCCCCCAAATGCTCAGTTGCCGCAATCCGGCCTGCCGCGAAAAGCAGTTGGCGCGAAGACTGCTGCCCAGCCGGGGCACGCTGTTCAGCTACACCGTGCAACGCTACCAGCCGCCGCCGCTGTTTCGGATCGACGCATGGGCGCCGTATGCCTTGGGCCTGGTCGACCTTGGCGAAGGGCTGCTGGTCATGGGCATGCTGGCAGAGATCGCGTTCGCTGAAATCGGTATCGGCATGCCCGTCAAACTGGTGCTTGCGCCGCTGTACGTGGACGATCAGGGCCGCGATGTCGTCACCTATGCGTTTACCAAGGATATCTCATGACCAGGCCAGTCTACGTCCTGGGGGCGGGCGCGCATGCCTGGGGCAAATGGCCCGACACCTCGCAACTGCAGCTGGCCTTGGCAGCGATGCGGGCCGCGCTTGACGATGCGGGTCTGGCATGGCCTGATGTTCAGGGTCTGGTGGCCGCCAGTTCCCGCTTTGAAGGGGGCATGGGCTGGGGCCTGCACGCCAATGAAGTGGTGCAGGCGGTTGCCGAACAGGGCATCCCTTGCGTCAATGTCGGCGGTGCCTGTGCGGCGGGTGCGATTGCGATTCAGACCGCCTATGCGATGATCGCCAGCGGTCAGTGCGACGTGGTGGCCGCGCTGGGCGCTGAACGCATGCCCAAGGGCTTCATCCCGCGCCCACCAGGCAGTCAGGATGATATTACCGACAGCGACTATCTGCGGTGGGTGGCGATGGGTGCCACTAATCCAGTTTATTGGGCGATGGAAGCCAATCGCCGCAAACATGATTTTGGGACGAGCGACGAGACTTTCGCACAGGCCGCGGTGATGATGCGGCGCAATGCCGCCGGCAATCCTCTCGCCCGGTTCCGTACGGAAACCAGCGTGGCGGCGGTGATGGCCTCGCCGATGGTGGCAGACCCGCTTCATTTGCTGGAAATTTGTCCGGTAAGCGATGGGGCGGCGGCCGTTATCCTGGGCTCGGCAGACTATGCCCGCCGTTCAGGCAAAACGCTGGTCCAGGTCGCGGGTTGCGCCGCGGCGACGGGCGTGTTTGGCGACCCCGGGCGCCGTATTCCAACGGTATCCAGCACGGTCCGCGACGATGTCCCACATACCAGCGAAGTGGTTACGGCGGTGGAGCGCGCCTGTGAGATGGCGGGAGTTGGCCCCAAGGACATCGATGTGCTGGAAATGGCCGACAACACCGTCTGGCATTTGCTGGCCTGGCCCGAGCTGCTCGGATTTTACGAGCCAGGTCAGGGCGATTGGATGCTGAATAACGGCAAACTCGACATCTGCGGGGAATTAGCGATCAATCCCAGTGGCGGTTTTCTGTCCTTTGGCGAAGCCACGACCGCGCAGGCAGTGCTTCAGGTCTGTGAACTGACGTGGCAGTTGCGAGGCCAAGCGACCGGACACCAGGTTCCCGATGCGCGCGTCGGCATGAGCGCGGTTCTGGGCCTGGGCGGCAATGGCGGTTCGGTTATCCTGAAGGTATGACAAGGGTTTGATCGCAAAATTCAAATAGGCGCGGTGCAGGTTCTTCGACATTGGACATCAACCGCCGCGCCGCATGATCTTACTCTCCAAAAGCCCGCATCGCGCCAATTCAAATTTTGCGACAGAACCCTCGCGGGAAGACGCCACTTAGCGAAGACGCGTACCGAAAATATGAATGGTCGCGCGCAGGCCTCTGGCCATCAGGTCGTCAACCTTTACGCCATTTTAAAACAATCACTGATCCCTTGGCCATCGGGGGTGCGGCGCCGGGCGCCAGCTCCAGCCGCATCGCGTCTGCCCGGGCGCGATCCAGTACTATCGTCGGGGCGTCCGATTCATAAGCGACGATATCGGCGCTGCCGAGCAGCCGGGCCTGGCGCAGGGTAAGGTCCTCGGGATCGCCGGAGGTCAGCCAGATTTCGGTGACAGTGCCCGGCGCAGTTTCGGCACTGGCCAGCCAGCCGTCAATGCGGCCGGCCGCGCCTTCGTCGAGCGGGTCGAGCACGCTTCCGGTCGCCAGCGCCGCATCGAGTGCGCGGCGGCGGTCGCCCGCGTCAGGCCAGCGGCGGCGCAGCGTGGCGCGCGCGCTGCTCAGCGCCTCGGCCAAAAGGCCCAGCCGTTGCGGCAACAATTGTTCCAGGCGAAGGCGCAGCGCCTTGGCCAGCCCTGCGGAAGCGCCGCCGGTGCCGATGGCAATCAGCACCGGCGAGCGATCGAGGACGGCCGGGGTGGTGAAATCGCACAGGTCAGGGCGGTCGACGCAATTGACCAGGATGCCGCGCGCGCGCAGCCGTGCGACGGCTGGTTCCGGCACGAATTCGTCATGGTCGGGGGCGACGAAGGCCAGCCGGGCTTCATGCTCTTCGGCGACGGAAACACCGCCCGCCCGTTCCACCAGTCGGCGTTTTGCCGTTGCCGCCTCGCCGTTGCCAATCACGATCACCGGCTGTCCGGCGATGCGGTGAAACAGCGGCAGGCTGTTGATCATTGCAACCAGTCCGGCACGCATTCCGCCGCCAGGATCGTCGCGGGATCGATCCGGCGCGCGACCAGCGCCCATTTGTCGCCGTCGACCATCACTTCGGGCACCAGCGCGCGGCTGTTGTAAGTGTTGGCCATGGTTGCGCCATAGGCCCCGGCGGTGCGGAATACGGCAAGGTCGCCGGACTGCACCACGTCGATATCGCGGCCCATCGCAAAAGTGTCGGAGCTTTCGCAAATCGGGCCGACGATATTGGCGGTCATCCGTTCCCCGCTGGGCTGGACCGCGATAAAATCGTGCCAGGCATCGTAAAGCGCCGGGCGAGCGAGATCGTTCATCGCCGCATCGATGATCACGAAGGGCGCGGTGATGCCCGGCTTCACCCGCACCACCCGGGTCAGCAGCACACCCGAATTGCCGGCAATGACGCGGCCCGGCTCGAACATCAGCGCCGCGTCCCAATCAGCCGTCACGCGCGCGATCATGGCCGCGTATTCCGCCGGGCTGGGAAAGACCTCGCCCATTTTGTAAGGCACGCCAAGCCCGCCGCCGAGGTCCATATGCGTGACGCTGTGGCCTGCCGCGCGGATGTGCCGGATCAAGTCACCCAGCCGCGAAAAAGCCGCGGCCAAAGGCGCCAGGCTCGACAATTGGCTGCCGATATGGACGGCGAGCCCGCGCATCTCCAGGCCGGGCAGCGCCGCCAGTCGCGCGTAATAGTCAACGGCGCGGTCATAGGGCACGCCAAATTTGTTCTCCGCCTTGCCAGTGGAAATCTTGTCGTGGGTACCGGCATCGACGTCGGGATTGACGCGCAGCGCGCAGGCTGCGCGCTGGCCTGTCGCTTCCGCCAGCGCCGCGAGCTCAATTCCTTCTTCCTCGCTTTCGAGGTTGAATTGACCGATGCCCACGGCCAGCGCGCGGCGCATTTCCTCGGTGGTCTTGCCGACGCCCGAGAATACGATCGAGCGGGCGGGCATGCCGGCGGCCAGAGCCCGGTCCATTTCGCCCGCCGAGACGACATCGGCGCCATAGCCTTCTGCTGCCAGCAGCTTGAGCACCGCCAGATTGGGGTTCGATTTCATCGCAAAGGCAATCTGGACGCGCGGCAGCACCGCCAGCGCATCACGAAACACCCGCGCATGACGCGTGAGCGTGGCGCGCGAGTAGATGTAACACGGCGTGCCCACGGCTTCAGCGATGTCTGCCAACGGCACATCCTCGGCGTGCAGCACGCCGCTCTTGTAGGCAAAATGATCCATACGTATCCTTGAGCACGCCGGTTACGGCGGGGGCAAATCAAACGGGTCGTCGGCGCGCACTTCAGATTTCAAGCGCAATTCGACGTTGACCGCCGGGCGGGCCTGGGGCCGCGCCATCAGCAGTTCGGCCGAGGTTGGCTGGTCCTTGCGGCCATACGGCGCGACCGGCAGGCTTTGCCCGACCTTTGGCTTCAGATCGGTGCGCACGCCGCAGCCCGACAGCATCAACGCCGTGAAGCAGGTCAGCAAGACCAGCGATTTTGGCATCACGATCCTTTCATCCCCAGCGCCGCGCGCGCCGCTGCGACACGCTGCCTTACCTCGGATGGCGCGGTTCCGCCATAAGAGGCGCGCGACGCCACCGAAGCCTCGACCGAGAGCGCCGCGAACACCCGTGCGTCGATTCGCGCGTCGATTGCCTGCATGTCCGCCAGTTCCAGCCGGTCAAGCGCCACGCCCCGGCTTTCAGCCAGTCTGACCGCCGCGCCGGTAATGTGATGCGCTTCGCGGAACGGAACACCCGCTGCGCGCACGAGCCAGTCGGCCAGATCGGTCGCCGTGGCATAGCCCAGTTCCGCGGCCTGCCGCATCCGTCCGTTGCGGAAAATTGCACCCGCGACCATCCCGGTCATCGCCGCCAGACTTAGCGTCAGCAGCCCCGCCGCCTCGAACACCGGCGGCTTGTCGTCCTGCATATCCTTGGAATAGGCCAGCGGCAGCCCCTTCATGGTGATCATCAAGCTGGTCAGCGCGCCGATGATCCGCCCGGAATGGCCGCGCACCAGTTCGGCGGCATCGGGGTTTTTCTTTTGCGGCATGATCGAGCTGCCGGTCGAGAGCGCATCGGGCAGAGTGATAAAACCGAACGGCTGGCTCGCCCAGATGATGAATTCTTCCGCCAGCCGCGACAGATGCAGCGCACATTGACTTGCCGCCATCAGATAATCGAGCGCGAAATCGCGGTCGGATACCGAATCGAGGCTGTTCGCGGTCGGCCGGTCAAAACCCAGCGCGGCAGCGGTGGCCTGCCGATCAATCGGAAAGCCCGTCCCGGCCAATGCCGCCGCGCCCAGCGGGCACTCGTTCATGCGCGCACGGGCCGCAGCAAAACGCGATACATCGCGCGCCGCCATTTCGTAATAGGCCAGCAAATGATGCCCCAGTGTCACCGGCTGGGCGGTTTGCAGATGGGTGAAGCCCGGCATGATGCTGTCGGTGTGCTCGTCCGCGCGCTCGACCAGCGCGCGTTGCAGTGCGGCAAGGTTGGCCAGCACCTCGTCGCAGGCCTGACGGACCCAAAGGCGAAAATCGGTCGCCACCTGATCGTTGCGGCTGCGCGCGGTGTGAAGGCGCCCGGCAACGGGACCGATCAGCGCGGCGAGCCGGCTCTCGGTGGTCATGTGAATGTCTTCGAGCGCCCAATCCTCGGGCACGCCATGCTCGGCATATTCTCCCGCGATGGTGTTCAGACCGGCGCCGATCGCCTCGGCATCCGTCACGCTGACGATGCCCTGCGCGGCCAGCATCGCGACATGCGCCTGACTGGCGGCAATATCCTGACGCCATAAAGCCTTGTCGAACGGGATCGAGGCATTTATCTCACGCATGATTGCGGATGGTCCACCAGCGAACCTTCCGCCCCACATCGCATTGGCCCCGGGGGAACCTATGGTTTCCAACAGGCGCTCCGGGGAACCTGAATTGCCGATATCGTCACGCGCGCTCAAGCTTGTCATTCCTGCTGCTGGATTGGTAGGGGCCTTGCTGCTTGCCGGCTGCGATAGGCAAAGCAGCCAATCGGCGCAACCTGCGGCTTCCGCTGCGCCTGCGGTCGGAGGGGGCGCTGCCGAGTTCGTCGGCATGATCGATCGCAGCCACAAGGCCAGCGTCCTGCCCAACCTGACCTTCCACGATAGTGCTGGCAATGAACTGCAACTGGGACGGCTGATCGGCAAGCCGCTGCTGCTCAACCTGTGGGCAACATGGTGCGCGCCCTGCATCGCCGAATTGCCCAAGCTGGATGCGCTGGCCGCGCGCGAGGGCGCCGCGTTGCAAGTGGTCACTCTGTCGGAAGACCTGACCGGCGGCGACAAGGTTGCCACATTCCTGTCAAGCCGAGGCTATGGGCATTTATCGCCCTGGCTCGACCCCGACAACACCGCCTCGACGCGCTATCAGGTCAGCACGCTGCCAACGACAATATATTACAACGCAGCAGGCCACGAAGTCTGGCGCTATTCGGGCGGCCACGACTGGACCAGCGATGAAACGGCAAAGATGTTGGCCGAGGCAAAGTAGATCGAACATCGGGACAATTTTGCAGATGGCGACAGCTTGCCCACGATCATGCAGGCCTGCTGTCGCCAACCGGCGGTGTGATGCGGCTGCCACCTTTCCGGGTCGCCTGATGGCGTGCGTTCGATCGCCCGGTGACGCCGCAGCAGGCTGTTCGTCCGGACACTCGTAACTTTCCAACGCAAATGGTCAAAGCGGATAGAGGCGCGGTCTCGGCAAGGTATTGCGACGCCGTTGGGCGACAGCCGCCATTTCTGACGCGCCCAGCCCGCAATCTGCCCCCGGATCGAACCACAACGACGGCGCAAATTGCAACCCCCAGCGCGTGACCCGAGCCACTCCAATTTCCATTCCGCTGCGCTGGAGACCCGCGCTCCGCTTCGGTCGGTTCCCGCTATACAATTTCCCAATGTCCATCCCAAGTCACAAAAATGCAGCCTTGACCGGACACCGGCATCGAAGTTCTGAAATGAATTTTGGATTTTGCGCTGCCCCCTCGGCGGGCGCCACAGGGGGTTCACATGAGTATCGTTTACCGCGCGCTTGTTTCCGGGTCGCTGCTGGCAGTCCTTGCTGCGAACTCGGCGCCGGCCTTTGCCGCCGATGCCGATGCTTCGGACGCCGCTGCCACGAGCCGTCCAGAGATCGTGGTCACCGCCCGGTTGGAAAAGACCGCACGTACCGAACAAGCCGCCGCCATCAATCTGGTGAATATCCAGGCTGCCGAAACCATTGCCAAATATCCCGACGTCAACGCCGCCGAAGCGCTGGGGCGCATGTCAGGCGTGGCGCTTTCGATTGACACCGGCGAAGGCCGCTACGTCAATATCCGCGGGCTCGACGGCAATCTCAACGGATCGACCTTTGGTGGTGCCACGCTGCTCAACACGCAGCCGGGGTTGACCTATTTCAACTCTACCGGCCGCGCCGTGGAATTCGACACCATCCCGATTGGCGCGATCGACCGCATCGTCGTCACCAAGACCGGCCTGCCCGATCATGACGCCGAAGGGCTGGGCGGTACGATCGAATTGAGCCCGCGCACCGCGATCGGACGCGACAAGCTGTTCTTCGAAGGCACGCTGGGCGAGGGTTATGAACCCGAGCGCAAGACCACCATTCTGAACGCGGAAGCGGTGCTGGGCGGCGGCTTTGGCACCAATGCCAGCGGCGGCAAACTGGTGCACGTGGTGCTGACCCAGTCTCAGCACAACGATGCACGCGGCTTCGACGACATCGAGGAAGGCTATTCGGATTCACCGGGCATCTCGGTTTCAGCAGCCAATCCAACCGGCGTCAAAAACGAGGACAAGCTGTTCAACGCGCTCGAACTGCGCCGCTATCGCTATCACCGCCAGCGTTCGAGCTACTCGGCGGAATTTGATGTCACGCCGAATGACAACAACCGCTTTTTTGCGCGTTTCAACCTGGCCGGCTACACCGAGCGCGTGAACCGCCAGCGTGTGCTGCTTGGCGCCCTTGATGGAACGGGGCAGGACGCAAATGGCAATACGGTCGGCACGATTGCTACTGACCCCAACAATCCCAACGGCTTCATTGCGACGCAAGCCTTGTTGAAAAATACGCTGCGCAACAATATCAACACAGCGCGTAATCTCATGGCGCAGCTGGGCGGCGAGCATCATGCCGGGACAGTCAAATTCGACTGGACGGCCAGCTATGTACGGGCGACTTTCGATAGTCCCATGGACATCAACTCGACCTTCGCCGGCCCCGCCAACGTCACGGTGGCTTACGACAATATCACCAACCCTGACTTTCCGGTGGCGCGCGCAACCAGCGCCAATCTGGCCGATCCTGCCATCTATCATCTGACCAAGGCCACCAATCGTGTGGAATACGACAAGGATGAGGCTTTCAGCTATTACGGCAATGTGTCGCTGCCGGTCGGGCTGCTTGACCATGATGAGTTCAAGGTCGGCGGCAAGGTCAGCTTTCGCCACAAATATTCGCTGGCTCGCTCGGCGCGGTTGACCACGGCTGGTCAGCCACTGAGCCAATTCCTGGGCGATGGCCCGTTCACCGGCTATTACAACGGCCTTTACAATATCGGCTTTGCCGCGAACGCCCAGGCACTGGCAGCGAATTTTGCGCCACAGATCGGGGCAATCCCGGCTTTGGGCATTAACGACACCCAGTTCGACGATCATGAGGACATTTATGCCGGTTATGCCCAATATTCGGGCAAGATCGGCGATCACCTGAACGTCCTGGCTGGCGTCCGGGTCGAGCATACCAAAAGCTCGCTGGGCGGACTGCTGACCAACACCGACAAAAACGGCAATACCACGACCAATTTCACCCGGCTGCCGTCCAGCTACACCAATGTCTTCCCGACGGTGCAATTGCGGTATGATTTCAGCAAAAACCTGATCGCCCGCGCCATTTACTCCACGGGTATCGCCCGCCCCGGTTTCAACCAGACCGTGCTGAACGGTTCCATCGACAGCTCGGGCGGGCCCAATGCCACGGTGGGTGTCGTCAATGGCGGCAACCCCGCGCTGAAGCCGACCACAGGCAACAGCTTCGATCTCAGCCTCGAATATTACCTGCCGCATTCGGGGATCATTTCAATCGGGTTGTTCGATAAGGAATTCAGAAACTTCGTTATTCAGAACAATTTCATCGGGCCATTTTCGGCCAACGGCGTCAGCGGCAATTACACTTTCTTGTCGTTCCAGAATGTGTCGGGCGCCTATGCGCGCGGCATCGAATTGACGTTTGTCGACAAGTTCACCGGGCTGCCCGCGCCATTCGACGGCTTGGGCGTCGATCTGAACGGCTCGTATGTCGATTCGTCTGTGGCGATCCATCATCCCACGCCGACCACTTCGATCTCCGGCCAGTTGCCCGGCACCTTCAAATATAGCGGCAATGGTGCGATTTTCTATGAACGTGGCCCCATCGAACTGCGGCTGTCGGCACAATATGAATCAAAGGTGCTGTTCGCGGTGGGGTCGATCGCCGGGGACACCGGTTATGCCGGAATCTCCAATGACACCTACCAGGACAAGCGGGTGACGCTGGATCTGGCGGGCGCATACCAGGTGACGCGGAACGTGAAGTTCTATGCTTCGGTCAAGAACCTGACCGACGCGCCGCTGCGCTTTTATGAGGGCACTGCCAATCGCCCGATCCAGCGCGAATTTTACGGGCCGACGTACGAGGCTGGGGTGAAGGTCAAGCTCTGACGCGGGTTGCAGCGCCCCCGACCGGCAAATGCTTTGGCCGGGCGCGGCGACCGCCCGGCCTGTCGCAGAGCGGGGCGTCACAACAATTGGGAAATGCCAACTTGCCTTTTGCCGGCCCGGATGGCTCGGTGGTCAGGTGATAGTGCCGAATCAATGCCATGAACGAGCCGCGCACCGAATGGGAGACGCGACTGAAGTGCCGCGATCTCGCGCGTTCAGTTGCGTCATCGCGCTGGCCCTGCTCGCGGGCTGCGCATCATATCATCCCGATCCGCTCGGCCCCACCACCGCCACGCCCGATCCGGCACTGTCGGCGATGAGCATGGCGATTGATCGTCCCTATCTGACGCCGCAACCGGTCGATCTGGCTGCACCGTTGACGCCCAATGCCTTGGCAGTGATCGCCGTGCTGGAAAACCCGGATCTGCAGGCGTTGCGGACCAGGGCGGTGGTGGTCGAGGCGCAAGCTTTCGCAGCGCGCCTGCTGCCCGATCCGTCGCTGTCGACAGGCGCCGACAAGGTGTTGGCTGGCCCGGATAGCCTGACATCGCTGGCGGGACAGGTGGGTTTCGACTTGGCGATGCTGCGCACGCGTGCGGCTCAACGCCGCAAGAACCAGGCGCTTGGCGCACAAGTCCGTGCTGACATCGCCTGGGCCGAATGGCAGACCGCCTGCAATGCACGACTGCAAGGCGCGCGAGTGGTGGCATTGTCCCGTCAGCTGGGGCTGGCGCGGCAAAGCGCGGTAGCCACCCAATTGCTTTTTGACGTGACCGCGCGGGCGGCGGCGCGCGGCGATATTTCCTGGGTCGCGCTGGATGGCAGGCGCCTTGCCGCGCTCGATGCGGCGGCAACCCTGCGCGGATCGGAGCGCGATCTGGCAGCGGCACGGCTGGAGCTCAACCGTATGCTGGGTCTGCCGCCGGAAACCGTGCTGCAACTGGCCGATCCGCCCCCACCCCTGCCCCCGCCGCCTCCCGAGCGGCTGACGCAACTGGCGCTGGTCCAGCGGCTTGATCTGGCGGCGCTGCGCCGAGGATATGATGCTGCTGAGGCGGATGTGCGACTGGCGATTGTCCAGCAATTCCCTGCTTTGAATTTAAATGTGACCGGCGGCCGCGACAATACCAACAACCGGTCCATCGGCGGGCAAATCAGCTTTACCCTGCCGCTGTGGAACCGCAATCGCGGCGGGATCGCCGTGGCCGGGGCGACACGCACCCAGCTTCATGCCGAATATGACGCGCGCCTGTTCCACACCCGCGCCGACATCGCCGCCGCAGTTTCGGCACTGACGATCGCCGCCAGGCAACGGGATGACGTCGCCGCCCAGCTTGCCCCGTTGCGGCAAAGCGCACAAGCTGCCACCAGGGCTGCCCGGCGCGGCGACATTGCCCGGTCGGTGGCCGAAGCCAGCGAACAGTCGCTGCGCGACCGCACGCTTGCCGGGCTCCAGCTTGAGCAGGCAGTGGCCGAGCAATTCATTGCGCTTGAATTGTTGACGGGCGCCCCGAGCGGTGCCTGGCCCGAAGGACGGAACTGACAGGATGATTTTCACAAAGCGCCTTGCGACCGCAATAGGCCTGCCTTTGATGCTGGGGGCATTAGGCGGCTGTGGCAACACCGCTGGCGATGATAATGCCGCAACGCCGGTCGCCATGATCCAGACCGCCACTGCCGGCACCGGCAGCGTGATTCAGCAGGCACCGCTGTATGGCATTGCGGAACCCGCCAGCGGCGGGGATGCGGCGATCGTCGTGCCGATGGAAGCCACGATCATCAGCCTGCTGGTGACAAACGGAGCGCATGTCAGCGCCGGCGAGGCCGTTGCCGCGTTGTCCGCCAGCCCGGCCAGCCGGCTCGACCTCGCCAAAGCCGGAGTCGATGCCACGACCACTGGCGCCGCCCTGGCAAGAGCCCGGCGGCTGCGCGGCGACGGCCTGATGAGCGACGCCGATCTGGAGACCGCCCGATCGGCGGCGCGCGCTGCGGCGCTGGTTCGTGACAGCCTGGCAAGTCGGGCGGGGCAGTTGACGCTCCATGCCCCATTTGCGGGTAGCGTCGAAGGCCTGACCGCGCATGTCGGTGATCTGGTCGCGATGGGCGCGCCGCTGGCGCGGGTGGTTGCCGGCGACCGTCTCCGCGCGCGGTTCGGCATTGATCCGCAGCTCGCCCGGCGGGCTCATGCGGGCATGTCGATCGCCGTTACGCTGCCAGGCAGTGGCGCCTCACTGGCAACCACCGTGCAAAGCGTCGATCCGGTCGTCGATCCAGCAACAAGACAGGCTTCGCTGATTGCCCGATTGCCGCCGGGCAGTACCGTCTCGCCCGGTGAAATCATTCAGGCAACGCTCGACATGGCCGGAACCGCAGCCAGCGTGAGCATACCTTATGCCGCGCTGCTCGACGATGGCGGAACAAGCTATGTCTTCGTTATTGACAAGAGCATCGCACATCGTCGGACAGTTGGCGTCGGGCCAACGCAGGGCAATATCGTCGCCATAACCGCCGGCCTGAAGGCTGGCGAGCGCGTCGCGATCAGCGGTGGGACCGCGCTCGACGAAGGCATGAAAGTGCGCGACACCGGCACCGGCACCGGCACACATAAATGACGGACAGCGCGGCAAGGTCGGCATTGCAGCGCCACAGCAAGACGATCTGGATGGCAGTCGTTATCGCCACCCTGGCCGGGGTGTTTGCGGCCATGCATCTGCCGGTCGCGCTGTTTCCGCATATTGATTACCCGCGTGTCGTCGTCGCCATCGATGCTGGCGAGCGCGATGCCACGCAGATGTCGGTTGAAATCACCCGTCCTGCTGAAGCCGCCCTGCGCGCCATTCCCGGTATGCGCGACGTGCGATCGATCACCAGCCGTGGCTCGGCCGAATTGTCGCTGAGTTTCGACTGGGGCGAGGACATGGTCGCAGCCACCCTGGCGACGCAAAGCGCGCTGGCGGCGCTCCAGCCTGACTTGCCGGCGGGGACGCGATTTGCTGTGCGCCGCTCCGATCCGACGATCTTCCCGGTGCTGGGCCTGTCGCTCACCAGCACGCTGCGCAGCCAGACCGCGCTGCGCCAGATCGCCTTGCTCAAGCTGCGGCCGCTGCTGTCGTCGGTGCCCGGAGTGGCCGGAGTGGATGTGCTCGGCGGCGGCGATCCCGAATTGGCGGTCGATGTCGATCCGGCGCGGATGCGGGCCGTGGGGTTGAGCATCGGCGACGTGACGACCGCGCTGGGCAGCGCCAACAACGTCGCGGCGATCGGTCGGATCGAGGATCGCCACCGGCTTTACCTCGCGCTGGTCGACAGCCGTATCACCACTGCCGATGCGCTGGCAGCAATCCCGATCAAGGCGGCGATAATCCCAGGCGCCGGGCCTGGTGCTGGTGTCGTCACGCTGGGCCAGATCGCGACGATCAGGCCGGGCACGGCCCCCAACTGGACAACGGTGACTGCCAATGGCGCGCACGCGGTGCTGGTCAACATCCGCCAGACGCCGACCGCCGACGCGGTAGCGCTGGTCGGCGCCGTCAACGATCGGCTTAAAACCGCACACCTCGGCGCTGACATCGCCATCAGCCCCTTCTACGATCAGTCAGAGCTGGTCAGCGGGGCCGCCAATGCGGTGCGCGATGCGATCCTGATCGGGGCCGCGCTGGCCGGGCTGGTGCTGTTTTTCTTCCTGCGCAGTGCCCGGCTGATGGTGATGACGGCGCTGCTGCTCCCGGCGGTGTTGGCAGCCGCCTGCGTGGTCCTTGCCGCGCTTGGCATGAGCTTCAACATGATGACGCTGGGCGGCATGGCGGCGGCGGTGGGCCTGGTCGTCGATGACGCGGTGGTGATGCTCGAACACCTCATGCGGCGGCTGGAGGAGGCGCATGGCAGCGCTGCGCGCCCGTCGATGCTCGACGCGGCCCAAGAGATGGCGCGGCCATTATTCGGTTCGACCATGGCAACGATCGTAGTGTTCATGCCGCTGGCGCTGGTCAGCGGGGTAACCGGCGGCTTCTTCAAGGCGCTGGCGGTGACCATGACCGCAGCGCTCGCCATCTCGTTGCTGTATGCGCGCTATGTGCTGCCGCTGGCCGCCGACCGCTGGCTGACACTCAAGGATGCGGCCGCCGCCGAAAAAGCCGGCCCCGCCATGCACGCCGTTGCGCGAAGGTTTGAGCGGATGGCCCACGCCATGTTCGCCCGGCCAGTGCTGTTTGTCGCGCTGGTCGCGCTGGTACTGACCACTGCGGGGATCGTGTCCTTTGCCAATCTGCAATCGGGGTTCATGCCAAAGATGGACGAAGGCGGCTTCACTGTCGACTACAAGGCAAAACCGGGAGCGGCGCTGGCCGATACCAACGCCTTGCTGGTTCAGGCCGAAGCGATCATCCGCGCCACACCCGAGGTCGCCAGTTATTCGCGTCGCACCGGATATCAGCTGGGTGGCGGCCTGACCGAAGCGGACGAGGGCGATATCATGATCCGTCTGAAGGGCGGTAGCCGACGTGACAGCGAAGCGGTGATGAAGGAGATCCGTGACCGCATTACCGCGCAGGTGCCCGGTCTGACCGTCGAAACCGCGCAGCTGATGGAGGACCTGATCGGCGATTTGACGGCAGTGCCGCAGCCTGTCGAGGTCAAGCTGTTTGGTGATAACGATGCCGAGCTGGCGGCCTCGGCGCGCAAGGTGGCGGGCGCCATGGCCGCGATCAAAGGCGTGGTCGAGGTGCGGGACGGGCTGCGCGTGGCCGGCGATGCCATCAGCATCGAGATCGATCGCGGTGCGGCAGCGTTGGCCGGGCTCGACCCGGATGGCATCGGCCGACAACTGGCGAATGCGGTCGATGGCAGCATTGCCACCACGATTTACCGGGGTGAATCGCATATCGGCGTCCGCGTGCGCCTGCCCGCCGCGCTCCGCGATCGGGCGATGGCGTTGCGGCAGTTGCCGCTGCGCACCGTCGACGGGCGGATGGTGACGCTGGGCGAGGTGGCGCGCGTCACGATCGCCGCCGGGCAGCGCCAGATCACGCGCGAAAACCTCAGCCCGTTCATCCCGGTGACCGCCCGGCTGGAAGGGCTTGATCTGGGCAGCGCCATGACCAGCGTCAAATCGGCGGTGGCCCGGCTGGGGCTGCCCGCCACGGTCCGCGTCGAATATGGCGGGTTGTATGCCCAGCAGCAGAAATCTTTCCGCGACCTGACCGAAGTGTTCCTGGCGGCGCTGCTGCTGGCAGCCTTGCTGCTGACCTGGCTGTTCGAACGCTGGACATATACCGTGGCCACGGTCGCCACGGTGCTGCTCGCGGCAGCATCGGCCATGGCGGGGCTGTGGCTGACGGGCACTGAACTCGATATCTCGGCCTTGATGGGGCTGACGATGGCGGTGGGGATGATCACCGAGCTTGCAATATTCCTGCTGGCCGAAATCGATCCCGCTGCCCCGTTGACGCCCGAGGTGCTGATGAATGCAGCGCGGGCACGGCTGCGACCGATTCTGATGTCCGCGCTGATCGCGATCCTGACGCTGCTGCCGCTGGCGCTGGGCATCAGCAGGGGGGCCGGGCTGCAGCGGCCGCTGGCCACCGCGATCATCGCCGGCCTGGCCGTCGGCGCACCGCTGGTGCTGATCTTTCTGCCGGGTATGCTGCTGGTGATGCGCGGGCGCGCCGCGCCTGAACCGCCGCCATTGGCCGATGGTCAGGATGCACACCGTTCGGCCGTCAGCGGCTGACGGGTTGGGAAACTGTATTGTGCCGGCAATGGGCTGCGAAACCGGGCAGGACTAGACAGGGCGTGCTCGAACGCAGCATCACCATAGGAGTTTCGCATGCCCAAGACATTTACCCGGTTCGCCGTCATCGCCGCAGCTTTTGCCCTTGCGGCAAGCGCAGCGGCAAAGGATCACGTTTCAGCCCCCGGCCCGGCCCACCCATCAGCTCCCCGGCTGACCATGGCCCAGGCTCGAGCGATTGCGCTACGCGCCGCACCGGGAAAAATCATCTCCAGTGAATATGAAAAAGAAGGCGGCGGCTGGCGCTACTCGTTCGATATCCAGCAGCCAGGGCACGTGCAGGAGATCGGGATCGATGGCCAGACCAGCAAAATTGTGGAAAACAAGTCGGAAGGCCGGGTCGATCACGACTGAATCAGGAGAAAACTCGGATGCAAATCCTGCTCGCAGAGGATGACAGGGAAACCGCCGAGTTTGTCGAGCATGGGCTCGGCGAACTCGGGCATACCGTATTGCGCGCGGAAAATGGCCATGACGCCCTGCATCTCGCCACGACCGAGGAACTCGACGTCATCATTCTCGACCGGATGTTGCCGGGCCTTGACGGTTTGGCGGTCCTGCGCCGGTTGCGAATGGCCCAGATCGACGCCCCCGTCCTGCTGCTCACCGCGCTGGGCCAGATCGAGGATCGGGTGGAAGGGCTGGAGGCCGGCGCCGATGACTATCTGGTCAAGCCGTTTGCCTTCTCCGAACTTGCCGCCCGGATCAACGCCTTGAGCCGCCGGCGCCCCCTTGCTCCGGTGACCACGGAACTTGTGGTCGGTTCGTTACGCATTGATCTGCTGCGGCGCGTGGTCAAGCGCGATGACCGGGTGATTACGTTGCAACCGCGCGAGTTTCGCCTGCTCGAGGAACTGATGCGCAATCGCGAGCGGGTCGTGACCCGCACCATGCTGCTGGAGCGGGTCTGGGGATTTCACTTCGATCCGCAAACCAACATCGTCGAAACGCACATCAGCCGCATGCGCTCCAAGCTCAACGAAGGGAATAAACCCGATCTGATCGAGACCGTGCGCGGCGTCGGCTATCGCATGGCCGATGATGTTTAGCAGGCGGAAAGGCGACGGGGCCAATTGGCGAAAAAGCGCCGCTTATCAGATCGCGTTTGCCTATTCTGCGGCGTTTGCCTTGGGCGTCGCTTTGCTTGGTGTGATGATTTTCGCAGCGGTGCATCTCGCCTTCATCCGCGAGCTTGATGCTTCGATCACCGGTGAGGCTACGGAACTGCTCACCGAATACCGCAGTGATGGGCCTGGAGAGTTGCGAGATGCGATCGCGCAGCGCGAGGCCATACCGTCGCGTTCGCGCTTGCTGTACGCTGTGTTTACGCCGTCAGGGCGCCGCATCGTCGGCAGTTTGCAGGCACCGCGGCCCGGCCTCGGGCTGCAGGACATTATTTTCAGGGATCGACAGGAGGGCCCCGATCCGGCGCGAGGCTATGCCGTCGATCTGCCGAATGGCGACCGATTGTTGGTCGCGGCCGATCGCGAGGCCGTCGAACGAGCCGATAACACGGTCATTTCCATCTTCGGCCTGGGATTTGGCGCGGTTGCGCTGCTCGGCATTGTCGGCGCCCTGATGCTGGGCAGCTATCTGCGCCGCCGGCTCGCCGCGATCAGTGTCGGCGCGAATGCCATTATCGCTGGCGACATTACACGCCGGATGGCGGTGAGCGGCAAGGACGACGAGTTCGACCGTCTGGCCGGAACGCTCAACACCATGCTCGAACAAATCGAGCGCCTGCTGGAAAACCTGCGCCAGGTGTCCAGCGACATCGCCCATGATTTGCGAACCCCCCTGGCCCAATTGCGCAACCGGCTGGAATCCGAACTGATTGCAGCTGAGCTGAATTCCCAGGACCGCCCGGTGCTGGTCGATGCGACGAGGCGTGTCGATGAAATATTGAGCTTGTTTGCAGCCATCCTGCGGATTTCCGAGATCGAAAGCGGGCAGATCCGCAAACGCTTCGAACCGGTGGACCTGAGCAGCCTGGCGACTGAAATTGCCGAAAGTTACGCACCGGCACTGCGCGAGGGCGGGCGTGAACTCGACTGGTCGATCGAACCGGAACTGTGGCTGCCCGGGGATCGCGAGCTGATTGCCCAGGCAATCATCAACCTGCTGGAAAACGCCCAGATGCACACCCCGCCCGGGGTTCCGATCCATCTGAA
>JAYUBN010000122.1:0-14846 GCA_043740855.1 Sphingomonadales bacterium | reverse complement strand
TGGATCGGGCGATGTTCGATCCTGCCAGCGCCCTGCCGGAATATGCGAAGCTGACGATGAGCGCGCTGGGTCAGCGTCGCGGCGAGGTCGCAGGGCAGCTCAAGCAGGCCGAGGCGCATTGGCTGGCGGCCAGCGAAGCGCTGGAAAAGCAGTAGGCAAAGGCTTAGCGCGACATGCTGAAATTCTGAATCATCCGCAGCCCACCGTCCACCATAAGCCTGCCGAAGAGTTGTCGTTTTCTTCTTACGGCCGAGTGCTTCCTGACGGAGCAAAGCAGCCCTTCAACAAGCCCGGGGGAAACGGGTTGGTGCTGATTTACGGCGCGATGCTCTAAAGGGTAGCGCGGCGCATCCAGAAAATAAGAAATCCGAAGGCAAAAATGCCCGCCAGCATGCCAATAACTTTTACCAGGAACAGGAGAAGTTCCTTCCAGCCGCTGCGCTGCTCGGGGGGAAGCGCGGCCATTCAGGCGCACTGACCAAAAGCATATCGGGTAACGGTGATCATGGCGTGGACTCCTGAGCTGCGGACCAGCGTGATTTCGAGCCAGTTGACTTTATCTGGCGACTCGAAAATCGTGATAAAACAATAAATTGCAGAAGTCTTCCGGGTACATTTTGAGCCGGAAAGACTCCATGACGTCAGGCCGCTATAGCCGGGCTGGTCGTTGTCGCGCAGGGCAAATTCAGGTTGCGCACCGTGATGCGCAGTATTTCCGCCTCATAGGCCAAGCACATCACGGCCAGCAGAAGCAAACTGCCCGACGCTTGTTTATTGTGCCGCGATGACCCATTTCGCTGCCGATCTAAACGCCGATATTGCTTCCCATCCCACTTCCCGGACAAGAAACAACAAATCAGCGCAATTACGATCAAGAAACGATGGACTAGCAACACGGGGAATTTCCCCAGACGTGCCAGCAAATACCATTGCCCGCTTCGGTCGGACGGTGTCAGCTAAGTCGGCGAAAAGAGTTCAGAATTCCAGGCGAATGCCCAGATTGATACCATGCGAGTTGAAGCCTTTGCGCAGCGTGCCCTGATAACCGATGAACAGCGATCCGGCATCCTCGAACACCACGTTGACGCCTGCGTTGATATCTTTCTCATGCCTGGCCGCGGGCACTCCGGCGACAGTAAAGGCCGTCGCGGTATTGCCGTCAAAATAGGCTGAGACCGTGGTCGCGCCGCTGTTGCCGATCTCTGACCGATAGACTGCGCGCACGTACGGCCGCAGCTTTCCGCTGGAACGGGTCAGCGACAGGCCGGCCAACAGGTCGGTGCGGTTAGCACTGATCGGCAACACGGTCAGTGCGGCTGCGCCATCGCCGGTTTCGGTGAAGCCGTTGACCTTGCCGCGCATGAAATCGACCCCGCCAAACGGCTCGATGGTATAGCCGCCGGCATGCAGCATGAAACCTGCAGTGCCGACAACTTTTAACAGATGTTCGCTGGCTTTGCCTGCGGCGGTATTTGCGACCGTGCCCAGCGTTAGCGTTCGGGTGGTGCTTAAATGCCCGAAATTATAGCCAACCTGGCCGGTCAGGTGGATCGGGCCAATTTCATAGCCGCCATAGGCCGCCAGCGCGTAATCGCGATTCTTGCCTTTGAGCGTGCTGTTCAGATTGTGCAGCGTGTCGAACGACACGTTGGCGGCCACGCCGAACACGTGATGTGGCCCGCTCAAATCGTAACCAAGGTTGAAGCCGATCAATTTCTGCTTGGCCGAATCACTGGTCGCCTTGGACACATCGACCTGACCACTGACTGTGCCCCACCAGCCATCCTCGGCGTGATTGCTGTTGTGGTCACCCATGCGCAGCCAGATCGCACGCTCGAAATTATTGGCCTGCTCGCGCAACGCATTGGCATAGCTGAGCAAGCCGGCGGGCGACAACTGACTGAACAGCACCGTCGCCTGCGGAATGGTCAACTGGTCGATCTGGCTAATCAGCGCCGCTTGCGGGGTGGCGCTGTTGCCGGCCATATCCGCGAACGTCACGATGGGGTTCAGCGCCGTGGCAACCGCCAGCTGGTTCGGCGTGACTACTCCGATATCGGTGGCATAGGTCCCGACGCGCTGGACCGAAAACTGATAGACTTGCTGGTTAGGCGCGTTCGGGGTGCCACTGCCCTGCACGCCATCGTTGTGGAAGGTGATGAATGGCAGGATGGCCCCGCTCGCATTCCGCACGTTGACCGTGCCGAAATTGCCGGTGATCCCCTGATCGGCTTGGATCAGAGCATATTTTGAGCCAACGGGGAAAATGCCCGTGGCGACATTGACGTTCAATGTACCGGCAAGGCTGGCTGTCCCGCCCACACCAGCGGCATAGATCTGGCTGTACGGGCTGACAGCGGTGGCGGTCGGCGTGCCCGAAGCGACAATGGTCATATTCAGAATGCCGGTCGCGCCCTGGCTGAACGCGCCGCTGATCGTCACCTGCGTCGGCGCCGCACTGGTGCCGATGGTCAATGTGCCGTTGTTAGTGAAGCTGGTTCCCGTTACCGATGGCGTACCAATGCTGCTACCAAAATTCAGCAGCATGGCCCCACCCGCGTTGTTGACTAAATTCGTCCGATCGCCAGTAACGATGATGCCGGTGAACACGCCCGTTTTGTCATTGGTAAAATTGACGACGCCGGCGCCATAAGTCTCCGCCAGAGCACCCGTCCATTGGCCATTGTTATAAATGTTCAGGTTGCCACTGGCAGATATATTGCCGTTCAGCCCGAAAGTGGTGGTGGTGTTGAAATTATTGGTAAAATTTGCGACGTTGGCGAGGGCGTTGAGGCCGAAAATAATGTTGCCGGTGACTGCGGCAGTCGCCGTACCAAGATTGATGAAGGTACCGCTGGAACCGAAAATCACCGCCGGGGTGGCGGAAGTGGCGGTCAGCGTGCCGTTGTTAGTGACGGTGCTGTTATTGCCCACCGAGATCGCAGCGGCGCCGGCGCTGGTGGAACTGGCAGAAATCGTGCCATTATTGATGATGCTGGCATTATCGCCAAATTGCACCGAAGCGACCGCGGTCGATCCCTGGATGCTGCCGCCGCTGGCAAGGGTCAGGTTGCCGTTCGACCCAATTTGTAGCGGCGCGGCAACCACTGCCGTGGCATCGGCGTTGACCGTCAGCCCGGAATTGAGGTTGATATAGCTAACCGAACTTCCGTCGCATGTCACGGTGCTGTTGGCGGGAGCGCCCGCAGGGGTACAGTTGGCCCAGGCCGTGCCCGGCAAAATCAGCGCCGAGGAAAGGATCAGGGCCGATCGAACCGGGCGTTGACGGACACTGCGGCGCAGGAGCGAAGACTGCGCAAAAACATTCATCATGGACTAGCCATCCTCAAAAACCGGTCTTGATCGAGGTCGTGCGACTGAAGCCGAAGAGGTGAACGGCAGATGAACACGGCCCGATTTTGCAACGGGTCCCCGCTGTTCGCAGTTCACCGGCGCGGACAAATGTAGCCATGCGATCCAGTCACGCGCCCAAGCCGCCCCGTGCATTTTTGCGATGTGGTCGTGGACATTGATCGTTTATGGCAATCACTTTGACTGGTGATTAAAGCTAGGCCGCCATCGGTTGCAAGCGTAAGAGAGTGGCATCCCACAGCAAGGAGCTTTCGATGGGCGACAACAGCAAGGCCGCACTGGTCGATAGCCTAAATGGGCTGTTGGCCGATCTTTTCACGCTTTATGTCAAGACCAAGAATTTCCACTGGCACGTCGCCGGCCCTCATTTCCACGATCTCCATTTGCTGTTCGACCAGCAAGCCACCGAAATCTTTACGTTGACCGATGTCATCGCAGAACGGGTGCGCAAAAACGGCGCCAACACGCTGACCTCGATCGGCGCAATTGCGGCAAAATCGCGAATCATCGGGCAGGACCGGACCGACCTCGCTGCGTTGGCCATGGTGAACGAGTTGAAGGCCGACAATGCCACGCTGGTGCAAGCGATCCGCGAAGCCAAGGCCGCCGCGACACAAGCGGGCGACAATGCCACCGAAGGCATGGCCGATGACTGGACCGATCAGGCCGAACGCCGCGTCTGGTTTCTGGATCAGGTTTCGAAATAAGCGGGTTTGCGGCGCCAGACGGCGCACTTCGGCTGGCGCTGCAACCTTTCAGACTGCATGATGGTCGTGATAACCCTGATCGACAATGCGAGCGACAGCGCCATTGCGACGTGGCTGCACGGACGGCTCGTCAAAGCGCTGGACCGCACAAGTGGCGGAATCGCTATCACCGTCCCCGGCGGTTCCACGCCGTTTCCGATCCTGGCCGCACTGGCGAGGGCCGATCTGGATTTCAGCCGGATCGAGGTTTGGCCGGGCGATGACCGCATCGTTGCCGAAAACCATGCAGCCAGCAATGTCGGGCGCATCCGTAGCCTGCTTGGACCAGTCGGCGCACGAATCGTTCCGCTGATAGAACGCGCTGTGCCGCCGCATTTCGCGCTGGTCTGGCTGGGCATGGGCGACGATGGCCATATCGCCTCGTTGTTTCCCAGCAGCGATCCGCACGCCAACGATCCCGTGCTTGTGCGCCGCCTGACCCCCGATCCGCTGCCGCCGGAAGCCCCGTTCGACCGGATTTCACTGACCATCCCGGCGCTCGTCGATTGCGACGAATTGCTGCTCGTCCTTCGCGGCCCCGATAAACGTGCGATTTTCGAGGCTGCTGCGCGGCGCGCCAACGATCTGCCGATCGCCCGCCTGCTGGATGCCGCAAGAGCGCCGGTAACATGCTTCACATAATTCTTTACCACGCGCTGCCCGCACCGCTCCACCGCCTTGCCCTGCGTCTCGCTCATGCGCTCCGTATCTGCTGGTGGCGTTTGCACCGGCCGCTGCTGATGGGTTGCCGCGTGCTGGCGGTAAACCCGCTGGGGCAAGTGCTGCTGGTCCGCCATTCGTATGGTTCGCCCCACTGGACGCTGCCGGGCGGCGGTTTGGCGCGCGGCGAGACGCCGATCGCGGCGGCGACGCGCGAACTGTCCGAGGAAACCGCCTGCACGCTCAGCGACGCGGTACAGGTCGTGGTCACGCGCGGGATCTGGCATGGGGCGACGAACGTCGTTCATGTCATCGCCGGGCGCACCAGCGACACGCCGCGTCCGGATGGCCGCGAGACCGTCGCCGCGCGCTGGTTTGCGCTCGCCGACCTGCCGGTGGACATAGACAGAAATCTGGCGGCAAATCTGCCTGAGTGGCTGAGCATACTCGCCTCAGAATAGCGCGAGTTGCGCGGTATCTTTACCCTCGTCGGCCAGCGGTGCCGGTTCCTCACCCGCCAGCGCCGAAAGCGTCAGGCCCATCAGCCGTACCGGCAGCGGCGAGGGCAGGACATCTTCGAGGATTGCGTGCGCCAGCCTTGAGAATTCGCCACGGTCGGCCACCGCCTGCGCCAGCGATCGCGCCCTAGTGTGCAGCGAAAAATCGGACAAGCGCAGCTTCAGCGTGACCGTGCGGCCTTTCGCGTCGGCCTGTTCGATGCGCGTCCAGACGATCTCTATGATCCCTTCCAGCGCCTCTCGCAGACCTGGCCCGCTGGCGATGTCGCGGTCGAAGGTCCGCTCGCCGCCCAGCGATTTGCGCGCTCGATCAGGCGACACCGGGCGCAGATCGATGCCCCGCACCGCCCGGTAAAGATAATCGGCCTGCGCGCCAAAATGCTGGCGCAGGAAGGCAATGTTTTTTTCGCCCAGATCGGCGCCGGTCGCGATCCCCAGCTTCGCCATCTTCTCCGCGCCGCGCGGACCGACGCCGTGAAACCGCCGCACCGGCAGCCCTGCGACAAAAACCGTGCCCTCGCCCGGACGAATGACGCAGATGCCGTCGGGCTTGTTGTGGTCGCTGGCAAGTTTGGCGAGGAATTTGTTGTAGGACACGCCGGCGCTGGCGGTTAGCCCGGTCTCGGCGCGGATGCGGGCGCGGATCAGTTCGGCGATATGCGTTGCCGAGCCGATGCCGCGCAAATCCTGCGAAACATCAAGGTAGGCCTCGTCCAGAGCCAGCGGCTCGACCAGTTCGGTGTAATTCTCGAAAATCGCACGTATCTGCCGCGAAACCTCACGATAGGCATGAAATCGCGGCGGCCGGAACACCAGCGTCGGACACAGCCGCGCCGCCTGCACCGAGGGCATCGCCGAACGCACCCCGAATCGCCGCGCCTCATAACTGGCTGCGGCCACCACGCCACGCTCGCGCGATCCCCCCACCGCCACCGGCAATCCGCGCAACGCCGGATCGTCGCGTTGCTCCACGCTGGCGTAAAATGCGTCCATGTCGATATGGATGATCTTGCGCAGCCCCACGGGCACGTCATCAGGATCGCTGGGCGCTGGCGGTCGGGAAACGGACATTAAGGCATTCTAGGCTAATGGCGAGGCGCATTCTACTCCCCGCCTGCTTGCAGCACGGGCCGGGGTTGGACATCTTCCCGACAACATTCGGGGCTCATTCCGGCGGAAAAATGCCCATCCCTAGCCCCTGCCGCAAGCACACAGGAACAGAAGCGCCGCAAAATCCGACCCGATCCTCGCATGATCCGCTGGCCTTCGCCATCTACAGCGGCCATGACCATGCCAATGGTTTTCGCCCGCACGTCTCCTGTCGAATCCTCGGCCAACCCGCGCAGTTGGGCCATCGGACCCCGCGAATTCGTGGCGCTGATGGCGATGCTGCAGGCATTGCAGGCGCTGGCGATCGATGCGATGTTACCGGCGCTGGGGCGTATTTCTCATGATCTGGGCGCAACCAGCGACAACCAGCGGCAGCTGGTCGTGGGGTTGTTCCTGGTTTTTGCCGGGGTGGGCGCGCTGGTGCCGGGTTCACTGGCAGACCGCTTTGGACGCCGGCCGGTGGTGATGGGCTGCATCGCCGGGTATGTCGTTCTGACGTTCGCCGCCGCGCTGGTCACCAGTTTCAACGCGCTGCTGGTCACGCGCGCGTTGTTGGGGCTGGCGACGGCGGGGCTGTCAGTATTGCCGCCCGCAATCATCCGCGACCGCTATGAGGGCGACCGCATGGCGCGGTTGCAATCGTCGATTTCGATGGTGTTCATGATCGTCCCGATGATCGCGCCGACGCTGGGCCAGGCGGTGCTGATCGTCGCGGGGTGGCGCTGGATTTTCGGGATGATGGCCGCGCTTGGCACGATCGTGCTGGTCTGGACCTGGTTGCGGCTTCCCGAAACGCTCAACCCCGACCACCGCCAGCTGATCCACCCGGCCGCTATCGCGCAAAGTATGCACCGGATCGTCACCACTCGCAGCGCGATTGGTTATGTCCTGGGCATGGCGATGATGCAGGGCGCGCTGTTCGGCTATGTCAACAGCGCACAGCAACTGGTGGCCGAGCATTTTGGCGCCGGCACCCGTTTTCCGGCAATTTTCGGGGGCATGGCGCTGATCATGGCCACCACCAGTTTCATCAATTCGCGCATCGTCGAGCGGTTTGGCGCCCGGCGCGTATCTCACACCGCACTGTTTGCGTACATCGGCGTCAGCCTGATCCAGCTGGCGCTGGCACTGGTGACCGGCAGCAATGAAACGCTGTGGAGCTTTATCCCGGTCATGACCGCAAACTTATGCCTGTTGGGCTTTGTCGGCGCCAATTTCAATTCCATCGCGATGCAGCCGTTTGCCAGAGCGGCGGGCGCTGCCGCCTCGGCGCAGGCATTTATCCGCATGGTGCTGGCCGCGGTGTTGGGATCGCTGATCGGGCAGGCTTATGATGGCACCGCGCGCCCGCTGGCCGTGGCGCTGCTGGGCGCGGGCGGCATCGCCATGATCGCGGTTTTGTTCAGCGAGCAGGGACGGCTGTTTCGTCGCCTGCATCCGCCGGGCGTGCCCAGATTATAGGGGTAATCAACCGAGCCAGCGCGGCGCGGGCCAGCGGCGTCCCGGCTTCATCGGGCCCATGGCGCAATGCCTGAATCAAGCCGCCAATCCGCTCAACGGTTTTTCCCCGGACGCCTGGCAACAATCGAACGAGCAGCGTGGCGGCCGCCCAGCGGCAACGAAACGGCAGATGCGCCGCGCCATAGCGGGCCGAAATGGCATAAGGCGCGGCCAGCCGCCGCAACCTTGCGGCAAAGACTATGCGCAGGCCCCGATGAGCGGGCAACATCAGCTGATCGGCGCCCACGTTCTGGACAAGCCAATCGCCGGGCAGCATCCGGGCGGCATCCACCACACCGCTGACAAGATCATCGGCAAGCCGACCCAGTACCAGCGCCACCCCGCCCGCACAGGCGCAATCCAGCATCTCGCCATCGTCTGCGGCAATGCCCATCGCGCGCATCACCAGCACACCGGGGGCGCCGCCGGCATGATAGGCATAACCCAGCAGTTCGGCCTGGCTGGCGGGGCGCCAGCCCACGCCATGCAGCGCCAGCCCGGTGATCACATCATCGGTCTGCGCTGTGGCAAAATCACATACTGCCGCCATGACCGCCAGCGCGTCAAACCCCTGCGTGTCGGTCATTTCCCCTGCAATGGCGCGCGCAGTCAACCGCCGGACCTGCACGAGCCGCGCCGTTATTTCCTCGCTTCCTGAACTGTTGAGCATGGCGGTACACTCACGCCACCAGCCATGCAGCAGCCGCACCCGCTCGCGCGCCAGCGGCGGTAGCAGGCTGGCGGCGTTCGCCAGTCGGGGGGCCAGTTCATCGCGATCAGCTAGCGCCGCCGTCGCGTTCATATCACCGCTCACGCATGGAGCGGCGGGCTTGGCACTACAAATCTCCGGTGGCCATGTTGATGATCGGGACCGTTGGCACATGCGCGCCCATCCGGGCCAGCAGCAGGTCAAGCTCCGGCTCGGCGATGATCAGATCGCGATGCACCGGACGGACGAAGCCCACCTCGCCCATCTGCCGGTAAAAACCGAGCAACGCATCGTAAAAACCAAAGGCATTGAGCAGCCCGACGGGCTTCGCATGATAGCCCAACTGCGCCCAACTGACCGCTTCCCACAACTCGTCCATGGTACCGACGCCGCCGGGCAATGTCAGAAAGCCGTCGGACAGATCTGTAAATGCCTGCTTGCGCTCATGCATACTGCGCACCACGCGCAGCTCGGTGCAGGCCTGATTGGCGATCTCCGCTGTTTCCAGCGCCTGCGGAATCACCCCGATCACTTCACCGCCGGCGGCCAGCGCCGCGCTGGCAACCGCGCCCATCAACCCCAGGCGGCCGCCGCCATAGACCACCCCGATCCCCCGCCGCGCGAGGGTATCGCCGACCTGCCGCGCCAGCTCGATATAGCGCGGATCGCCTGGCGTGGCCGCGCCGCAATAGACCGCCAGTCGCTTGATTTCATACGTCGGGCGATTGACGTCATCGGCCAGGCGTTTCACTTCGCCATATCCTCCAGCATCAATTTCGCCACCCCGTGCGCCCCGCTCACCACCGATGAAACACCTGCACCGGGACGGGTGCCTGCGCCGACCAGATAGAAATTGCCGATCACCGCGTCGCGCTGGCGGGGGCGCAGCCACGCGCTTTGACTGGTCAGCGGCTCCAGGCTGAAGGCGCTACCCTGCCAGGCGTGCAGGCTCTGCGCATGATCGCGCGGAGTGGTATGCCAGCGGGTGATGATGCGATCGTGAATGTCGGGAATAAAACGCAAGCCCACCTCATCGATAATGCGCCGCTCCAGCCGCGGGCCGACCTCGGCCCAGTTGATCGGCAGCTTGCCCAGATTGGCCACCGGCATCACCGCCCGAAACAGACTTTTGCCCGGCGGCGCCACCGATGGATCGGTCACGGTGGGGTGCGACAACCAGATCATGCCGTCGCGCGGCAGCACGCCATAGTCGTAGATATCGGCAAGCAGTCCAGCATAGCGCGCGCCCAGCAGCAGCGTATTATGCGCGATGCCGGGCCACGCGCCGTCCAGGGTGAAATGCACCGCGAACAGACCCGGCGACCAGCGCTTGCGTGCCAGCCGCCGCGCCATCGTGGCCCCGCGCGCGGCGCCGCCGAGCAAATCGCCATAACTGTGCATCAGGTCGCCATTGCTGGCGACCGCGTCGAAGTGCTCGCGCCAGCCGCTGACGCATTCCACGGCACTGGCCCGGTTGCCCAAGGTATGGACCTGCACCACCGCATCGCTCAGCCGCAGCGTGCCGCCAAGTCGCTGGAACAAATCCGCCATCCCCGCCGCCAACTGGCCGTTGCCGCCCCTGGCGTACCACACGCCACTATCTTTCTCACGCTTGTGCATGACCGCATAGGTTGCACTGACAGTCAGCGGATTGCCGCCGATTATCAGTGCGGCACTCGACAGTACCTGGCGCAGCTTGTCCGATTTTACCAGGCCAGCGACCCGCCCGTACAGCGTCCGCCAGAATTGCAACCGAAGCAGAGCGGGCAGCGCCGGCACCATGTTCAACAAGCGCAGATAAGTCGCTGGGGCGCGGTAGCGAAAGCCTTCGGCCTGAACTTGCGCGGCATATTCGGCGAATTCTTCATAGCCGGCAAGATCCCCCGGCGCGAGGCGGGCGATCTGAACGCGCAGCGCCGCCTCGTCCCGGACAAGATCGAAATGCGAACCATCCGGCCAGCTGAACCGGGTCAGAGGAGACACCGGCAGCAATTCAACGTCGCCTGCCATATCCTGACCCGACAAATGCCACAGATCCTGAAGCGAGGCTGGATCGGTGATCACCGCAGGCCCGGTATCGAAACTGAAGCCATCCTGCTGCCAGCCGCGCGCGCAGCCACCCGGCCGGTCGAGCGCCTCGACCAGGGTCGTTGCCACCCCTGCCGATTGCAAGCGGATCGCCAGCGCCAGCCCGCCCAGCCCCGCGCCGATCACGCAGACGCGGCTCAAATTGTCAGGCACTTGGGCGACCTTGCGACACGCTTGCCTTTCGGTATCATGGCATTCGAAGCATGCATCATCGACCTGTACGGTTTGTGCGCCAACACCGCAACCGGCGCGCGGTGAGCCTTTGACTCAAGGCTCCGGCAGCCCTAACATCCAGCTTCCCCGGGGAGCCAGCGCTCGGGTTGTTCAATGCTCGGCCAAAATGCTCGAAATGAACGGCCAAGGCTGAGAGGGACGCGTCGCGGCGTCCGACCCGTTGAACCTGAACCCGTTAGCACGGGCGGAGGGAGGGTTGGCGCATTTTAGCGCGCTTCTCCCCGGCCATGCTCGATTTTTCGATCAAGGAGCACCTTTGTGGCTGACATCAATTCCACACTCGAAATGCCCACCCCGGGAGCGATCTTCAGCGTTACCACCGGACCGATCCGGGGATCGCGCAAGATCCATGTCGGCCCGTTTAACGTTGCCATGCGCGAGATAGTGCTGGAACCTTCGGCGAACGAGGCACCGCTGCGCGTTTACGACACCTCTGGTCCCTACACCGACCCCGCCGTTGTCATCGACATCGCCGCCGGGCTGGCAGAACTTCGCAGTGGCTGGATCCGCGCACGCGGCGATGTCGAGGAGGCGGCTCAACGTGAGGTCAAGCCCGAGGACAACGGCCAGCTTGGCCCGGACCGTTCCGGCGGCGTTCCCGCCTTCCCCAACGTGCGCCGCCAAATACTGCGCGCCAAGCCGGGCCACAACGTCAGCCAGATGCATTACGCGCGCCAGGGCATCATCACTGCCGAGATGGAATATGTCGCGCTGCGCGAAAACATCGGCCGCGCCGCAATGAAGGAAAAGGCGGTCCGCGACGGGCAGGACTGGGGAGCATCGATCCCCGACTACGTCACCCCGGAATTCGTGCGCGATGAAGTCGCCAGGGGTCGCGCGATCATCCCCAACAACATCAATCACCCCGAATCCGAGCCGATGGCGATCGGTCGCAATTTCCTGGTCAAGATCAACGCCAACATCGGCAATTCGGCGGTCGCGTCCGACGTAGCCAACGAAGTCGACAAGATGGTGTGGTCGATCCGCTGGGGCGCCGACACCGTCATGGACTTGTCCACCGGGCGCAACATCCACGACACCCGCGAATGGATCGTGCGCAATTCGCCTGTGCCGATCGGTACCGTCCCGCTCTATCAGGCGCTGGAAAAGGTCGGCGGCGTTGCCGAGGATCTGACCTGGGAAATTTACCGCGACACGCTGATCGAACAAGCCGAACAAGGCGTCGATTACTTTACTATCCACGCCGGCGTCCGCCTGGCCTATATCCCGCTGACCGCCAAGCGTGTCACCGGCATCGTCTCGCGCGGCGGCTCGATCATGGCCAAATGGTGCCTGGCGCATCACAAGGAATCGTTCCTCTACGAACGCTTCGACGAAATTACCGAGATCATGAAGGCGTATGACATCGCCTATTCGCTTGGCGACGGGCTGCGCCCCGGATCCAACGCCGACGCCAATGATGAGGCACAATTCGCGGAACTTTACACGCTGGGCGAACTGGCCAAGCGCGCCTGGGCACAGGATGTTCAGGTGATGATCGAGGGGCCCGGCCACGTGCCGATGCACAAGATCAAGGAGAACATGGACAAGCAGCTGGCGGTCTGCGGCGAAGCGCCGTTCTACACGCTCGGGCCGCTCGTCACCGATATCGCGCCGGGTTACGATCACATCACCAGCGGCATCGGCGCCGCCATGATCGGCTGGTTCGGCACCGCCATGCTCTGCTACGTAACGCCGAAGGAACACCTTGGCCTTCCCGACCGCGATGACGTGAAGGTCGGCGTAATTACCTACAAGCTCGCCGCCCATGCCGCCGATCTGGCCAAGGGCCACCCGGCCGCGCGCCTGCGCGACGATGCCTTGTCGCGCGCACGCTTCGATTTCCGCTGGCGTGACCAGTTCAACCTGTCGCTCGACCCTGACACCGCCGAACAATACCACGACCAGACGCTGCCCGCAGAAGGCGCCAAGACCGCGCATTTCTGCTCGATGTGCGGCCCCAAGTTCTGCAGCATGAAAATCTCGCAAGAAGTGCGCGATTTTGCGGCGAAGCAGAACTCTGGCGTGGAAAGCTTTGTCGCCGTCGAGGATGCCGAGGCCGGGATGGCTAAAATGTCCGAGAAGTTCAAGGAACAGGGCAGCGAGATTTATCTGCCGGCAAATTGATAAGATACGCGAAGGATTCCGGGGGCCAGCGGTCCCCGGACCCCCGAAATTGAACGGTTAGTAATCTACGCGAACCCGGCGACCGCTGGCGTATTCGTTTCGCCGTTCGCTGCAGAAACCCGACCGTGAACAGAGAGTAAGGTGCGCGCACTGCCGATATAGGGCGTCACGCAAAGATGGCGCCGCCCGGCCGCAAATCCTTTTGTCACCCGGTGTAGTCTTGCCGTGCCCCCGCTGACTACCGGCCGCCATCAGGGAGCCATGTCCCAAGGTTCGGGCTTCAAACGGGCCGGTCAGATGCCCCGATGCTGAAAATAGGTATTTTCAATGGCACTTCCGTTTTCAGATCCGGTCGGATCGACCATCGCGCAGAAAGCGCGCGTCGTGATTGCAGGGATCTGCGCCTTGGTGCTCACGGTTGGAATCGCGCGTTTTTCCTACACCCCGCTGCTGCCGGTGATGCGCGATCATGCCGGATTGTCAGTGGTAGGCGGCAGTTGGCTGGCAACGATAAATTACGCTGGCTATGTCAGTGGAGCGCTGGTTGCGGCAACGATATCCCGGCTGGAGCACAAGTTCATCCTGTATCGCCTGGGGTTGGTGCTTGCGTTGGCAACGACTGCTGCAATGGGGCTGACGCATAGTTTTATCGGCTGGGTGGTCCTGCGGTACATCGCCGGCTTGTCCAGCGTCTCGGGGTTGCTGCTTGCCTCCGGGTTGGTGCTGAACTGGCTGATCAGGCATGGTCAAAGGCCGTTGCTGGGCGTGCATTTCACCGGCATGGGACTGGGCGTTGTCTTGTCCGGGGTCGCGGCTCAGCTGATGGCGAGCAAGCTCGAATGGGATCGGCAGTGGTGGGTGCTGGCAGCGGTCGGCGTGCCGTTTCTTTTGCCAGCATGGTTCTGGATGCCCTCTCCTTCGAGCGGCAACGCGCAACCGCATGGCGACAGCTTGCCGCAGACCAGCCGAAACTGGTTGATCACGATGATCGCAGCCTATTTCTGCGCAGGCATCGGCTACGTCGTCAGCGCCACCTTCATCGTGGAAATTGTCCGTAATTTGCCGCTGATGGCGGGGATGGGCAATCTCGTGTGGATCATGGTCGGGCTCGCGGCGCTTCCTTCCAGCTTCGTATGGGACCGGGTACAGCACGCATGCGGGGTGATGCCTGCACTTATATTAGCCTATATTATTGAAATAATTGCGATCGTCATCCCTGCCATTTTTGACGGGGTTGCTGCAAACCTGTTGGCGGCGATACTTTTTGGCGGCACATTCGTGGGTATCGTCAGCTTGACACTGAGCTTGATTGGACGACGTTTCCCCGCCAACCCCGCAAAGGCCATGGCTCGATTGACGCTCAGCTATGGCGTTGCGCAAATCGTGGCTCCGGCCATTGCCGGAAGGATAGCGGCGCAATCGGGCAGTTATCGCAGTGCGCTGTTTATCGCCGCCGCTACCATGACGATGGGCGTCGTCCTGCTGCTTGCGGCCCGTTTCATGCACCCGTCCGACGATTGATTGGCGCTGTCTGTCCGGTATGATGAAATCATCGGCTGGGTTCGCGAGGCATGGATATTGCTCGCCAATGACAAAAATCGCATCAGCCCATTGACCACCCACAACCGGACGACAGTGGATGCATCGGGCCGTTGACAGTATCAGGTGCGCGGTGAAGATGCCGATAGTCGTGGTTTTTGCGGCGCTTGATATCGGGATCACTGCACATGCGGCTGCCTGACAAATTGCGACCGATCCGGTTCCCAGACCTGGCACCTGCCC
>JAYUBN010000121.1:0-4807 GCA_043740855.1 Sphingomonadales bacterium | reverse complement strand
TCCCGGGCAGCTCGGGCGAAACGGTGCACATCACTGTAGCGCCGGAGAAGGCCGCCGCGCATTGATTGTGGGGGGAACAGCAAACCTGTTCCTCCCATTTCCCGCCGGGCGCATTGCGTGTTTTGACAGTCGGCAGCCATTCCGCGCTGGATAGGCACGGCGCGGGTTGATGCTTGATCTGCTGTTAAACCGGACTCCCATCTGGCAAACCGGGCAGGGCCTGTTCGTGGTTTTGTGCATCGCTGCCCAGGCCGGATACAGGATATAAGGCTCGATCGACGACCGCGGACCAATGTCGATTCCAGTGCAACGCGGGGCGGTTCGGGCCACATTCTGGGCGTGTCACCGGGGTTAAGCTCGGTGCTGCCGGCCTTCACATTCGCCATCGCCATCAATCGCTACGATACGCCCCCCGCGCTGGTGCTGGAAGAAGCGGACGCGACTGGGACGACGTATCTACGGGCGGACATTCTGGTTGAACCGTTGCGCTCTGCCCTGATCGTACTGCTGCGCGACTATACCCAGGCCCGCATCGATTTCTATGAAGTCGGGGACGACGAAGGCAAGCTGGCTACCGTCGAGCGCCGCACAAATGCGCTGCAAAGCCGATTATGGGCGACGACGCGCACATCCCCGTCGCGATAGTGTTCGGCCTGACGATCCAGCTATTCGCGAGTGCGGCCATCCGGGGGGGCGTCCTGGGCGAGGACCGCCGCCGCCCCTTTCTGACGCTTATGCTGCTGGCGCTCCTGTCCCCCACCATAGTTTTCATTATCGATATCGATCACCCCCGCCAGCAGCATGTCCTGACCAACCAAGGGCCGCTGCTCGACTTTGCGCGCGGAGCTGCTGTCGGCGGCTGCGGAGCCGTAAGCCCGCCTGATCCCACAAAAAAAAGGCGGCCGCATATAGTAGCCGCCCTGAAGTGGAGAGCTCGTCGCGCCTGGCGCCACGAGCCCTGCGGGTCGCACCGCTATCATAGGGGATTTGCCTGTGGTAAATTGTATAATGATGCCATCAGCGCAAAGACCACGAATCAAAATCGACTACATTGAATCGACACCCTGAACTCGTTTGACGGGTGGGCAAACCTCGCCGGTTTTGACTCGAGTTCGAACCGCAGGACATTTCCACGGTTTCGGTCTGCGAAAACCCCGGTCGACAGCTCCTGCCTTCGCCGTCATAGCGCTCAACCATGATGTATGGCTTGCTCCGCAGCATTTTATTCCAGCTCGATGCCGAGACCGCGCATCGCATCGCGCTGACCGCGCTGAAGTTTCCGTTGCCCGGACGCGCGGCCACTGTTGGCGGGGCTTTGGCGATTCGTGTCGCCGGCATCGACTTTCCCAATCCGCTGGGCATGGCCGCCGGGTTCGACAAGGATGCCGAAGTGCCCGGTGCGCTGCTGCGAGCCGGGTTCGGCTTTGTCGAAGTCGGCTCGATCACGCCGTTGCCGCAAACCGGAAATCCGCGCCCGCGTCTGTTCCGGCTGCCGCAGGATCGCGCGGTGATCAACCGCATGGGGTTCAACAATCGCGGTGCCGGGGCGGCGGTCCGCCGCCTGGCCGCGCAGCCGTGTCCCGGCATACTGGGCATCAACATCGGCGCGAACAAGGGTGCCGCTGACCGCGCGGCCGACTATGTCACCATGACCCGGCTGATGGCGCCGCTTGGCGCCTATCTGGCGGTCAACATCAGCAGCCCGAACACCCCGGGGCTGCGCGCCTTGCAGGACGAAGGCGCCCTGGCAGCGTTGCTGGACGCAGTGCTGGCGGAGCGCGCAAACGGCCTGACACCGACTGTTGTCCCGATCTTCCTCAAGGTTGCGCCCGATCTGACGCCGGCCGACATCGATGCCATTGCCCGCATTGCCATGGACCGTCATCTGAACGGACTGATCGTCGCCAATACCACGATCTCGCGTCCTCACTTGCGCTCAGGCGCTGCGGGGGAAGCTGGCGGGTTGTCAGGCGCGCCGCTGCGCGATCTGGCGCTGACGCGACTGCGCGATTTCCGGGACGCGACCGGTGGGGCGATGCCCTTGATCGGCGTCGGCGGCATTGCCACCGCGCAAGATGCGTGGACCCGCATTCGCGCCGGTGCCAGCCTGATCCAGCTCTACACCGCAATGATTTATGACGGGCCGGGGATCGCGCGTGCCATCACCTGTGGGCTGGAGGCGCTGATGCGCCGCGATGGCTTTGCCACCATTGCCGAGGCGGTGGGAAGCGAATAGCGTCAGGCCCATGCGTACATCCCTGTTTGCCTTTGCCCTGATCCCTTTGCTGATGGCGCCCCCATCGGTCGCGGCCCGTCAGCTTTACACCACTGCACCCGCGTCTGTTTACCGACAGGGCATGGTCAGCGCCGCCGATCCACGCGCTGCCGAGGCCGGCGCGCGCATCCTGCGCCGGGGCGGCAGCGCGGCTGACGCGGCACTGGCGACGCTGTTGGCGCTGAACGTGGTCGAGCCGCAAAGCTCGGGCATCGGCGGCGGCGGCTATGCCCTGATCGACGATGGCAAGGGCCATATCAACACCATCGACGGACGCGAAACCGCGCCGATGGCGGCGACTGGTGATTGGTTCTATGTCGATGGCCAGCCGCTGGCGGTGGCCCGGGCGATCCCCGGCGGACGCAGCGTGGGCATTCCCGGCAATATCGCGCTGATGGCGCAACTGCATGCCAGGTTTGGCCATTTGCCATGGCGCGCGCTGTTTGCGCCGGCCATCGGCCTGGCCCGCGATGGTTTTATGGTCTCGCCGCGGTTGCACAATTCCCTTGGCCGCTTTGCCGAGACCGGTGCGCTTTCACCAGCCGCGCGCGCACTGTATTATCAGCCCGACGGCACCCCGCTGGCCGCAGGCGCGATTGTGCGCGACCCGGCGCTTGCGCGCTTTCTGGGGCAGCTTGCCGCACGTGGCCCCGCCGCCTTTTACACCGGCGCCAACGCGCGATTGATTGCCGCCGCCGTCAGTACCGCGCCGCGCAATGCCGCGCCGCTGACCACCGCCGACCTTGCCGGGTACCGCGCCCGGTCACGCCCGCCGGTCTGCGCATTTTACCGGCATTATCGCGTCTGCGGCATGGGCCCGTCAAGTTCGGGCGCGACCACCGTTTCAGGCATCCTGGGTCTGCTTGAACGCTTTGACCTGGCAAAGCTGGGCAAGGATAATCCGGTCAGCTGGCATCTCATCGCCGAGGCCATGCGGCTGACCTATGCCGACCGCGACCGTTATCTCGCCGACAGCGATTTCGTTTCTGTGCCCGTGGCTGGCCTGCTGGGCACGCCATATCTGGCCGCGCGCTCGCAATTGATCGCGGCGGACCGCACCATGCCCACGGTCGCGGCGGGCCTGCCACCGGGCGCGCTGCTGGCGCTTGCCGACACGCTGACTGCCGACGTACCCTCCACCTCGCATTTCGTCGCGGTCGACCGGCACGGCGAAGTGGTTTCGATGACCTCCACCATCGAAAGCCCGTTCGGTTCGGGGTTGATGGTCAATGGCTATTACCTCAACAACGAACTGACCGATTTCAGCCTGGTGCCGCAACAGGGCGGGCGCATCGTCGCCAATCGCGTCGAGCCCGGCAAGCGTCCGCGCAGCGCGATGAGCCCGACGCTGGTCTATGCCCCCGACGGCCACCTTCGGCTGGCGATCGGGGCAGCGGGCGGCGCCACCATCCCGGCGCAAGTGGTGCGCGCGATCATTGGCGTGATCGACTGGCACCTGTCGGCACAGGACGCTATTGGCTTGCCGGTCATTTTCGCCCCCGGCGGAAACACCGTGATCGTGGAGCAGGGCACGGCGCTGGCGGCGATGTTGCCCGCGCTCAAGGCGCTGGGCCACGACGATATTCAGCTACGCGAGGGCATGTACAAGGCCAATGCGGTGGAGGTAGTGAACGGTATTCTGGCGGGCGCCGCCGACCCGCGCAGCGAGGGACGCGCAGTGGGGCAATAAGCATCGCCGCATCGGGGATCGCGTAAAATTTGCGCCGTCCGTCCTTGCGCCTGCCGCAGATGACAGGCAACACCGGTGCATGTCGATCACCGTCACCACACATCACCATCATAATGTTGCCGAGATTCGCTTTGCGCGGCCGCCGCTCAATTTTGCCAGCCCGGAATTGCTCGCGCAGATTGCCGATGCGCTGGACGCAATCGACGCTGCGCCGCATATCCGCTGCAGCGTGCTGGCCGCCGATGGCAAGGCATTTTGCGCCGGTGCCGATCTGGCCGGCGATACCGCGATGAGCGGAACCGCAACGATGGACACCGTCGGCGATTTATACCGCCAGGCCCTGCGCATCTTTCGCCGCACCAAGCCGATGGTCGCGGCGATCCAGGGCGCGGCGATCGGCGCTGGCCTGGGGCTGGCGCTGGCCGCGGATTTCCGTGTCGCTGCGCCCGCCGCCCGGTTTGCCGCCAATTTCACCGCACTGGGGTTTCACCCCGGCTTTGGCCTGACGCACACTTTGCCCCGGCTGATCGGTACCCAGCGCGCTGGCTGGATGCTGCTGTCATCAGAACGGATCAAGCCCGAGGCCGCACTGGCCTGGGGATTGGTCGACCGGCTGGCGGACCCGGATGCCGTGATCGAGGAGGCGCATCACATGGCTGGTGAAATCGCCGCAAACGGCCCATTGGCGGTGCTGGCCGTGCGCCAGACCTGGCTGGCCGGGCTAGCCGACGAGGTGGCCAAAGCCATGGCATATGAACATGCCCGTCAAAGCGAGTTGCGCACCACCGCCGATTATGCCGAAGGAGTCGCGGCGGTATTCGAGCACCGACCGGCGAACTTTA
>JAYUBN010000120.1:0-4816 GCA_043740855.1 Sphingomonadales bacterium | reverse complement strand
CTAGCGATTACCGATGGAGAGGTTCGTTGCGATATCTGATCGGCGTCGATATTGGCGGCACCTTTACTGACTGCGTTGCAATCGATACCCGGCCGGGGGGCGGCGGAGCGGTCCCGCGGATTGGCAAGGCGCTGTCCACCCCGCCCGATTTCCAGTCCGGGTTCATCGCGGCGCTGCAAGCGGCGGCCGACATGCATCAAGTGCCGCTCAACGAAATGCTGGGTGACGCGCATATTTATCACGGCTGCACGGTGGGTACCAATGCGCTGGTCGAGAACAAGGTGGCCCGCGTCGGGCTGATCGCCACGCGCGGCCACACTGACACCATTTTCCACATGCGCGCCGGTGCCCGGCTGAAATGGTTGCCGTCGAACTATATCGCGCATGTCGCCAAGCAGACCAAGCCGGCGCCGTTGGTCCCCAAGCATTTGTGCGAAGGGGTCGATGAACGCGTGACCTTTGACGGGGTGGCGCTGGTCGAACTGAACGAGGACACCGCACGTGGCGCCATTCAGCGGTTGATCGACCAAAAGGTCGATGCCATTGCCATTTCGCTGGTCTGGGCGACCGCCAATCCCGCGCACGAGCAGCGATTGCGCGAACTGGTACGTGAACTGGCGCCGACCATGTTCGTATCGATTTCATCGGAAGTCAGCGCCCGGGTAGGCGAATACGAGCGCACCATCGCCACGATCGTCAATTCGCTGATCGGGCCACCGATGCAATTTTATCTGGACGCGCTGGCCGGCGATCTGGCCGCCAACGGCTATCGCGGCGCATTGCAGATCATGTCCTGCACCGGCGGGTTGATCGATGCGGCCCATGCTGCTGCGCTGCCGGTGCTGACGATCGGTTCGGGGCCGGTCGCAGGCCTGATCGGCGCAGCCGATCTGTCGCGGCGCGCGCAACCGGGCGGTTCGCAAAATGTCGTCACCGCGGATGTCGGCGGGACTACGCTCGACATCGGCACGATCTTTCAGTCGGAACCGGTACGCCGGCCGACCGCCAGCCACGGCCAGTATGAATATTTCGTGCCGACGCTCGATGTGCGCTCTGTCGGAGCGGGCGGCGGCAGCATCATTCGGGCAGAGGGCAATGTCCTGAAAGTCGGCCCGGAAAGCGCTGGCGCGCGGCCCGGTCCGATCTGTTTTGGCAGAGGCGGCACGCGGCCAACCGTGACCGATGCAGCAGCGGTGCTTGGGTTCCTCGATCCCGACTATTTCTTTGGGGGCCGGCTCAAGCTGGATCGCGCCGCCGCCGAAGCCGCGCTTGCCGAATTGGGCCAGCCGTTCGGGATGGACGGTTCCCAGACGGCGGCAGCGGCGATGCGGATCGTCAACAGCCAGATGGCCGATGCAATCTGGCTGGCGCTGACCCAGCAAGGTTATGATCCGCGCGATTTCATCCTTTATGGCTTTGGCGGGGCGGGTGGCATCCACGCGGCTGCAATCGCCCGTGAGCTGGGGATGGCAAAGGCGGTCATTCCGCTCAGCGATCTTGCCGCCGCCTGGTCCGCCTTTGGCATTACCGCGTCGGAAGCGCTGATCGCGCAAAGCGACGCGGTCAGCATGGTCAGCCCATTCGATCCGGCCCAGATAAACCACCGCTGGCGCGCGCTGGAAAGCCGGGTGACCGCCAAGCTGATCGGGCAAGGGGTACCAAGCAAGGCCATCCGCCTGAGCCACCACGCCGAATTGCGCTATGCATTGCAGATCAATCAAGTGCCAATTCAGGTTGAAGGGGGCAGCTATGATAGTTCTGCCGTCGATCGCATGGTCACCGGCTTTGAGCGCGAATACGAACGCCTTTATGGCAAGGGCGCGGGCTATGCCGCCGCCGGTTTCCAGTTGACCAGTCTTGAAGTGCGTGGCCGCGCGGCGCTGACCGACGTCAAGATGGAAGCGATCGGCTTGGGCGGGCACGGCGATGCGGTGGCACTCAAAGGCTATCGTGATGTCGGCTCGGGCAGCGGTGCGGTCCGCACCGCTGTGTATGACGGGGCTTTGCTGGCGCCGGGCAGCCGTACCGCTGGGCCGGCCATCCTCGAATTTCCCGATACCACGGTAGTGATCGACGCCAAGTCGAGCGTCTCCATCCACGCCTCCGGCAGCGTCGTCATCGACCTTGACACCAGCGAGGGAGTTTCCTGACATGGCTACCGCCGCAACTGACTTCGAAAAACAGTGGAATGGGCGAGTGCAGAGCTATCGGCCCAGCCCGACCTGGAAAAGCCGTGTCGCGCCTCGGCTCAAGCTGCACGAGACCACATCGGAAACCATCGACCCGGTCGATTTCGAAGTCATTCGGCAAAAGCTGTGGACGATCAATATCGCGCATGGCGACACCATAACCCGGATCTCCGGGTCGCCGGTGCTGGCGACGCTCGACTTTAACATGTCGATCCTGACCGAGGATGCCGAAGTCGTACTGAACGCCCCGTATGTGCAATTCCTCAATGCCGGCGCCCCGCTCGGCATCCGCTATATCATGGAGAACTACGCCGATCGGCCCGGCATTGACGAGGGCGATGTCTATTGCTGCAATGACCCGTGGATTGGCGCCTGCCACCAGATGGACGTGTTGTTCGCTGCCCCCATTTTTGTCGAGGACCAACTGTTCGGCTGGGTCGCCAATGCCGGGCACCAGTATGATCTGGGCGGCATCGTGCCGGGCGGCTGGCCGCAGAACGCCGAAGACGTGTTTTCCGATCCGATCGTGCTGCCGCCGTTCAAGCTCATCGAAAAAGGCGAGATGCGCAAGGATCTGGAAGCCGTGTACCTGCGCCAGTCGCGGTTGCCCGACATGGTCGCGCTGGATTTGCGCGCGCAGATTGCCGGGGTCGTGTTCGCGCGCGATCAGGTGCTCGGCCTGTGCAAGCGGTTCGGCGCGCCGACGGTAAAGGCGGCGATGCGCATGATGCTCGATCAGGCGCAGGATAGTTTCCGGCGCAAGCTGTCGTTGATTCCCGACGGCGTGTGGACCGAGACGCGCTATATCGACGAACCGCTGCCGGGCATCCGCACCCCCCAGCGTACCCAATTGACTGTGACCAAGCAGGGCGACCGGCTGGCTATCGAGAACGCGGGGACCGATGCGCAAACCCCCGGTACTAACGGCATTCCGTTCTGCACGTGGTCGGGCTCGATCACCGGCATCATCTCGGTGTCGATGCTGTTCGAGCAGTTGTTCGCGTATGGTGGCAGCGAACGCCAGATCGACTATCGGCCCACACCGGGCACGCTGACCTGTGTCAATCACCCCGCTGCAACCAGCGGCGGCATTTTGCACGCGGTCACCATGATGAACGCGATCCAGGCGATCCTTTCGCGGATGATGGCGTGCGATCCCGACCTCAAGGGCGATCTGGTCGCGCCAACCGCCGACTTTGCGATGCCGGTGTTGATCGGTACCGACGATCGCGACAAATTCTTTGGTCAGGCCATCCTTGACAGCTTTGCCTGCGGGTCGGGCGCAAGATCGTTCGGCGACGGCGTCGATACCAGCGGGCCGACCTATAGTCCGCTGTCGATGATCCTGAACGTTGAACAGCTCGAACAATGGTATCCGATCGTTTATCTTTACCGCCGGGACGACGCCGACGGCGGCGGGGCCGGCAAGTGGCGCGGCGGCAATGGCTTGCGCTCGGCGATAACCCCCTATCGCGCCAAGACGATGTCGGTCGTTACCAACACCGGCGGCCAGGGGGCGACGACGCAGAACGGGCAGGGCCTGTTCGGCGGCCTGCCATCGCCCGCCGGCCATTATATCATTCGGCGCGACACCGATCTTGCAGCCTGGTTTTCGGCCCGCAAAGTACCTGGCGAGATTGCTGACCTTGCCGCGGGTGAAACCATTCACCTGAGCGGCAAGTCCAACGGGACAACGCTTAATCCGGGTGATGTGTTTGAACTGCGGGTGGGCGGCGGCGGCGGCTATGGCGATCCGATTGAACGCGATCCGGCAATGGTTGCGCAGGACTTCGTGGTCGGTGCTATTTCGCAGCGTGCGATGGCCGATGTTTATGGCGTGGTACTCGACGCCGATGGCGAGCTCGATTCTACCGCAACCGAGGTGCGGCGACAATCGCTTCGCGATGCGCGTGGGACATGGCAGGCCTGCCCGTGGGAGGGCGGCAACACGCCCCCGGTGCCCGCCAACGGCAAAGCGCCACGGCTGGTCCATGAATATGTCCGGGCGGCCGACCGTGATGGCGAGCGGGTGCTGGAATGCGCTACCTGCGGTCATCGGCTCTCTGCCTACGATCGCAGCTACAAGTCGGGGACGTTGTACCGTGAGGAACCGGTGACCGCGATCCCGAGCGCGCCCGACCCAGCGGTTTTTGTCGATACCGAGATGGTCCTGCGCAGCTATTGTTGCCCCGGCTGCAAGACCCAGATCGCCACCGAAATCGCCCGCGCCGACGAGGCGATTTTCCCGGAGATGCGCTTGTTGGCCGCAAACGCAGCGTGACCATTGACGCTGTCGCCAACGATGTGTTGGCGAATGGGCACCCGTTTCTGGACGGGCGGCCTAAACAACTGTTTATTGGCGGGCAATGGGTCGATGCGCTAGCCGGGGAAACATTCGGTTCGATCAATCCATCGACGGGCGAGCGGTTGACCGAGGTGGCGCTGGCCCGGTCCGCCGATATCGATCGTGCGGTCGCAGCGGCGCGGGCTGCATTCGATGGCCCGTGGAGCCGGTTCAAGCCGTTCGACCGGCAGAACCTGTTGCTGGCAATTGCCGATGCGGTCGAACGCCGCTTCGATGAACTGGCGACAATCGAAACGCTCGACATGGGCGCGCCGATCGCGCG
>JAYUBN010000119.1:0-15070 GCA_043740855.1 Sphingomonadales bacterium | reverse complement strand
TCCACGGCCGAGATGTGCACGAATGCGTCCGAGCCGCCGTCTTCAGGGGCAATAAAGCCATAACCCTTGTCGGCGTTGAAAAACTTTACGGTTCCGATAGTCATATTGCGATTCCTTTAGTCCGCAAGGGGGGCGGGCATGCGTAAAAATATTCATACATCCCGGCTTCGTGAGGCTATTTGGGGACAAAGGGAGAGCCAAGCCGGCCCAATATCCGTCGATTGCGACGTTCAGCAGCGATGCAATAGCACGGATTAACGCACGGAAACAGCCCAGTTCGCGCTGACGTTGAATTGCGGCGAATTGCGCAAATTGTGCAGTGCAGCAGATTTCGCTTGCCAATGAACCACGACGGCATCAGACCTATTGCTTCGCGGTGCTCATGCTCGCGATCCGAACAGGCTGGTGCTGCAATGGCGTAGCCCGGGCCTGGCTGATATATACCAATTAGACACCACGGCAACGACGCCGCCGGCACGGGACATCCCGGGCCGCGCGGCTTTTTTGCGTTCGAGTTTCGCACCATGCAGGCAATCCACGGATCCAGATCGGCACGGCAAAGGCGCAGCAGCGCCGGCGGACGGCTGTCTGGTTTGCGTCTGAAGCGGCGTGTTGAAATTCTGCATTATCCTCACTCCCCGGTCCTCGCTGAGCTATGCGAACCGCTGTCCTTATTTTTCGTGCAATCGAATACGATTTCACGGAGAACGCCAGCCCTGCGACAAGCCCAAGGCAAACGGGTTGATGCTGATAAACGGCGCGATTTGTCAGCGGTGCAATTGCGACACGATCAGCGCGGCGAGCAGCAGCGCCGAGACGACTTGCCAGAATCGCACCGGATTGCGCTGCATCAGCGGCACGGGACGCATGGCGACACGCGCGACCGCAGCCCCGCCCTCCAGCCGGCGCAGCAGTTCCACGACATCGCCAAACCGCTCGCCGGGATCGATAGCGACGCACCGCATCAGCGCCGCATCCAGCCAGCCGGGCAGTTCTTCCCGAACCTTGCTGGGGGGCTCCAGCCGGCGAAACCGGGGCCGGCTGAAGGCTTCGATCTCGCCATAGGGGTATGCTCGTGCGAACACGCGCCACAGTGTCACCCCCAGCGCGAATTGATCGGTCGCCTCGTTGCCCAGTTCACCGCCGAACATCTCCGGGGCGAGATAGCTGGGCGTGCCGGGGATTTCACTGGATGCGAATTCATCGACGCGGGGCAGCCGGGCGACGCCCAGATCGATCAGCTTCAAGCCGCCGCCATCCTTCAATTCCCCATCCAGCAGCATGACATTGTCGGGCTTGATGTCGCGGTGAATGATGTCCAGCCGGTGCAATGCGGCCACGGCGCGGGTCAGCTTGATCGCGATCACCAACCCTTCGCGCAGGCCGATCGGGCGGGCAAGACGCTGCTCCAGCGTCACCCCGTCATAAAACGGCTGGACGCCATACAGCCTCGATTGCCGGTCGCCGGGCACCGCGATGGCACCGCCCACGAAGGGGCTGGCAACGCGGCTGCCGATCAGCATCTCGCGGGTGAAGGCAAGCCGTGCGCCGCTTTCGGACAGCAGCGCCGGCTTTGGAAACTTGATTGCGACCTGCTGGCCGCTGACGGTATCGGTCGCGCGGAACAGTCTGGTGTAGCGGCCGTCGCTGAGCACCGCATCGAGGTGGAAGCCATCGACACTGTCGCCGGCTTGCGGCGGATCGTGGATCGGCAGGCGCTCGATATCACCCGCAATGCTGTCGTGATCGACTGCGGGCAGTCCGACAACATCAAGCACGAGCGCAGTGACATTGTCCTGGCTGCCGGCGTCAAGCGCGGCATTGACGATTGCCTGGGCGTCGGCATCGGCGGAATTGCGCGCGCTCAACAGCTTTTCGATACGACGCGGCGACAGGCTGCCGTGGATGCCGTCGCTGGTCAGCAGCAGCCGGTCGTGCTCGGCGAGCGCCAGTTCGTGATGGTCGAGCCGCAGCGCTTCCTCGATGCCCAGCGCGCGATAAAGGATGTGGCGCTGGTCGGGATGCGAGCGGGTGTGGTCCTGCGTCAGCAACAACAGATGACCGTCGCGAAACAGCCAGGCGCGGCTGTCGCCGACATGCAGCACGTGGCCCTTGCGCCCCTTCAGTACCAGCGCGGTGAAGGTCGTGGCGGCATGCGCCATTGCCTCGGTGCGACCCATCGCCGCCAGCCAGCGGTTGAACGGCGCCAGCACCCGCTGCACCGCCGCTGCGGCGCCGATGGTGTCGGGCTGGGCGTACAATCCTTCGATCAGCGTCCGCACCGCCAGTTCGGCGGCGATGCGCCCGCCTCCGCCTTTCACTCCCCGCTCGCCGCTCACCCCGTCGGCCAGCGCCGCGACCATGCCATGCATGGCCCGCTCGGTTTCGGTGGCAAAGTAGATCCCGGCAAAATCCTGGTTTTCGGCCCGCGCGCCGCACGCCGAGGCCGTACCGCCCAGCACCTGCAATCGTCCTTCGAGTTTCAAACTGATGCCCTTTCGCGTGCCCCCGCGCGAGGGGAGCCAGCCATCTGCACGCCGTCAAGTCCATTCCCGCCCCATCCAGGAGCATGATCCGATGCAAACCCTAGCCAATTCTGCGCCAAGCCAGCCGGCGCCGACCGCGCCCGGCCGAATCGCCACCGGCAAACCGTTCTGGCAGTCGGGCCACAAACCGACCCTGATCATGTCGTTCGTCTATTTCGACTTCGCCTTCATGGTGTGGAACCTGATGGGGCCGCTGGCGCCGATCATTGCCCGGCAACTGGCGCTCAACCCGGCGCAAAAGGGCTTTATCATCGCGGTGCCGACGCTGGCCGGCGCAGTGCTGCGGCTGGTCAACGGCTTCCTCGTCGATCGCATCGGGCAGAAGATCACCGGCACGATCAGCCAGATGATCGTCATCGCCGGGCTGTTCGCGGCCTGGCATTTCGGTATTTCCACGCTGCCCGGCCTGGTCGCGACGGGCGTGATCCTGGGCTTTGCCGGCGCATCTTTTGCCGTGGCGCTGCCGCTCGCGTCGCGCTGGTATCCGCCCGAACACCAGGGCAAGGCGATGGGTATCGCCGGCATGGGCAATTCGGGTACCGTGCTGGCCGCATTGTTCGCCCCGCTTCTGGCCAAGGCTTACGGTTGGAACAACGTCTTCGGTTTCGCGCTGATCCCGCTGATTCTGGTCCTCGCCGCCTATCTCGCGCTGGCCAAGGACAGCCCGGCCCAGCCGCCGCGCGTCAGCATGGGCGCCTATATGCAGGCCTACCTCAAGATGCTGGGCCAAGCGGACACCTGGTGGTTCATCCTGTTCTACGGCGTCTCCTTCGGCGGCTTCGTCGGCCTGGCCGGCTCGCTGCCCAGCTGGTACACCGGCGAGCTTGGCATGACCCCGATCCACGCCGGCTATGCCACCGCGGCCTGCGTCTTTGCCGGATCGATGGTGCGCCCGTTCGGCGGGGCGCTGGCTGACCGCATCGGCGGCATTCGCACGTTGAGCTATGTCTATGCAGCAGCGGCCATCCTGCTGGCGGCGATCAGCCAGCTGCACGCCAGCTTTGCCATGATGTTCCCGCTGTTCATCGTGGTCATGGCCACATTCGGCATCGGCAACGGCGCGGTGTTCCAGCTGGTGCCACAGCGCTTTCGCCACGAAATCGGCGTGATGACCGGGTTGGTCGGGTTCGGCGGCGGCGTCGGCGGCTTCTATCTCGCCTCGTCGCTTGGCCTGGCCAAGCAATGGACCGGCAGCCCGTCGCTCGGCTTTCTCATCTTTGCCGGGCTGGGGCTGGTTGCGCTTGGCGGCCTGTCATCGGTCAAGAAACGCTGGCGCACCACTTGGGGCGCCGCCATCCAGGGAGTGCGCATCTGATGTCCGCCACGTCTGAAAAGCTGCATCTGGTCGTCATCGGCAACGGCATGGCCGGATGCCGCGCGGTCGAGGAAATTCTCGACCGCGACAAGGCCCGGTTCCGCATCACCATCTTCGGTGCCGAGCCGCGCGTGAATTACAACCGGATCATGCTGTCGCCGGTGCTGGCAGGCGAAAAGGACTTCGCCGACATCATCATCAACGGCGTCGAGTGGTACGAGGATCACGGTATCGAGCTGGTCTCGGGCGATCCGGTGACGGCGATCGACCGCGCCGCCATGACGGTGACGGCAAAATCGGGACGCTCGGTCCGCTATGACAAGCTGCTGATCGCGACCGGCTCCGATCCCTTCATCATCCCGATCCCCGGCAAGGATTTGCCCGGCGTCGTGACCTTTCGTGACCTCGACGATGTCGACAAGATGCTGGCTGCGGCTGCGCACGGCGGCGACGCTGTGGTGATCGGCGGCGGCTTGCTCGGGCTGGAGGCGGCGCATGGATTGTCGTTGCGCGGCATGAAAGTCACCGTCATTCACCTGATGCCGACGCTGATGGAACGCCAGCTGGACGAAGCAGCGGGCTGGCTGCTGAAGACGGCCCTGGAAGCGCGCGGCCAGACCGTGCTGCTGGGCGCCGATACCGCCGAGATTTACGGGCAAGGCAAGGTCGAAGGCGTGCGGCTGAAGGATGGGCGCGACATCCCCGCCAGCATCGTCGTCATGGCGGTGGGAATCCGCCCGGCAACCGGACTGGCCCGCGAGGCCGGGCTGGCGGTCGGACGCGGCATCCAGGTCGATGACCATATGGTGAGCAGCGACATTGACGTGCTGGCGGTGGGCGAATGCGTCGAGCACGAGGGCCTGGTCTATGGTCTGGTCGCGCCGCTGTGGGATATGTGCCGCAGCCTTGCCGACGGCCTGCTGGGCACCCGGAACCCCTATCGCGGCTCCGTCACCTCGACCAAGCTGAAAGTCGCGGGTCTCGACGTGTTTTCGGCCGGCGACTTCAGCGGCGGCGATGGCGCCGAGGATATCGTCCTGCGCGATGCCACGCGCGGTATCTATAAACGCGTGATTGTCCGCCACGACAAGGTCATCGGCGCCGTGCTGTATGGCGATACCTCTGACGGCAACTGGTATTTCGACCTGTTGAAGCGGCAGGAGGATATCGCTGATATCCGCGACGCGCTGATCTTCGGCCAAGCCTTTGCCTCTGGAGGGGGCGCCTCCGCCAACCCTTTTGACGCACTGACGGCGATGAGCGACGGCGCCGAAATCTGCGGCTGCAACGGCGTCGCCAAGGGCAAGGTGGTCGCCTGCATCAATGGCGGCGCACATGATCTCGACGCGGTGCGCGCCACATGCAAGGCCTCGGCCAGCTGCGGGCAATGTACCGGGCTGGTCGAGGGCCTGCTGACGCTGACGCTGGGGGATAGCTTTGCCGGTCAGCGCAGCACCAAGCCGATGTGCAAATGCACCAGCTTCACGCACGAAGACGTGCGCCATCTGATCGTCGAAAAGCAGTTCAAGGCGATCCCGCAAGTCATGCAGGAGCTGTCATGGATGACCCCCGATGGCTGCGCCTCGTGCCGTCCGGCGCTCAATTACTACCTGCTCTGCGCCTGGCCGGGTGAGCATCGGGAAGACCCGCAGAGCCGCTTCGTCAACGAACGCATGCACGCCAATATCCAGAAGGATGGCACTTATTCAGTCGTCCCGCGCATGTGGGGCGGGGTCACGACACCAAACGAATTGCGCGCCATCGCCGATGCCGCCGACAAATACGAGGCCAAGCTGGTCAAGGTGACGGGCGGCCAGCGGCTCGACCTGTTCGGCATCAAAAAGGAGGATTTGCCGGCGATCTGGGCCGATCTCAATGCCGCCGGGATGGTCTCGGGCCATGCCTATGGCAAGGCACTGCGCACGGTCAAAACCTGCGTCGGCTCCGAATGGTGCCGGTTCGGAACGCAGGATTCGACCGGGCTGGGGATCAAGATCGAACATATGACCTGGGGAAGCTGGATGCCGCACAAGTTCTAGATCGCGGTCAGCGGCTGTCCGCGCAATTGCGCCGAAGCGACGATCAAGGACTTTGGCATCATCTGCGTCGACAGCGGCTATGAGCTGATGATCGGCGGCAACGGCGGTATTCATCTGCGCGGCACCGACCAGCTGTGCAAAGTCGCCACCGAGGCCGAAACGATGCAATATTGCGCGGCCTTTATTCAGCTTTACCGCGAGGAGGCGCGCTATCTCGACCGCACTGCGCCATGGGTGGAGCGGGTCGGGCTGGACTATATCAAGCAACGCATCGTCGAGGATGCCCCGGGCCGGGCCACACTCGCCGCGCGGTTCCATTACGCCCAGAGCTTTCTGCAGATCGACCCCTGGGCCGAACGCGCCGCTGGCAAGGAGGCGCATCTCCACAAGCATATCGCCGAAATCCGGCCCTTTGCCGTGATCGGGGCGGCGTGACGATGGATGCTCTCTGGCTCGATATCGGCCCGCTCGATCAATTGCCGGCGCTGGGTTCGCGGACGCTGCCGGTACAGGGCGGCGAGGAAATCGCCCTGTTCCGCACCGCGAACGGCGGCGTCCATGCGCTGATCAACAAATGCCCGCACAAGCAAGGCCCGCTGTCGCAAGGCATCGTCCATGACACCACGATCACTTGCCCGCTGCACGCGTGGCGGATCAGCCTGATCACCGGAAAGGCGCTGGGCGAGGACATCGGCTGTGTGCCGGTCATCCCGGTAAAGGTCGATGGCGGTCGCATCTACCTCGGTCGCAAGGAAGCACTGCAGGGTCTGGCGTGAGCATGGTCAAGACCACTTGCGCCTATTGCGGGGTCGGTTGCGGGATCGTCGCGACCGTAACCGGGCCGCACGCGGTGGAGATCAAGGGCGACCCCGATCACCCCGCCAATTTCGGCCGGTTGTGTTCCAAGGGATCACATCTTGGCGAAACCGTGGGGCCCGATGGCCGCCTGCTGTATCCGATGGTCGATGGCCAGCGCGCCAATTGGGACGATGCGCTTGACCGGGTGGCCGGCGCGATCAGGGACACCATTGCGGCGCATGGCCCCGACAGCGTTGCCTTCTACGTTTCCGGCCAATTGCTGACCGAGGATTATTACGTCGCCAACAAACTGATGAAGGGCTTCATCGGCAGCGCCAATATCGACACCAACAGCCGGTTGTGCATGTCGAGCGCGGTCGCCGCGCACGTGCGCGCCTTTGGCGAGGATATCGTGCCGTGCAGTTACGAGGATTTGGACGAGGCTGACCTGATCGTGCTGGTCGGGTCCAACACCGCGTGGTGCCATCCGGTGATCTGGCAAAGGATCGAGGCCGCGCGGGCGGCACGCGGCACCAGGATCGTCGTGATCGATCCGCGCCGCACCGAAACTGCCGAGCGCGCCGATCTGCATGTGCCGATCGCCCCCGATGGCGACGTAGCGCTGTTCACGGCCTTGCTGGCGGCGATGCGCGCGCGCGGCGCAGTCGATCCGGGTTTTATCGCGCGCCATGTCACTACGCCCGAAGGATTTTGGGACGGTTTGGCCAGCGACCCGGCCCCCGCCGGAATCGACGCGGCAGTGTTTCAGGCGCTGCTTGACCTGCTGATCGCCCATCCCCGAACCGTTACCCTGTTCAGCCAGGGCGCCAACCAGTCGGTCTGCGGTACCGACAAGGGCAATGCCATCATCAACCTGCACCTGGCCACCGGCAGAATCGGCCAACCGGGCATGGGCCCCTTCAGCATCACCGGCCAGCCCAATGCCATGGGCGGGCGCGAGGTCGGCGGTCTGGCGAACATGCTGGCCGTGCACATGGGTTTCTCGGCTGAGGAACGCGACCGCGCCCGCCTCTTCTGGCAGGCTCCTGCGGTAGCGTCAGGACCGGGACTAAAGGCGGTGGATTTGTTCCGCGCGGTCCACGACGGCCGCATCAAATTCCTCTGGGTGATGGCCACCAACCCCGCCGTATCGATGCCCGACGCCGGCTTCGTGCGCGAGGCGCTGGCGAAATGCCCGATGGTGGTCGTCTCGGATTGCATCGAGCACACCGACACCGCCGCTTACGCGCATATCAAGCTGCCCGCGCTGGGCTGGGGCGAAAAGGACGGCACCGTCACCAATTCGGAACGCATGGTCTCGCGCCAGCGGGCGCTGTTCCCGCCCGCCGGCGAAGCGCGCGCCGACTGGGCGATCATCGCGGACGTGGGCCGGCGGCTGGGCTGGGTCGATGCATTCGGCTGGACCAGCAATGCCGACGTCTTTGCCGAATACTGCCGCCAGACGGTGTTTGAAAACGACGGCGCGCGGCTGCTCGATATGAGCGACTGGATCGGGCTTTCGCGGCATGGCTATGACACGCTGGCGCCGCGCCGCTGGGGCGGGCCATCGCCCTTCAGCACCCTGCGTTTCACCACGCCCGACGGCAAGGCGCGGCTGGTGTCCGTCACCCCGCCTGCGGATGCCGCCGTCGATCCCGCCTTTCCGTTCGTTCTCAACACTGGTCGTTACCGCGATCAATGGCACACCATGACCCGCACCGGCCTGTCGCCGAAACTGTCGCAGCACCGCCGCGAGCCGCTGGTCGAAATCCATCCCGAGGATGCCAGAGCTGCCGGGCTGATCGCAGGTACCCTGGCCTGCGTCACCACCCCCGGCGGCAGCGCGGTGTTCCGCGTGGCGCTCGATGAAGGCCAGCGGCGCGGCAGCCTGTTCGTGCCGATGCACTGGACGGACCGGACGTCGAGCGGCGGCCGCGCCAACCGCTTGCCCGCCAGCACCGCCGACCCCGTTTCCGGCCAGCCCGGTTTCAAGAACACCCCCGCCGCCATCGCCCTTGCCCCGATCGACTGGCGCGCCTTCCTCATCACCCGCAAAGCCCCCGCCCTGCCCGCCCATATCCATTGGACCAGCATCACCCGGAACGGCGGCGTGCTGATCGAACTGGCCGGGCAAGGCGCCATCGATGTCGATGCGCTGCTTCCCCCCGGCCCCCGCGCCGAAGCAGTCGACGAGGCACGCGGCACCCGCCGCATTGTCGTAAAAGACAAGTCCGGACGCCTCGTCGCTGCTTTGTATCTGACCCGTTCAGGCCGGCTGCCGGCCCGCGACTGGATAGCGGCGCAGCTCGTTGCGAGCGACGAGGAAGGCGATCTGGCATTGCTGGCCGGTCGCCCGGCAGTCGCCGGACCGGATCGCGGAGCGATCGTCTGCGTGTGCTTCGACGTCGGCGAAAACACCCTGTGCGGGGCAATTGCCGGGCACCGCCTGTCGTCGGTGGAAGCGGTGGGCGCCGCAACCGGCGCCGGCACCAATTGCGGATCGTGCCGCCCGGCGATTGCCAGATTGCTGGCAATGGCAGCGTAGCCATGTTCCTCTCCGTGCCGGGATCGAACAGGGCAGCCTCGCATAATTATTGAAAGCCATTTAATGCGCGAGGGGTGAAGCCGCGACTGATCTTGTTCAACAAGCCGTATGGCGTGCTTTGCCAGTTTACCGATGTCGGAAATACCGGCTCGTCGCGGGCGACCTTGTCGCGGTTTATCGACGTGCCCGGCGTCTATCCGGCGGGGCGGCTCGATCTGGATAGCGAGGGACTGTTGCTGCTGACCGACGACGGGCGGTTACAGGCGCGGATCGCCGATCCGCGGTTCAAGCTGCCAAAGACGTATCTGGTTCAGGTCGAGGGTGAGCCCGGGGAGGCCAGCCTGCTGGCGCTGCGACACGGCGTCCGGCTGAAGGACGGGCCGACGCGTCCGGCGCAAGTCGAGCGGATCGCCGCGCCGGGATTATGGCCGCGCGATCCGCCGGTGCGCATCCGCAAAAACATACCCGACTGCTGGCTGAAGCTGACGATCCACGAAGGGCGCAACCGGCAAGTGCGACGGATGACCGCGGCGGTCGGCCACCCGACGCTGCGGTTGGTGCGCTGGAGCATTGGCGACTGGACGCTGGCGGACATCGCGCCCGGGACATGGCGTGATGTCAGCCCGGATCGAAACTGACGCTCCCCTGATTATAAAGTTGCACGATCACCGTCAGCGCGTGGTCCGAGGCCAGCACTTGCGGATCGATCATCACCGCCTGGTGCGCGCAGATTTGCCGAGCAAAGGCAGCGCTCGCGTCGCGGCAGTCAAAGCATTCCCCGTCCACGAACAGCCAGACCGCAGCTTCGCCTTGCCGGATAAAGGAAAAGCGGCTGGCCGGGTTGCGATGGAGGGCGTCGCTGGCCAACCGCTGCCGCATCGCCGCCGCTTTGATCGGTCTGGCAGGCCGCCAATCCGCATCGGGATATTTGGGCGCGGTGCAGAACGCGCCGAACCAGCGTGCAAAGCCGGCGGCGTCGTGCAGCGTTTCGGTCACCTGGGCATGAAGCGCCGCAAGTGCGGTCGGCGCGATCTCGCCCGGATTGTCCTGCATTTGTAGGCCAGGGTCGACGTAGCGTAAATCCTGCGGCAGTTCGGCAAGCACGTGATCTGCCCAATGGCTGATCAATTCGCTGCGTGCCGGAGCGCGAAAGCCCACCGAATAGGTCATGCAGTCATCGCCGACTGCGACGCCGTCATGGGCAACGCCGGGCGGCACGTAAAGCATATCGCCGGGCTCCAGCAGATATTCAGCGGTGGGCGTGAAATCCGCCAGCAGGCGCAGATCGTCATGCGGCAACAGCGGGGTGGCGGCATTACATGCCTGCCCTACGCGCCAGCGGCGGCGGCCCAGCCCCTGGATCAGGAACACGTCATAATGATCGAAATGTGCACCGACGCCGCCACCATCGACGGCATAGCTGACCATGATATCGTCGATCCGCCAGTTCGGCACAAAGCGAAACGGCTCGATCAGCGCAGCGACGGTGGGCACATGATGATCCACCGCCTGCACCAGCAGCGTCCAGTGTTTCTTGCCCAACCCGCCAAAGCGCGCTTCATCGAAGGGCCCATCCTCGCAGACCAGCCTCTCGTTCGCCCGTCCCCCGCTGCGCGAAATCAGCCGCGATTCCACCGCCGCCTCGCAGGCAAGCCCGGCCAACTCGTCGGGGGCGAGCGGGTTTTGCCAATCCCGCCACGGGTTTCTGATCAGCAGCGGCTGCTTTTGCCAGCTATCGCGCAGGAAAGCATCTGGATCGAAATTGGAAAACAGCATGGGAACAGGCCATGCCACCTGACACGGCATCGTGCATCAACATTTCCTTACGCGGCTTCCTGCTCCACCCATTCGGGATAAAATGACGGTTGATGAGCCGACCAGCCCGGCGCGGCGACGGCCGCTTCGCTGATCGAGCGAAGCAGGCCCGTGCGTCGTTCGGGGCGGATTTGCGGCAGGGCGGCGGCGGCGCAGAACGCGCTGGGCAGCCACGGCCGGACCTCGGCGCCGAGCAGGCGTTCGTAAAGAAAGCGATAGGAACTGAAACTGCTCAGCCGTTCCTGGGCGATGTCAAAGCCGCTGATCCGGATCAGCTTGCCCATGAAAGGCTCAAGCGATTCGAAACTGGCTGCGCGCGGCCGGGTAACGCACCGAATGCCGCAGCGCAGGCTCTTGAGCCCCTGACAGACGACATATTGCTTGCGGATCGATGTTGATTCGGCGGCGTCGCGCGCCCACAGCTTGAACGCGTCCTGACGGCCCAACCCGACATCGAGACTGCGCTTGATATAGCGTTGCTCGTAAGCAGTAAAGCTGGCGAATTCCCGCCATTCCGCAATGGCCAGCGATGCCATACCGGTATTGGCCATGATCTGGTGTCCCTCGTTGCGACCACGTCGGCCTATGGCGAGAGAACAACAGAACTTGGTTAGAAACGCGTTAAGCGCGGCTCGATAATCGTTAGATCAGTCCGGCGAGCGGGCTGGAAGGATCGGCATATTTGCGCGTGCCCATACGCCCGGCAAGATACGCCTCGCGCCCTGCCTCAACCGCCAGCCGCATGGCGCGGGCCATGCGGATCGGGTCCTTGGCTTCGGCGATAGCGGTGTTCATCAACACCCCGTCCACCCCCAGTTCCATCGCAACTGCCGCATCAGACGCGGTGCCGACCCCGGCATCGACCAGCACCGGCACCTTGGCGCCTTCGACGATCAAACGGATCGTGACCCGGTTCTGGATGCCCAGCCCAGACCCGATCGGCGCGCCCAACGGCATCACCGCCACCGCGCCGGCGTCTTCCAGCTGCCTGGTGGCGATCGGGTCATCGACGCAATAGACCATCGGCAGGAAGCCTTCGCGGGCCAGCACCTCGGTGGCCTTCAGCGTCTCGCGCATGTCAGGATACAGCGTGCGCGCCTCGCCCAGCACTTCCAGCTTGACCAGATCCCAACCGCCCGCTTCACGCGCCAGCCGCAGGGTGCGGATCGCGTCCTCCCCGGTGAAGCAGCCGGCCGTATTGGGCAGGTAGGTGATCTTTTTAGGATCGATGAAATCGGTCAGCAACGGCGCCTTGGGATCGGAAATATTCACCCGCCGCACGGCAACAGTGACGATCTCCGCCCCGGATGCCGCCACCGCCGCCGCATTCTGCGCGAAATCGCGGTATTTGCCGGTGCCGACGATCAGCCGCGACCGAAATGTACGACCGGCAACGGTCCAGCTATCGTCGCTCATGCGCGTTTCTCCCGTTGCAATATCACCTTGCCCGCCGCCAATGAAATGCGGCCCTGCCCGCCACCAACGAAGTGTACGATTTCCAGCACGTCGCCATCGGTCAGTTCGATCTGCGCCAGCGCCGAGCGCGGTGCAATTTCGCCGTTGCGCTCTACCGCGACCTTGCCCGGGTTCAATTCGAGGCTGACGACCAGATCGGCAATGGTGCTGCCGGCAGCAATACGGCGCGGCGCGCCGTTGACGGTGAGGATAAATTCAAGTGCCATGGTGTCACGCCATTAGTAGCGCAGGCGCGGCTCCGCAACGGCTGACGCGGACAGTCAGTGTGCGTGGCGCAAGTTGCGCCAATGTGCGCTGGCCAGCAACGCCACACCGGCTATCGTCAGCAGCGCCTCGTGGGCCCCGTGCTCCAGCCGCATTGCGGTCGCCATCAAGGCCAACCCCACCAGCCCGGTCAGCAGGACGCCGATCCGGCGATGGCGCAAGACCCCCGCACCCAGCCCAATCGCGCCGATACCCACCGCCAGCACCAGCCCGACTTCGTGTATAACCGGATCAAGCAGCACACCGCCGCCAAGCCCCAGCAGCGTGACGAGCACCAGCCCTGCCGCGCAATGCACCGCGCACAGGCCCGATAAAACGACACCAACCCGGTCCAGCCGGAAACGAAGCGAAGAACCTTGAAAAGCCATCGCCACCTTGGTATGAGATAATGTTACATCGATCAAGCGTGTTTTAACTGCACCATTTCGCACCTTGCGCATTCGCGCGGGGCCTTGCAGGACACATTCATGGCCAACTTACAACGCATCGGACTCAAGCAGGCGCCAGGCATGGGGACAAATCAGACCAGCGCGGCGGCGCGGCTGGGCACGCTGGTGCACTGGCTGCAGGCGGTGGCGCTGCTGGTGATCGCCATCGTCGTGGTCGGCGGGATTACCCGGCTGACCGAATCTGGTTTGTCGATCACGCAATGGCAGCCGGTCAGCGGCATCATCCCGCCGTTGGGCGATGCCCAATGGCAAGTTGCTTTCACGCATTATCGCCACATCGACCAATACGCCGCCGTCCATGCTGGCATGAGCCTGAGCCAATTCAAGGGTATTTTCTTCTGGGAATATCTGCATCGCGTGCTGGGTCGGGTGGTTGGCCTGGCGGTCGTGCTGCCGTTGTTGTGGTTCGCGGCACGCGGCGTGATCCCGCGCGGGTTCGGTTTTCGGCTCACGTCTCTGGTGGCGCTCGTGGCGCTGCAGGGGACGCTTGGCTGGCTGATGGTGCGCTCGGGGCTGCAACCGGGGATGACCGAAGTCTCACCGTTTTGGCTAGCCGCGCATCTTCTGACCGCGCTGTTCACGCTGGCGGTGCTGGTCTGGACCGTGCTGGATCTGCGCGCGCTGGCACGGGTCCGCGGCTTTCGCCCGGCGCGGGTCACCGCGCTGGGCGCTGCGACCGGCGCAATGCTGGCGCTGCAATTGTTTTACGGGGCACTGATGGCCGGGCTGCGCGCCGGCCACGTCACCGATCAATGGCCGCTGATGAACGACCGGCTTTTTCCGGGACCCAGCGAGAGCGGGCAATCGCTTGGCCATGCCCTAGTCGCCGATCCCGCCATCGTCCATTTCATCCATCGCTGGCTGGCCTGGGGCGTGCTGTTCATGCTGGTGATCATGGCACGGCGGTTGCGGCGGCAGCATCTTCGCGTTGCGGGTGTCGCCATTCACATCGCCGTCGGTACCCAGATCGTGCTGGGGATCGCGACCGTGATGAGCGGAGTGGCGCTTTGGCTGGCAGTGCTGCACCAGTTCGCCGGCGCATTGCTGGTCATCGCCACTGCCAACGGCGCGCATGGGCTGGGCCGAACCATTGGCTCGAAAACGCCAAAAAACCGGTAATGCATGTAGATCGTGGGTGACGTCGCCCACGCTGCCAAAATAGTCGTTTGGGATAGAGGTATTATTTTACCTCTAACGAATCGCCCGGTATTGCTTGACTTGGGCGACCCTTTCCGCGAATGGCGCGCTTCTCGCTGGTCTGGATGAGCCTATCTGGCCTTGTCCGTGACCGGCTCGATCTTCTTTGTGGTCGCATCGTTTGATGCAAAAAACCGGTGCCCACTTTTTTGCACGATGCTCTTTAGGGATTCGAAATGAAGGCGCTCACCAAGATGACCCTGTCGGCAAAGCCGGCAGAGGTCGAAAAGAAATGGCATCTGATTGATGCCGATGGCCTGGTTCTTGGCCGCCTGGCCGTGATCATTGCCAATATCCTGCGCGGCAAGCACAAGCCCAGCTTTACGCCGCACGTCGATTGCGGCGACCATGTCGTGATCGTCAACGCCGACAAGGTGCGGCTGACCGGCAACAAGCTGAAGCAGAAGATTTATTACAAGCACACCGGCTACGTCGGCGGGCTCAAAGAAACGACCGCGGAAAAGATCCTGGGTGGTCGCTTCCCCGAGCGCGTGCTCGAAAAGGCCGTGGAGCGCATGATCCCGCGCGGACCGCTTGGCCGCGACCAGATGCGCGCGCTGCATCTCTATAACGGCGCCGAGCATCCCCATGCCGGCACGCAGCCCCAACCGCTGGATGTTGCCAGC
>JAYUBN010000118.1:0-39819 GCA_043740855.1 Sphingomonadales bacterium | reverse complement strand
CACGACCCACACGGTTCTTGAAAACCTCATTTTCGGCAGCGTCCTGGTGTTTCTCATCCAGTGGATATTTCTGGGCGATCTGGGCAGCGCTCTGTTGGTCAGCATCAATATTCCGATCGCGCTGATGTTCAGCGTCATCCTGCTCGTCCTGCTCGGCCAGGATGCGAATCTGTTGTCGATTGGTGCGGTCGATTTTGGCATCATCGTCGATTCAGCGGTAATCCTGGTCGAGAATATGTTCCGGATCTACCAGTCGGATCGAAGCGCGCAGCATCAGCTTATCGAGGATCTGGCGCAGGGAACCTGGGGGCTCGACCCAACCACGCATGGCGATCCCACGATACTGAAAATCTGGACCAATCGGCTGCGTCTGATCCTCATCAGCGTGCTGGAAATCGACAGCGCCATCCTGTTCTCCTCGCTGATCACCGTTGCCGCTTTCATCCCGTTGTTCACGATGACCGGGGTGGAGGGGCAGATCTTCGGGCCGATGGCGCGCACTTACGCCTTCGCGCTTGCGGGCGGATTGTTGGCGACCTTTACCATCACGCCGGTGATGGCGTCATGGCTGCTCCCGACAAAGGTTGCAGCGGCCGAGACCGTCGTGGTGCGATTCATTCGCAAGGCTTACCTGCCCATGTTGAAATGGGCGCTTGAGCGGCGCCGGCTGGTCGTCGGGCTTGGCGCAGGCCTGCTGATAGTGATGGGCGTGATCGGTTCGCAACTGGGCGGCGAGTTTTTGCCCACGCTGGAGGAGGGCAATTTCTGGATCCGCGCCTCGCTGCCGCCGACGATGACGCTCGACGCCGGCACTGAGGCCACGCGCAAGATCCGCGAGATTTTGCTGCGTTATCCCGAGGTCGTGACCGTGGTTTCGCAACATGGGCGGCCCGATAACGGCACCGATGCCTCGCCATTTTCAGAAATCGAACTGTTTGTCCCTTTGAAGTCGTTCGACGATTGGCCCGCCGGCGTCACCAAGGACAGTCTGACGGCGCAGGTTCAGGCCGCTTTCATCAAGGAGCTACCCGGCGTCAGTTTCAACTTTTCGCAATATATCCAGGATAACGTCGAGGAAGCGGTCTCGGGGGTCAAGGGCGCCAACTCGGTCAAGATCGTCGGACCCAACCTCAATATCGATGAGCAACTGGCCGTCAGAATTCAGGATCAGATGAGCAAGGTGCGCGGCATAACCGACCTCGGCATTTTCCACGTCGTCGGCCAGCCCAACCTCAACATTAAAATCGATCGCGCGAAAACTGCACGCTTTGGCCTGAACACCGGCGACGTCAACAGCGTCATCCAGGCGGCGATGGGCGGTACAATTGCCACGACGGTCCTGGAAGGCGACCGGCAGTTTGCGGTAACGCTGCGCGCGCAGGAAAATCAGCGCGATAGCGTCGAAAAAATCGGCGACATCAAGATCGGCTATCAGACTCCGGGTGGCCCCACCGCCTATATCCCGCTGCGCGAACTGGCGACGATCACACTCGATACCGGCGCCTCGTATATTTATCACGAAACGACAAAGCGCTATATCCCGGTTAAATTCAGCGTTCGCGACCGCGATCTCGCCAGCGCGGTACAGGAGGCGCGGGATCGGATCGCCAAAAACGTCAAGCTGCCGAGCGGATACCGCCTGGTCTGGGCGGGCGAGTTCCAGGACCTCAAGGCGGCGCAGGAGCGGCTCGCGATCGTCGTGCCGCTCAGCCTCATCCTGATTTTGGTGTTGCTCTATGGCATGTTCAACTCGGTAAAGGACGCGCTCCTGGCGCTGGCAGGCGTACCTTTTGCGATTGGCGGGGGGATTCTGGCCCTGTTCCTGACCGGGTTGCCGTTGAGCGTTTCCGGAGAAATCGGCTTCATATCGCTGCTGGGGGTGTCGGTGATGAATGGCATCCTGCTTATCACCTATCACAACGAGGTGAGAGGCACGGGCCTTGGGGCGATTGCGGCGATGGCGCACGCCGCCGATGAACGGATGCGTTCCATCCTGATGACGGCCCTGTCAGCCTGCATCGGCCTGCTGCCGGCAGCGTTGTCACACGGCATCGGCAGTCAGGTACAGCGCCCGCTGGCGGTCGTGGTCGTGGGCGGCATGCTGATCGCGCCGATCATGCTGCTGCTGGTGGTGCCAGCGCTCGCCACGCTGTTCACTGCGCGCACGCAAAACGATAGCGCGGCTGGCGTATAGCGCTTTTCTGAAAGACGCAGGTTCACCAAGATCCGGTATCGGCGGACGGCGTGAAAATTACGCCTTGCGGATAACCAGGTTACGGATTTCGGTCATGTCTTCCATGGCAAAGCGCACGCCTTCGCGGCCCAGTCCTGAATCCTTCACGCCGCCATAGGGCATGTTGTCGACCCGAAACGAGGGAACGTCGTTCACCACCACGCCGCCAACCTCCAGCCGGTCCCATGCGCCAAGCACCTTGTGGATGTCGCGGGTGAACAGGCCCGCCTGCAAGCCGAACTTGCTGTCGTTGACTTCGTCCAGCGCTTGTTCCCAATCCGAGAAGCGCGACAGGATCACCGCCGGGCCAAAGGCCTCCTCGCGGTACAGTTGACTGTCGCGGCTGCAATTTTCGACCAGCGTGGCCTCCAGCATCGAACCTTTGCAGCTGCCGCCGGCCAGCAACCGGGCGCCGCCCGCCACCGCGTCATCGACCCAGCCCTTGAGCCGCTGCGCTTCCCTGGCGGAAATCATCGGGCCGATGAAGGTCTGCCGGTCCTTGGGATCGCCCGAGCGCAGCATTTTTACCCTGTCGGCGAGCATGTCGCGAAAGCGGTCGTACACCGCCTCATGGACGATCACCCGCTGGACATGGATGCAGCTTTGCCCGGACTGGTAATAGCCCCCGAATACCACCCGTTCGAGCGCGTAATCGAGATCTGCGTCCGCATCGATCACCACTGCGGCGTTGCCGCCCAGTTCCAGCACGACCTTCTTCTTGCCAGCCTTGGCCTTGAGCGCCCAGCCGACATCGGGTGAGCCGGTGAAGGACAGCAGTTTCAGTCGCTCGTCAGTGGTGAACAGGTCGGCGCCGTCGCGGCTGGCGGGCAGGATCGAAAAGGCCCCCTCGGGCAGGTCGGTTTCGGCCAGCACTTCGCCGATCATGATTGCGCCCAGCGGCGTCAGGCTGGCGGGCTTCATCACGAACGGGCAGCCTACCGCAATGGCCGGTGCGATCTTGTGTGCAGCCAGATTGAGCGGGAAATTGAATGGCGAGATAAAACTGCACGGCCCGATCGGCACGCGTTTCCACATGCCGATATAGCCTTTGGAACGGGCGCTGATGTCCAACGGCTGGACCTCGCCATAATTGCGCGTAGATTCTTCGGCGGCGACGCGGAATGTATCGATCAGCCTCGTCACTTCGCCCTCGGCGTCGCCAAGCGGCTTACCCGCCTCGATACACAGCGCCCAGGCCAATTCGTCAAAGCGTTCGCGGAACCGTTTCACGCAATGGTCCAGCACTGCCTGACGTTCGAAACTTGCCATGGCGGCAAATGGCGCCGCTGCGCGCACCGTACCGGCGATAGCGGCATCGATGATGTCGGGGGTCGCCAGCGCCGTGTGGAAAGCAACTTCACCGGTGTATTTGTCGGTCACCGCGAGGTCGAGGTTGGGTTGCACCGCACGATTGTTGAGATACAGCGGGTAGGTTTGTTGCAGTATAGTCATCGTTCTGTTCCCAAACTCAGAGTGCCTTCGCCAGCGACTTGATGTCGTGGTTCAAAATCTGGTCGTTTTCGGAATAATCGACGGGGCAATCGATCAGGTGAACGCCGGGCGTATCGCGGCAATGCCGCAACAGTTCCCCCATATGCGCGGCGCTGGTTACCCGGTGGCCATGGGCACCATAGCTGTTGGCGTAGGCGACGAAATCGGGGTTGCCGTACGTCAGTCCCCAGTCCTTGAAGCCCATGTTCGCCTGCTTCCAGCGGATCATGCCATAAGAGCTGTCGTTGAGAACGATGACGGTGAGGTTCAGGCCGAGCCGTACCGCCGTTTCCATCTCTTGGCTGTTCATCATGAAGCCGCCGTCGCCGCAAATCGCCATCACCTTGCGCTCGGGGAACAGCATCGCGCTCATCATTGCGCTGGGCAGGCCCGCGCCCATCGTCGCCAGCGCGTTGTCGAGCAGGACGGTGTTGGGCTGGGCGGCGGTATAACCGCGCGCGAACCAGATCTTGTAAACGCCGTTGTCGAGGCAGATGATGCCATCGTCGGCCATGGCGGCCCGCACTTCGCGGACGAGATGCGGCGGAAATATCGGAAAGCGGGTGTCGGCGGCCAGGCCATCGGTATGTTCGACCTCAGCGGCACGGTAAGCCAGCATATGATCGAAGGACCACGCCGCGCTCGGCGTGATCGCTTCCTTCATCTGCCAGACACTGTTGGCGATGTCGCCGATCACCTCGATCTGGGGAAAATAGACCGGATCGACCTCGGCGGTCTTGGTCGAGATGTGGATGACCGTGGCGCCGCCAGCCGCTACGTTGTGCATGAAGAACGGCGGTTTCTCGATGACATCATGGCCGATGTTGACGATGCAATCGGAATCCTCGATCGCGCGGTGGACAAAATCGCCGGCAGACAGTGCTGCGCAGCCCAGGAATTTCGGGTGGCGTTCGTCGATTACGCCCTTGCCCAGTTGGGTGGTCAGGAACGGAATACCGGTTTTCTCGACGAGTTCGAGCAACATCTTGCCCGTCATCTTGCGGTTGGCGCCGGCGCCGATGACGAGGATCGGAGCCTTGGCCTGACTGATTGCTTCGGCTGCGATACTGATCGATTTCAAATCGGCGATCGGCCGGCGCACCTGGCTGCGCTTCAACGGCAGCGAATCGGTGTATTCGTCGGCAATGTCTTCGGGCAGCTCAATATGGGTAGCGCCGGGCTTTTCCTCTTCGGCCAGGCGAAACGCTTCACGCAGGCGGCTGGGAATATTGTCCGAGGATGCCATCTGGTGCGCATATTTGGTTATCGGCCCCATCATCGACACCACGTCCAGAATCTGGAACCGCCCCTGCTTGGATTTCTTGATCGGCTTTTGGCCGGTGATCATCAGCATCGGCATGCCGCCCAGCGTCGCATAGGCTGCGGCGGTGACCAGATTGGTCGCGCCCGGCCCCAGCGTGGCCAGACAGACGCCGGTTTTGCCGGTGTGCCGACCATAGGTGGCGGCCATGAATCCGGCGCCTTGCTCGTGGCGGGTCAGGATCAGTTTTATTTGCGTGGAGCGGGACAGCGAATCGAGCAGGTCGAGGTTTTCCTCGCCCGGGACGCCAAAGACATATTCGCAACCTTCGTCTTCCAGGCATTGTACGAAGAGGTCCGAGGCTTTTAACCCAGTCCGGGTCTTGGAGTTGTCCAGCATCGCTCGCTCCTCAAGTGTTGACCGCTATCAGAAACCAAATCGTTCAATTGCCGCGCTCAGGCGTTGGTCGCAACCATCGTCGCGGGTGCTTTCTGACTATTTGCGATAATTATGGCAAATCAAATTGAGTTTCGTGAATGGTTAGTTGGAAGTCCGCTCGCTTTCCCAGCATCGCCAGCGAGACTGGTGAGCAAAGTTCCCTGCTGCCGGGTGTCTGCACCAACCGCGAAGGGGTACCGGCCATACGATAAATGACGGTATAACGATGGTCGAGCGATACAATTGAACCTTCCCCTTTTTCCGACTTCGGGTATGTGTCTGGTGGCTGGAGGGCGAAACATGGGGGTCTACCTGACGCTACGGTCGCAGTCGCCGGCTGGCGCAAGCTGCGGCTATTTGGCGTGAGCCGCTTTGTGTCCGGCCCTGCTCCAGCTGTTGCCTGGCTGTGGGCTACGGCGTGGATAGTCATCCTGAATCTGGCTATCGCCGGCCCGCTGCGGGCTGAGGCCGGAGCTGGCCCCGGAAAAGTATACGAAGGCGTTGCCAGCTGTTCCGGTTCGACTTGTCATGGCCGGGCGGAAGGAAATGGTGCTGTCGTTCGTCAGGACGAATTGGCCCACTGGCAGGACCCGGCGACACCGGGCGGGGCGCATAGCCGGTCCTTTGATGCGCTCGCCAGCGCGCGGGGCATGCGGATCGCCGGGGCGCTGGGGCTTGGTGCGGCGACATCCGCACCGGCCTGCCTGGGTTGTCACGCCACCACTGGCCCTGCGGCGCGGGGCTTGCGCTATCTGGTCGCAGACGGCGTGGGCTGCGAATCGTGCCATGGCGCGGCGTCGGGCTGGCTGGCCAGCCATTATGGCGTGCGCGGCAGCCATGCCGATAATATCGCGCATGGCATGGTAGCGCTGGACCGCCCGCAAACGCGCGCGGGGGTCTGCCTGAGCTGCCATTTCGGCTCGACCGAGCCGGGTCATTTCGTCACGCATGCGATGATGGCAGCGGGCCATCCACGCTTGTCGTTCGAGCTTGACCTGTTTTCGGCGATGCAGCAGCATTGGGACGAAGACGCCGATTATGCGCTGCGCAAGCACCGCTCGGATCACGTCCAACTGTGGGCTGTGGGGCAGGCCGAGGCAGTGCGCCGCTCGGTTAGCCTGTTCGCGACGCCGGGCTATGGCGCGCGGGGGTTGTTTCCAGAGTTCACTTTCTTTGACTGTCATGGCTGCCATCGCCAGATCGACGACAATCCTGCTCGGATGCGCCGCTTCGAGATCAATCCGGCGCGCCCGATTCCGTTCGGCACGCCGCCTTATAACGATGAAAACATGATCCTGCTGTCGGCGGTGGCGCATGTCTTTGCGCCGTCTGCCGCACAAGATTTCGACGGTGCGGTGCGTGGCTTTCACGAAGCGATCGGCACCGGTCAGCCTGCGCCCGCAGCGCAGCGGCTGGCTCTGGCTGCGGCTCGGCTAGCCGCCTCTGCTGCGCAGCTGGAACGTGCGCTGGCGGCGATGCCGGCGCGGCCCGACGCCGCTTTCGAGGTTATCTCTGCCATCGCAGGCAAGGCGATTGCGCCGCGTTTCACTGATTACGAGGGCTCGGTACAGGCGGTGATGGGGCTGGACACGCTGCTCAATGCGCTGGTTCATGAGGGACGGATCACGGTCGGCGCAGCTGCGGGCATTCGCAGCAGCATCAACCGCGCCTATGATGCGGTGCGAGCGCCGAATGCCTATAATCCGGTCGCTTTCAGGGCTGCTCTGGCCGATGCGGCGCATGCCGTGGCGGTGCTGCGGTGATCGGTCGCGGCATGATATCGGCGATGGCGGCATGCAGCTTGCTGCTCGCGTCCTGCGGCAGCGGCGGGTCGACCGCCAGTTCCAGTCCAGCCCCCAGCCCCAGTCCCACCCCGACGGTGTCCAATCCCTTTACGCCGCCAGCAACCGAGGCCTTGAGCATCGGCGATGTCCAGCAGATCGTGGCCCAGGCCGTCACTCAGGCGCAGGCCGATGGCCGCCCGGCGGTGATTTCGGTGGTGGACCGCGTCGGCAATGTGCTGGCGCTGTTCCGCATGACCGGGGCGCCAGCCACCGCGCACATCACCGACGCGCCGGGCGGGGTCAATCTTGATGTGCAGGGGCTTGATGTCCCCGCCGAAGCGTCCGCGATCGCCAAGGCGATTACCGGCGCCTATCTGTCCAGCGGCGGCAACGCCTTTTCCTCACGCACTGCCAGCGAGATCGTCCAGGTCCAGTTTCCGCCCGAACCCGGCTCGGTTGGTCTGGGCAGCGGACCGCTGTTCGGGGTGCAATTCAGCCAGTTGCCCTGTTCCGATCTGTCACAGCGGTTCGGCGCCGTGGGTGCAGCAGCGATGATCGGCCCCAAGCGATCCCCGCTCGGGCTATCTGCGGACCCCGGCGGGTTTCCGCTGTATAAAAACGGTGTGGTGGTCGGCGGCGTCGGGGTCGAGGCCGATGGCGTTTATGGCTTCGACGCCAATGTCCAGGCGACCAATCTGGTGGTTGACGAGCGTATCGCGCTGGCCGGCACGGTCGGCTACGATGCGCCTGCCAGCATTACCGCGAACACGATTTATGCGGCGGGCACGCAGCTGATCTATTCCGATGTCGCAGTCGGCGCGCTGGTGGCGCTGACCGGAGCAAGCTGGGCAAACGCCGCCGCGCAAGGCACGCTGGAGTCGCTGACCGGCTATACCGCCGGCCCGATCATCGCCGGAACCGCCTATGGCAGCGAGGCTTCGGGCGTGCGTGCGGTCAGCGCCGCCGATGCCGCCATAGGTGGCGCTTTCGTGCTCAGCGACGGCGCGGGTAACAATCGTTATCCGGTGCGTAGTGGCACCGACGCCGGCGACGTGGCCAGCCCGCTCACCGGTACAGAGGTGCAGACTATCCTGGCCCAAGCCTTCTTGGTGATGAGCGAGGCGCGCGCCGCCATCCGCAACCCGGCGAGCAGTGTTGCCCAGGTGTCGATCTCGGTCGTCGATACGCGCGGGGTGGCGCTGGGGTTGGTGCGCGCGCCCGATGCGCCGATCTTCGGCATCGACGTCTCGTTGCAAAAGGCGCGGACTGCGGCGTTCTTTGCCAATGCTGCGGCCGCAGCGCAGCTACTGGGCAATACCAGCCCGCGCGTGCCCGGCTATGTCGCGGCGATGCAAGCTTTCCTGAACGATCCGGCGGCACTGACCGGAGCCTACGCCTTCACCGACCGGGCGGTCGGCGATTTGTCCCGTCCGCAATTTCCCGATGGCACTGTGGGCCGACCCAACGGTCCGCTGTCGGTGCCGGTTGCACAGTTCAATCCGTTTGCAACCGGGCTGCAATCGGCGCTGATCGTCGGTAATCTGGCGCAGCACCTCGCCTATGTCACCGGCAAGTCACCCAGCGATACGCCGCAGCGCTGCACCGCTACGCCCGACGTCGCCGCCGGGCAGAACCGCATGCAGAACGGCATCCAGATTTTCCCCGGGTCGGTGCCCATTTATCGCGGCAATGTGTTGGTGGGCGGGCTTGGCGTCTCGGGCGACGGGGTCAACCAGGACGATATGATCAGCTTCCTGGGCCTGAATCAGGCGGGCACTGCGACGGCTTCGATCGGCAACGCGCCGGTGGCGGCGCGCGCCGACCAGATCGTCGTCACGCTGGGCGACGGCACGACTGCGCGCCTGCATTACGTGATCTGTCCGCAATCGCCGTTTGTGAATTCCACAGCGCAGAACGTCTGCCACGGGCTGTGATGGAAATGCTGGCGCTGCTTTTGGCCGGTGTCCTGGCGCAAGCAGCGCCCGCGCAGGCTCCCCCACAGCCGGCAACCGTCCCAACTGTCCTGACCGTACCGACCGCAAATGACGATCAGACCGCATCGGATGTGGACTCCGGCGTCCTGTCCGGTCGACGCAAGCCCGGTTACAATCCCGACCTGCCGCCTGTTACCGCTCAGACCAACCCCGGCGCGCTGCATGCGCTACCGCCGCAGGCATTCCCGACCAATCAGATTCCGCTGCCCGATCGCTGGCGGATCATGACCAGCCTGTGCCCGGCCAAGGGCGGCGACCAGTCGATTTACGCGGTGTTCGGGGCGATGCGCGAGGTGTGCCATGGCCACGGCGATCCCTATCACCAAAACCCGTTGAAGGGTGACCGTCCAATCGACCGGTCGCAAGTGCCGTGGCTGCCGATCACGGGGAACGACTGGTTCTTCGAAGGCAACTTTGTTTCGGACACAGTGCTGGAACCGCGCAGCCTGCCGCTGCCGGTGTCATCCGCCGCCGGCCAGAATGCTGGCGATCTCGGCACCTTTGGCGGCGACCGCAGCTTTGTCCTGTCGCAGACCTTCCTCGCCAGCGCCTCGCTGATCAAGGGCAGCACCGCGTTCAAGCCGCCGGAAATCGAATACCACATCACCCTGGCCGCGAATTTCAACTATGCGCAGGTGTCGGAGCGGCAAATCCTCGATGTCGATGCCGCCAAACCGCCGCACCGCTTCAGGGGTTTTGTCGGCCTGCAGGAAGCTTATGTCGATTATCACATCCACAACGTCTCGGACCGGTATGATTTTGATGCGGTGCGCGTTGGCATCCAGCCGTTCCAGGCCGATTTTCGGGGGTTCCTGTTCAATGATGAGCAGTTGGGGATCCGCTTCTTCGGCGATCGTGACGACAACCGTTTTCAGTACAATCTGGCGGTGTTCTGGCGGCTGGAAAAGGACACCCATTCCGGGTTGAACGATGTCGCCCAGACGCCGCGCCGGGATCTGGTGTTTTTCGCCAATCTCTATCGCCAGGATTTCCTCGTGCCGGGTTTCACCAGCCAGGTCACGGTCGCCTATAACCGCAACCGCGAGGGCCGCGAATTTTACTATGACGCGGACGGCTTTCCGGTCCGTCCGGGGTTGCTCGGCAATCTGCGCGGGCGCAATTACGATGCCTGGTATCTGGGCTATAATGCCGACGGCCACATCCACCGCCTCAACCTGACCGCCTCGGCCTATTATCTGTTCGGGCGCGACCGCAACAACAATTACAACGGGCAGCCGGCCAAGATCAGCGCGTATTTCGCTGCCGCCGAGGCCAGCTATGATTATGACTGGATGCGCTTTCGCATCTCCGCGCTGTATGCCAGCGGTTCCTCCAACCCCTACGCCCATACTGAAACCGGCTTCGACGCAATTTTCGAAAATCCGATTTTTGCCGGCGCTGACACCAGCTATTATATTCGGCAGGGAATTCCGTTCATTGGCGGCGGCCGTGCAATCTTTCTTAGCCAGCGCAACGGTATCCTGAACGATTTGCGCACCTCCAAGGACCTTGGCCAGTCGAATTTCGTCAACCCCGGCACGGTACTGGCCGGCGTAGGCGCGGATTTTGACATTCTGTCGCAGCTACGCCTTGCCACCAATGCCAATCATCTGTGGTTTGCCAATACGGCGGTTCTCGAACTGCTGCGCCAACAAGGGGGCATTGCCCGCGACATCGGCTGGGACCTTTCCGCCGCGATCACCTGGCGGCCCAAGGCGACGCAGAACATTGTCGTGCGGCTGTCGGGCGCGATGTTGGTACCGGGGGAAGGAATGCGCGATTTGTTTGGTAATACCAGCGGTGACAGCAATTATTTCTCGGTCCTGGGCAATGTGATATTCAATTTCTGATGCGGCTGTTGCGTTCCTTTACGCCATTTTTGGCTATCTTCGCGTTCCTAGCGGTGGGGGTGCACAGCGTGTCGGCCGATGATGAGGCACCCGTCGCCCGCCATTACGTCACCGCGCCGCCAGCTGCGGGGAACCAGACCACCGGGCAGGCCGAGGCCAAGTCCGCCGGCTGTGTCAGTTGCCACAGTAAATCCGATGCGATGTCGATGCATGTCTCGCCGGCGGTCCACCTCGGCTGCACCGATTGCCACGGCGGAGATTCGAGCGTGCGCGGCAATCCCACGGCAAGCGATACCAACGCCGCCAATGTCGCTGCGCGCGAACGCGCGCATGTCCTGCCACGTTATCCACATAGCTGGAACTATCCGTCCTCGGCCAATCCCCAGCGCGGCTACACGCTGCTCAACCGCGAGGCGCCAGAGTTTGTGCGCTTCGTCAATCCCGGCGATTACCGCGTTGCGCGCGAGGCTTGCGGCGCTTGTCATCTGGCCGTGATTCAGGCGGCGGAACGCTCGCTGATGGCTACCGGCGCAATGTTGTGGGGCGGCGCCGCCTATAACAACGGCATCGTCCCGTTCAAAAGCTACATATTTGGCGAAGCCTATACCCGCGACGGCCAGCCTGCCTGCATCGGCGCGCCCAGCCTGTTGACGAATTTCAAGAACCCGTGCCCGCCGCCCACCGTGCTTGACGGAGGCAAGACGCTGACCCCCGCCGAGACTAAACGCGGCGCGCTGTCGGCGCTGTATCCGCTGCCGACCTGGCAAGTGATTCCGCCAGGCGACATTTTCCGCGTGTTCGAACGCGGCGGGCGCAATATCAGCACTCAGTTCCCCGAGATCGGCTTGCCCAATCCGAGTGGCAGCATCCAGCGGCTGGAGGAACCGGGCAGGCCCGATCTCAAACAGTCAAACCGTGGCCCCGGTACCGGCCTGCGCGTGGCCGTCCCGGTGCTCAACATCCACAAGACCCGGCTGAACGATCCGCTGATGTGGTTCATGGGCACGAACGACCAGCCCGGCGATTATCGCAGTTCCGGTTGCTCGGGCTGCCATGTCGTTTACGCCAATGACCGCGAACCGCGCCACAGCCTGACCTATGCGCCCTATGGCCGCGACGGGCAGACCATTACCGTCGATCCCACCATCGCCGGCAAACGCGTCGCCGCGCGGCCCGGCCAGATGGCCGAAGCCGATGCGCAGGGGATGGTCAAGGAAAGCGGGCACGCGCTGCAGCACGTCTTTACCCGGTCGATCCCGACCTCGCAGTGCATGAGCTGCCACATGCACCAGCCCAATGTCTTCGTGAACAGCTATCTGGGCTATACGATGTGGGATTATGAGGCCGACGCCCCGAAGATGTGGCCCGAAAAACAAGCCTATCCCACCGCCGCGCAAGTACGCGCGATCAACGACCGCAATCCCGAAAGTGCCGCCGAACGCGGCAAATGGGGCGACATCGACTTTTTGCGCAACGATTATGATCTCAACCCCAAGCTGAAAAACACCCAGTTCGCCGATTATCACGGCCATGGCTGGAACTTCCGCGCCGTGTTCAAGCACGACCGCGAGGGCAATCTGCTGGATGCCGGTGGCAACATGGCAAGCTGGGGCACCGACACTGCGCATATCGTTTCGCCGGACGATCCCGAAAAATGGCGCAAGGCCGGCGTGGGCAAGTTTGCGCCGGTGGGCATCAATCCGGGCAAGGCGGTGCACCTGATGGACATTCACGCCGAAAAGGGCCTGCAATGCGCGGATTGCCATTTCGCGCAGGACAGCCACGGCAACGGCTTCATCTATGGCGAAGTCGCCAATGCCGTCGAGATCGGCTGCAAGGATTGCCACGGTACTGTCGACGCCTATCCCAACCTGCTGACGTCGGGCCCCGCGGCGCCGCCGCGCGGCAGCAATCTGGCCTTGCTGCGCAATCCGGATGGTCGTCGCCGGTTCGAGTGGAGCGCCGATACCGGTGGCCGCCCGGTGCTGATTCAGCGCTCGATAGTCGACCCCAAGCTTGAATGGCGCATCCATCTGGTCAAGGACAGCGTCGATGCCGCGTCCCCGAATTTCAACGCCAAGGCCGCGCGGGCCAAGCTGATGAGCCGGTCTGGCGCCGATGACGGCCGCTTTGCATTCGGCCCCGGCGTCGCCAAACTTGATCGCGCGCATGACGACGACAAGATGGCGTGCTTCACTTGCCACTTGTCGTGGACGACAAGCTGTGCCGGTTGTCACCTGCCGATCGAAGCGAACTGGAAGTCCTCGACCCATCATTTCGAGGGCGAGGAAACCCGCAATTTCGCGACCTATAATCCGCAGGTCGCGCGCGACGACATGTTCCAGCTGGGCCGTCACATGACGACCAAGGGTTCTGAAATAGCCCCGGTGCGGTCATCCTCGGCGTTGATATTGTCATCCACCAATATCAACCGCGAACGCATCTATATCCAGCAGCCGCCGATCTCCGCCATCGGGTTCTCGTCGCAGGCCTTCGCGCCGCACTTCCCGCATACGGTGCGCACGCAGGAGACCAAGACCTGCACCGATTGCCATCTTTCAAAGCTGGACGACAACAATGCGATCATGGCGCAATTGCTGTTGCTGGGCACAAATTATGTCAATTTCGTCGGCATGAATGCCTGGACCGGGCTAGAGCATGGCATCGAGGCCGTGCGCGTCACCGAATGGAAAGAGCCGCAGACGGTGATCGGGTCATATCTGCATAAATACGCCTACCCCGACTATTATCGCCTGCACGTCGAGGCCAACCACCGCGAGTTGAAGAACTGGGTGCGCGGCAAGACTTTAAACGCCAAGCTGTCTGGCGAAACCGATCCGCTGGAGGAATTCCGCAACCCCGTCCACGACACGGCGGACCGGGTCGGCTGCATCCAGCTGCGCGGCGAATATGTCTTTGTCGCCGAGGGCAGGGGCGGTTTTCGCGTTTATGATGCCGCCGCGATTGCCGACAAGGGCTTTTCCCAGCCGATCGTGTCGGCGCCATTGTCGCCACTCGGCCAAAATATGCACGTCAAGACCAGCAACGCCACCTGCATGGCGTTGCCCACCAATCAGCCGATCAACCCGCTGCGCAACACCGCAATCATGCGGCAAATCAACGAGGAACAACCGTTCCTGCCGATTTATTCCTACGCCGCTGTCACCGACAGCGTCGAGGGGCTGATCCTGGTCAACATTACGACGCTGGCCGATGGCGAGTTCCGCAACAACTTCCTCAAGCGCACCATCACCTGGAACCCTGACCATTTGCTGAAAGGCGCCCGGCATATCGTACTGGCCGGCGAAGTCGCCTATATCACCGCCGATGCCGGGTTGGTGGTCGTGGACCTGCACGATCCGCTGCATCCGCAACTCGCCGCCGTTCGCCCGCTGGTCGATGCCCGTGCAAGTGCGGTCCAGTTCCGCTACCTGTGGGTGACTGACCGCGACGGTGTAAAGTTGTTCGATGTCACCAATCTGCGCAATCCGGTCGCTGTGCCACAAGCCACCGTGCCGATAGCCGACGCGCGGCGGCTTTATATCGCTCGCACCTACGCCTATGTCGCGGCCAAGGCTGACGGCTTGGTGATCCTGAACATCACCCGCCCGCTGGCGCCGAAAGTGTACATGAAAGTAAACTTCGCTGGCCAGATGAACGATGCCGAGGATGTTATCGTCGGCTCCACCAACGCCTCGCTGTTCGCCTATGTCGCCGATGGCCGCAACGGGTTGAAAGTGGTGCAACTGACCTCACCCGACAGCCAGCCCAACTTCTACGGTTTCTCGCCGCAGCCCAAACCCGAACTGATCGCCTGGGCAAAAACGCCAAGCCCCGCGCTTGCCATGTCAAAGGGACTGGATCGCGACCGGGCCGTGGACGAAACCGGCGGCCAGATCGCGGTGTTCGGCCGGATGGGCGCGCGACCGTTTAGCCGGCCCGAAATGGAGGCGCTGTTCATCAACCACAACGGCATACCGTTCAAGGTGTCGGACGAGGTAGACATGACGGCGTGGCGCGGACCGGTGCTGTCAGCAGTATCGGGCGCCGAGCCGGGTAAATTGCTGATGCGAGCGGATCGGTAGTGATTGCCGTTGCCAAAAATGGGCATATGCCGACTTTCAGCAGGTTTTTCGAATGGTGGGCGCGGCACATCGTCGCGGGGGTGGCGTGGTTGGGCAGGCGCGAGGCGGCGGGCATGACAATGCCTATTTTCAATGCCACGGCGGTCTTTCTGTCCAATCGCCAAATTGCTGATGGCGCCGGGTTTTGCATCGCCAAGAACTGGCATGTTCCCGCCACCATATCCTCAGGTTATCGCTGGCAGACAAACTTCCTAGTTGCCGTCCGTTGGGCGAAGTGGGACATTGGTACGAGCACATGAGGGGAGCGCCTGACCGAAACAAATAGTTTGAGCGCCATTTGACGTTACCCCGAAAAGTCAGACCTGTGGTTCCAGTGCGAGGCACGCGCTTCAACCAAAATTTCAACGGATGAGAGCGCTGACTTCCCAATCAATCCAATTCAAGCATCGTAGTCGCAATGAAATCTATACCTGATCATGAGGTCGTCGTCATAGGAGCCGGGTTTGCCGGGCTGTATATGCTGCACCGTCTGAAAACGGCCGGAATTGATGCCGTTGGCTTTGAACGCGGAGCGGAGGTCGGGGGCGTATGGTTCTGGAACCGCTATCCGGGCGCGCGATGCGATCTTGAATCGCTGCAATACTCCTTCAGTTTCGATGATGACCTGCGCCAGGACTGGACCTGGACCGAACGATTTTCCCCACAGGAAGAGATACAGCGTTACCTCTCGCATGTGGCCGACCGGTTCGATCTGCGCAGCCGGATAAGCTTTTCCACTGCCGTTGTTGAGGCGAAGTGGTCGTCAGCCACAAATTCATGGACTGTCCGGACCGACAGCGGCCGGACGGTGACGGCGCATCACGTCATCATGGCAACCGGGGCGCTTTCGACCGGGGGATTACCGCCGATTGCCGACATTGATCGTTTCGAAGGCAATATCGTCAGGACGGCGACTTGGCCGGCAGCGGGCATCGACTTGGCGGGAAAGAAAGTTGGCGTGATCGGCACAGGCTCGTCTGGCGTTCAAGTCATACCGCTTGTGAGCGAGATCGCTCAAGAGCTCGTCGTTTTTCAGCGGACCCCGGCTTTTTGTCTTCCTGCAAAAAACGCCACCATGGACGCCGGAAGACAAACCTATTTCAAGGACAACCACCGTGCTCTCCGGCAAGAGGCGCGCAAGACTCGCGTTGGCATGCTCTACGACTACGGCACGCGATCGGCGCTGGAGGTGACACAAAAAGAACTGGAGGACGAACTTGAGCGCCGCTGGCAAATCGGCGGCACAAACTTCATGTATGCATTTAACGATAGCAGCATTGATGAACGGGCAAATGCGCGTGTTGCCGATTTCGTCCGCGGAAAAATACGCGATGCGGTCGATGATCCGCATATCGCGGACATGCTGACGCCGAGGAATTTTCCGCTTGGCGCAAAACGGGTGACCCTTGGCACAAACTATTACGAGACGTTCAACCGGTCCAACGTAACGCTTGTCGACATCACCGCTGATCCAATCGTCCGGCTGACGGCGCGCGGTGTGCTAACTCAGACCCAACAACATGATCTTGATATAATTATCTTCGCCACGGGTTTTGACGCGCTTTCGGGCGCCTTGCTGGCCATGGAAGTTTCCGCTGACGGAAAATCGCTACGCGATCACTGGGCACAGGGACCTAGAAGCTATTTGGGACTGACCATCGCCGGGTTTCCCAACATGTTTGTCATCACCGGGCCAGGAGCGCCGTCCGTCCTCGGCAATATGGTCCTTTCGATTGAACAGGACGTTGACTGGATCGCAGAGTGCCTGTTGTTTCTGCGTGAACGGGGTGCCAGCAGAATCGAAGCGAGCACCGAAGCCGAAGCGAAATGGTGCGATCATGTACAATCCCTCGCCAAAAACTCGCTCTTTACCAAAGCCGACAGCTGGTACACCGGGGCCAACATTCCTGGGAAGCCTCGGCAGGTAATGCCTTATCTGGGTGGCATTGCGCGCTACATCGAGGAATGCCGGGAGGTAGCCGAGGGCGGTTATCTTGGCTTCGTGGTCGATGAGAAGTATATCGAGCTGGCCGAATGACCAATGCGGGCGACCATTTTGGACGGAAGCACGGGATTACCATCGCGCGCGCTCGATGGTTTCAGTCATCTCGGCAATTGGGGCCAGAGGTGGCTCGGTAAAACCGCACAGGGCGATAAAGGGTTTGCTGGTCATGTCAGACTAAAATTGCCTCCGAGGAAGGGGGCTGATAAAACGCCGAAATGGGCAAGCGAGCTAACCCGTTCCGGTGCTTCAACTCGTCGCCCGAGGTGATCCGTTTGGCGGTGCAAATGTCCACTGTCACTGCGCAACGTCGAGGACCTGCTGTTCGAGCGCAGCATCGATATTTGCTAGGAAATGGTGCGGTTCTGGTGGAACAGGTTTGGGCCGATATTCGCGGCCGATATTCGGCGACAACGGGTGAGCCGTATACGTGGATTTCGGCATTGGCGTTGGCACCTCGACAAGGTGTTCGTGAAGATCAAAGGCGGGCGGTGGATCACGAAGGTGAAATTTTGGAGTCTTGCGTGACCCAAAAGCGAGATAAATCGGCGGCTTTACGGTTTCTCGAGAAGGCATTGAAACGGCACGGCCGGGCCGAAACCATCGTCACGGATGGACTGCGACCCTACCCGGCAGCAATGTGAATACTCGGCAATTCGGGCAGGTGCGAGATGGGGCGGTGGCTCAACAATCGCGCTGAAAATTCTCATCTTCCGTTGCGCCGACAAGAGTGGGCGATGCTGCGATTTCGACGGATGAAGACGTTGCAAAAACTCGTCTCGGTTCACGCCAGTAATGACAACCGTTTCAACTCGGAACGTCACCTCGCCCATTGCCAGACTTACAAGACCCGCCGTTCGGCCGCCTTGACCGAATGGCAGAATCTTGCGGCCTGGAAGTTGGTCAATTTGGCATTCCTGCGCCAAAAGGAGACGAGTTGCGAATGGTCTGATACCAACCTGAATTGAAGCGGACTCATGCGGGGGGCAAAAGACTGAAAGTCTGAATCTATGTCGTCCTGTTTTGGAGGACAGAGGTGGCTCGGTTTGTCTGAACAGTGATCGACAATAAATAAGTGGATGGTCTGCCGGCTGTTTCTTTGAAATGCCGATAAGGGTGTCTGTCAATCGGCGTGCAAACGGGACACCCGATCGGCGTCGAAAAGGGACCCCCTTGCGGCATGACGGTCTGTTCAAGCTGGGCGCGATTCTTGCGCTGGTGGTGGCGTAGGGAGGGCGTAGCCCGACCGGAGGCGCCACCAGCGCAAAAGCAGTTTTCTGTCGGCTGTCTGTGGCGGGTCAGCTGCGGTTTTTGAGGCGCCAGCTATCGTTTCCGGTCTCGACGATGTCGCAGTGGTGAGTGATGCGGTCCAGCAGCGCAGTTATCATTTTGGGATCGCCAAAGACCGTGGGCCACTCGCCGAACGCGAGGTTGGTGGTGATAATCACCGACGTTTTTTCGTAGAGCTTGCTGATCAGGTGAAACAGCAACTGGCCGCCTGAGCGGGCGAACGGCAGATAGCCCAGCTCATCGAGCACAACGAGTTCCAGGCGGCCGAGGTGGGCGGCGAGCGCGCCTGCCTTGCCGATGCGCGTCTCTTCCTCGAGCCGGGTGACCAGATCGACGGTGTTGAAATAGCGACCACGGGCCCCTGCACGCACGACGCTGGCGGTAATGGCGATAGCCAGATGCGTCTTGCCGGTGCCCGTTCCCCCGACCAGCACGATATTGCGCTTGGCTGGCAGGAACGATCCGGCGTGAAGCGAGCGCACCAGCCCCTCGTTGACCGGGGTGCCGTCGAACACGAACGCGTCGATGTCCTTGACCACCGGGAGCTTGGCGGCGCTCATCCGGTAACGGATTGAGGCGGCATGGCGATAGGCGGTTTCGGCGCGCAGCAGATCGGTCAGGACCTCGGGTATCGTGCGCTGGCGTTGCACGCCGGCGGTCACCGCTTCGTCGAACGCGCCGGCCATGCCCTTGAGGCCGAGCGCGCGCATGGCGTCGATCATCTCATGCCGTTGCATGGATGCCTCGCGGGATGTCGTAGCGCGCGCAATCGGCAATAGGTGGGTGGTTGAGCTGCAGATCGACCATGACGTCGAGCCGGCAAGTCGGCGGCGGCTCGCGTCGCCGCGACAGGATATTGAGGATCACTTCGTCGCTGGCAGCGCCAGCGTCGAGCGCTTCGCATACTGCCGCCTCGACTGCTTCCAAGCCATCGCTTGGTATTGCCGACAGGACCCGGACGAAGCGGCGGTCGGCTTCATCGCCGCTGCCCAGCTTGCGCCGCAGCCGGGCCAGTGCCGGTGGCAAATCCCAACCCTGGAATGGCGCACCGTTCCGCAGGGCGCCCGGCTTGGTCACCAGCACCGGCAGATAGTGCCAGGGATCGTAGATCGTCCGGTTGCGGGCGAAACAGCGGGGATGTTCGGCAATGATCTCGTCACCCAGACGCACGACGATCCGGTCGGCATAAGCACGGACCTGGACGGCGCAGCGCCCGGCCCGCGCCGCCACCGAGTAGCGGTTGCGGTCGAAGCTGATCAGGCAGGTTCCAGTCACCGCGTGCTGGGTCTCATGGAAGCCGTCGAACGGCGCCAGCATCGGCTGCAACGCCGGCAGCTCGGCCTCCAGAGCCTGTGCGACGGTGATATCCTTCTGCTCTGGGTGCGGCTGCATCGCGGCCCAGTGCCGGCACTCGTCTTCCAGCCAACCGTTCAGCTCCTCAAGGCTGGCGAACCGCAGCCGGGGCTGAAAAAAGCGGCCTCGTAGCGTCTGGACCTGGTTCTCGACCTGACCCTTCTCCCAACCTGCGGCCGGCGAACAGGCGGTCGGCTCGACCATGTAATGATCGGCCATGACCAGGAACCGGCGGTTGAAGACGCGCTCCTTACCGACGAACACCGCCGTCACCGCCGTCTTGTTTGCCGGTGCAATGATCCCCCGGATCATCGACAGCGGCTGCACTATCGTAGATACCGCGCAGCGGCACTCCGCCGAAGAAGGCGCATGCGCGTCGAACAGCATCTCCTGCGTCTCGCGCGGATAGGCCCGCACGTACACCGCTCGCGACGCACACAGCCGCATGTGTGCCACCTTCACGCGCATCGCCTTGCCGGCGATCTCCACGTCCTCGTGGCTCCAGTCGAACTGGTACGCCTCGCCGGGCCTGAACAGCAGCGGGATGAAAGCAGGCGCGCCGTCGCCCGCATTCTTGCGGCGAGCATCAGTCCAGCGCCGGATATACCGCCGCACAGCGTCGTAAGAGCCCTCGAACCCCTCGCGCCGCAGCAAGTCATGGATCCGCGTCATCCGCAGCCGGTCACGCCGATGCCGCACCTCGTTGTCCGTCAGCAGCGTATCGAGCCGTTCCTGGAAAGGACCGATCCGGGGCAACGGCTGCACCGAGCGATGATAGTCGAACGCACCTTCTGGTGCCCGGATCGCCTTGCGCACAACCTTGCGCGACAACCGCAGATCTCGCGCAATCTCTTTGATCGGTTTGACACCGGCATACTCGCGCCGAATCCGAACAACTGTCTCCACCACCAACATCCCGATCTCGCCACCTGGAAAACCAGGTCACTGTCTACACCATCAAAATGAGGGGTCCCTTTTGGACGCCGATCACCCCGATAACGGGGTCCTTTTTGCACGACGGTCCACAATCGAGAATGTCCCGCAGTACTTGCTGGCTTTCCTCTCACCGCTCGGTTGCGAACATGTTAGTCTAACCGGTGACTATATCTGGGCGCCAGACCACAACGCAGCGGAAAACATAGACAGAATGATGCCGTTGCGCACGCCCCCTGAAATCCTGCGGAAAGCTGCCTGATGTTCACTATATGTTTACTTATGTGTATCCAGTGGCTATTTCGTTAGTTTCGACCGTCATCAAAAGCGGGGACCCCGTAGGGCAGGAAAAGCAGTTCAAATATGCCAGCCTGGTTGCCAACGCGATCATGCTGTCCAAGGTTTCAAACTTGAGTGAGGTTATTTCGAGCAGGGCGGCCGACGGGGCCAAAGTGACGCCGGAACTCCTCGGCCCGGCCAGCCCTTATATCCGTAAGCACATCCGGCGCTTTGGGAAATACGATCTCGACATCGACGATCTGCCCGAGCCGCTCAATCCTGAGCCACTAGCCTTTGGTAGTCTGCCAATACACTCAGCCTCGGGTGCCGGCTACGCGTGATTGCTGTTCAGCCGTTTTGGAATCCGAGCAACATGGCATGCCGAGGTGTCCGCCACGCGCAGCGATGGCGCCAAAGGCGGACGTCCCAGTAAACTTGAAAACGGCTAAAATTAGATGCTGATGAGCGTTCACCTCTCCTTGTGACCGGTTTTCACACGTATCTTCAAGGGACCCGAGGTTGCCCAGCACGCCTCTCGTCAGGCCAACGATGCCTTGCTCGCGTAAGGGGCATCCGTCCATACTCTTCAACGGGAGGTTTATTCGGGGTCGACCAGGGCACGGCGCAGGCGTACACCCGAACAGATGGCTGCAATATCCTCACGCCTAACGCTCGTCGCCAACATTGTCATGACGTGGAATGCCACCCGGATCGGTGAAGTCAGCGCCAGCGCCTGAGTGTTCACCGGTCATCAGATCAGGCATATTGCCCCAAATACGCACGGGCATATTTGCACGAAAGGGGGCCTGACTATCGATCCGTCGAAGTACCTCGATCACGAGAACCCTTAATCGGAGGCGGCCTGAATTCGCCACTGCGCGGCGTCCCCACGATCATTTAGCGCTTAAACAAGAGTGCCTTGATGTCGGTCAATTCTCAATAGAATGCGCCGTGGATCACATCCGCAACTCTCCGCGTCCGGATATTGACGAGCAACAGGTCGGGCCCATACCGAACCCACCGATAACCGTGAGGCGGAGCCTCGACCCCCAGGTTCCAATAATGATCGTAATAATAGGTTGATGATAGGAAAAGAGTCGGGAGCAGCAGGCCGATCGTCCAGCGTTGATAGGAATAGCCGCGCGGATACCGGAAGTGTGGTCCATGTATTGGCTTGAAGTGAGGAGGTCGCCCTGCTCCCGGGCGATGAGGTTGGCCCGGCCTCCCTGGTCTCGGGGGCTGCGGACGGTCGGGCCGCGGTGGCCGAATGGAGGGGTTGGGACGTGGCGGTTGTATCTGGGGCCCACCAGTGCCTGGGCGACCAGGGTTGGGGCGCGGTGGCTGGATTTGCGGTCTTTCGGCCCCCGGGCGGTTCGGGGCGGGTCTGATTGATGGGCGGGCCGGCCGTGCAGTACCTGAATTTTCGGATTGGGGGCGGGCGGGTTGTATCGCTCCGGGTTGCGGGCGATTGTCCTGCGCCTGAGCAATATCTGGTACCAGAATTAGCGCCAAGGAGACAAAAAGCAGAGACTTCTTCATGCTGCACCCCATTCGTCAATCAGGACAACTTCTTGGTAAGCGTCATACGGGAGTCCGGCAAGTCCAAAGCATAAAATATCAAGACTGTCTGCCTTTCATTGGGACACCTAACCTTCTGTGGCGAATGATCCGTGCAAGGTGGCGTTGGGTTGGCAAATTTGGGAAGCGACAAGCGGCTTTTGTCGGTGCACTGCTGGTGCGCGGTGCTGATTTGTTGGCATTGATTTCAAGGCGCAACGCGCCACGTCCCCGGAGATCCATTGTCTATTTTCATCCGGATCGTTGTTCGAACCCGAGGTTGTCGATAATCGTGCCGGGGCAAGCCGTTCGAACTGCTGACCGACGAAACGGACGAAGACAGGGAAGGGCACCTTGATCAGGGCCCCTGAAAAGCCACGTATCCCGCAGACCATGCCATAAGGAGGAAGTGAACCAGATGCCTTTGCTCGAAACCACGCCGCTTTTTGTCCTTGGCCTCATCATTCTGGCGGTGATGCTCGCCGGCGTGGAACTGGGTTATCGTGGTCATGGTTGGCTCCGACGGGAGCAGGACGGAGCCGACGTCGGCAAGGGCGGCCAGGACCATCTGCTATCGGCTGTCCTGGGGCTTCTGGCGCTGCTGTTGGGGTTCACCTTCTCGCTGGCGCTCAACCGTTACGAGGCACGGCGCGATTTGGTGCTTCAGGAGGCCAATGCGATCGGCACGACCTGGCTCAGGACAAGATTGCTGGAGGAGCCAAACCGGGCAGCGATGAGTGGGTTGCTTAGCGCGTATGTTGATGCGCGGCTCGCATGGTCGGAGACGGGTACTTCGAACGCCGACCTCGTGCAGACGGAAGGGATTCAGCAAAAGCTATGGGCCGTCACCGGCACCGCGATGCGAACCGATTCTTCACCTCAATTGTCTCGCGGCGTCATGGACGCGATGAACCAGAGCTTCGACCTCGCTTCGGCCAGAACCGCGGCCCGATCGGCGCATATTCCCGGTCGCGTCCTCGGTATGCTGCTGCTCTTCGCTGCATTGTCAGTAGTAATGTTGGGTTATATACTAGCGGCCAATGGAAAACCACTCCGAATTGCGACGACGTTATTGCTGGTGCTGCTAACGCTTGCGTTGATCGTCATCCTTGACCTCGACCGACCGCGTAGCGGCGCGATCCAGGTTTCCCAGCAACCGCTCGAAGATCTCCGGGCCAGCATCGCGGCCCCTGGAAGGCGCTGACGCGCGTTCTTCGCCGATGCCATAAGCTGGGACAGGGGCGACCGCCCATCGAATCCGGCGAACCCCATCCTGTAGCGCTGGCCTCTTGCCGGTGAGCAGGCTTGGACCATCGGGTATCGGTCAAGCAATACGCGGAGCGGGTATGAGCTATTTCAAGTGGCGGCATTTTGAGGGCGCTATGATCCTGTGGACAGCGCGATGATACTGCAAATACGGGATCAGCTAACGAAACCTGGAGGAGATGCTCGATGAACGGGGCGTCGATGTCGATCACTCGACGATTTACCGCTGGGTTCATCGCTACGCGCCGGAGATGGAGAGGCGTCTGGGCTGGTACTGGAAGCGGCCGGGACTGTCCCGCAGCTGGCGGGGCGATGAGACCGATGTGAAAATTAAGGGAAATTGGGCCTATCTTTACCGTGCGGTCGACAAGTGTGGCGACACGGTCGATTTCTATCTGTCAGCAACGCGGAACACCAAGGCGGCCAAGCGTTTCCTGGGCAAAGCGGTCAAGTGCCTGAAGGCTTGGGAAACGCCGCTGAAGATCAACACCGACAAGGTGCCCACCTATGGGCCGGGGATCGCGGAGCTCAAAAAGGACGGCAAGCTGCCCGAGGAGATGGTCCACCGGCAGATCAAATATCTCAACAACGCGAAAATCTTTTGCGATAAGTTTTGCGATGAACTTTAAAGTCATCTTTACCTTATCGAAACTGCTGAATTTCGGATCTGATAAATAGGAAAAAATTTCCTTGTGACACTTTTTTGTTCCGGTCAGCCGCACAACCCAGCGCCGGCCGCATTGCCCAATTCTAATGAAAGGAGCAAGCGACGATCTGCCAAATCATCCGATTAGAAAGTTCGCGAAATGCAAATACGGATGGTTCGCTATTTTCTGACCATCGCCCGCGAACGCCATTTCGCCCGAGCCGCGGCGGTTTGCAATGTATCCCAGCCTACGTTGTCCGCAGGACTCGCCTCACTCGAAGCGCAGTTGGGAACGCGTCTGGTTGATCGCGACCGACGTTTCATCGGACTGACCCGCGAAGGTGAAGCGGTGCTCCCCTGGGCGCAGCAGATCGTAGCGGCGTTCGACAGCATGGGACATGCAGCCGAGGGAGCCAGTGGACCGCTTTGCGGTGAACTTCGCCTCGGGTCGATTCCGGCCAGCATTCCCGTGACAGGTTATCTTTGCCGCGCCCTGCTGGCGGTACATCCGCAGTTGAGGGTGTCGGTGAGGTCGATGACCTCTCGCGCTATCGAGCGCGAATTGGCAGCATTCGAACTGGACGTCGGGATCACCTATCTCGACCACGAACCGCCTGCCCATATGCTTGCCGTGCCGCTATATACCGAGCATTATCTGTTTGTCATGCACGCCAGCGAACGCCTGGCTGGCCGTGCCAGCATAGGCTGGGCGGAGGCGATCTCCTATCCGCTGAGCCTACTTCACCGGGGCATGCAGAACCGCCGCATCCTCGATGCAATGGTTGCGCAGCGCGGTGTTTCGCTCAACCCTATGGTCACCGCAGATTCCTACCTTGCCCTGCTCGCCATGGTGCGGGATGGCGGCTTTGCGACGATCATTCCCGACAGTCACGCCGCTATCCTGTCCGGGATAGACTGGGCCACGATCCTGCCTTTCGACGAGCCCGGGCCGGGCAATCGCATTGGACTGATCGTGCCCGACAAGGCGCCAATCAGCGCAATCGCCGCCGCTTTGATCTCTGTTAGCGACCGATTGAAACTCCCGGATCGTTCTGCCCCGCCATGATAGACGTCCTCTATCGAACATGGCTGCGTTCGATTTGACGGCTATCGTTGTGTGCGCAATTGCAGCGCATCAACATGCCGGGATGGATCCATATTGGCAGCTATTATGCTCAACAATCTTTATGCAATCGACCGGGTCGCAGAACTTGCGGCACAGCATTCCGATCACTCCGGGGCGCTGTTGCCTCTTCTGCATGCAATCCAGGAAGAGCTGGGTTACATCGACGATACGGCAGTACCGGTTATTGCTTCTGCGCTGAATATCAGCCGGGCCGAAGTGCATGGCGTCGTCACCTTCTACCACGATTTTCGTCGTCAGCCCGTCGGGCGTCACGTGGTCAAGTTATGCCGCGCGGAAAGTTGCCAGGCGCGCGGCAGTGTGGCGATCGAAGCGGCGCTGGTACAACGGCTTGGCGTAGCCTTGGGCGATACGCGTGGTGATGGACAAGTCACGCTGGACGCGGTGTATTGTCTTGGCTTGTGCGCGATTGGGCCTAACGCGCTGGTCGATGGTCGCCCTGTCGGCCGGATAGATCTTGCTGCGATTGCCCGCATTGCCGCCGAGGTAGCGGCATGACCCAGGTTTTCATCAGCCGCGACATGGCCTCCGTCGCCTTGGGCGCGGATGCCGTGGCGCAGGCCTTTGCCGATGCGGGCTGCGATGTGATACGCACCGGCAGCAACGGCTTGTTCGCGATCGAGCCGCTGGTCGAAGTCAATGGCCCGGCAGGGCGTATCGGCTTTGGTCCGGTTTCCCCGCAAGACGTTGGCGCCGTCCTCGACGGAACCCATCCCAACCGCCTTGGGGTGATCGCGGAACTGCCCTTCTTCGCCCGCCAGCAGCGCTTCACTTTTGCCCGGGTCGGCATCATCGATCCGTTCAGCGCAGATAATTTCGCCGAACATGAAGGTTGGCATGGCTTGAAGGCTGCGCGCGCCACGACACCCCAAGCGGTGATCGATGCGGTCAATGCGTCCGGGCTGCGCGGACGCGGCGGCGCGGGGTTCCCCACCGGGATCAAATGGCAAACCGTGCTCGATGCGGGCGCCGGTACCAAATTCATCGTGTGCAATGCCGACGAGGGAGACAGTGGTACCTTTGCTGATCGGATGCTGATGGAAGGCGATCCGTTCTGCCTGATCGAGGGTATGGCGATTGCAGCACACGCGGTCGGCGCGCAGCATGGCTATATCTATATCCGCTCGGAATATCCTTATGCGGTCGAGACAATGCGCGCGGCGATCGCGAATTCGGCCGCGATCGTAGCGCCCTTCACGCTGGAAGTTCGCGTCGGCGGCGGCGCTTATGTCTGCGGCGAGGAAACTGCACTGCTGGATTCGATCGAGGGCAAGCGCGGACAAGTGCGGGCGAAGCCGCCTCTGCCTGCGATCAGGGGACTGTTTGGCCGGCCGACGGTGATCAACAATGTCCTCAGTCTTGCCGCGGTACCGTTCATCATGACGCGCGGGCCAGAGGCGTACGCGGCGGTAGGCTTTGGCCGTTCGCGGGGTACGATGCCGGTGCAATTGGCTGGGAATGTAAAAAATGGTGGGCTGTACGAGATCGGTTTCGGGGTAACGCTCGGCGAATTGGTCAACGACATTGGCGGCGGCACCGAGAGCGGGCGGCCCGTGCGCGCAGTACAGGTCGGCGGGCCACTCGGCGCGTATTTTCCACCATCGATGTTTCATTTGCCATTCGATTACGAGACCTTCGCCCAAGCCGGCGGGCTGATCGGCCATGCCGGTATCACCGTGTTCGATGATACCGTGGATATGATGGCGATGGCACGCTTTGCGATGGAGTTCTGCGCCATAGAGAGCTGCGGCAAGTGTACCCCTTGCCGGATCGGCTCGACTCGTGGCGTGGAAACAATCGATCGCATTCGTGCCGGTGGGCGAGACGGGGATACGGTGGAGGGACTGCCGCAGATGCGTAACACCAAGCCGATGCAACGCGGTGTCGCTCAGGAAGTCGAATTGTTGCGCGATCTTTGCGAGACGATGAAATACGGCTCGTTATGCGCATTAGGGGGCTTTACGCCTTATCCGGTGCTCAGCGCGCTGGATTACTTTCCCGAGGACTTCGGCATCGAGGCTCACCATGTCGCGGCATGAGGCCTCGCTCGCTGCCGAACTGATCGACGCTCGAACGCTGCGCTTCGATAGCGCGGGCGACGGCGTGGTGACGCGGGACGTGCCGATCGAAACACCGATCGCGTTTGAATATGACGGCATCGGTTACGCCGTGATGCTGGCTACGCCGAGTGATCTGCGCGATTATGGCATCGGCTTCACATTATCCGAGCGTCTCGTAACATCGATCGCGGAGATCGAGAGCGTCGAGGTGGCGGAATTGCCTCGCGGCTGGATCATTCGGATCGCCTTGCGCGGCGTGCCACGTGACCGGCTGCGCGAACGTGTCCGGCTGCGACTGACCGAGGGTAGCTGCGGTCTGTGCGGGCTGGAGACGATCGAGCAGGTTCTGCGTCCGCTACCCCTGCTCCTGCGCGGAGTCAGGGTGGATCGGACCGCCATCGAGCGCGCGCTGGCGACGCTGGACGCGCAGCAGCCCCTGGGGCGGGCAACAGGCGCAGCCCATGCCGCAGCCTTTTGTTCGGCACAGGGAGTCCTGCAGGTGGTCCGCGAAGATGTCGGACGGCACAATGCGATGGACAAGCTCATCGGCGCTGCGGCGGAAAAGGCATTCGAATTGAGCCAGGGGTTTATCCTCGTCACCGCTCGGTGCAGTTATGAACTGGTTGAAAAAGCAGTCACCGCCGGGTGCCCGATGCTGGTCACCATCTCGGCGCCCACGAGTCTTGCGGTGGAGCGCGCCAAGGAAAGCGGGTTGACGCTGGTATCCCTGGCGAGGCGTGACAGCATGTTGGTCGTAAACGATCCTCACGGATTTTTCGGCTCGTAATCGTAAAAGGACTGACCATGGCATGGCTCGGAGAAATTGACTTAGGCACAAAGCTTGCACCTGTTACGACGCAGGCGACAGTGACCCTGACCATTGATGGCCAGTCAATCGAGGTGCCGGCAGGCACCTCCGTAATGCGCGCCGCGTCATTGATGGGCACAACCATCCCCAAACTGTGTGCGACGGACAGCCTGGAAGCATTCGGCTCCTGCCGTCTCTGTCTCATCGAGGTGGAAGGACGCAGCGGCTATCCGGCGTCCTGCACTACTCCGGTGGTTTCTGGCATGGTGGTCCGCACCCAGACCGAAAAGCTCAAGAAACTGCGGCGGGGGGTTATGGAGCTCTACATCTCCGATCACCCGCTCGATTGCCTGACGTGTCCCGCCAATGGCGACTGCGAATTGCAGGATCAGGCCGGGGCGGTTGGCTTGCGCGAAGTACGCTATGGCTATGAGGGCATCAACCACCTCGCCAGCGAAAAGGATCAGTCCAACCCCTATTTCGATTTCGATCCGACCAAGTGCATCGTCTGTTCGCGCTGCGTGCGCGCCTGTGAAGAGACGCAGGGCACCTTTGCGCTGACGATCGACGGGCGCGGCTTTGCCTCCGTCGTCTCGCCGAGCCAACGCGAGGATTTTCTCTCGTCCGAATGCGTTTCCTGCGGTTCCTGCGTTCAGGCCTGCCCGACGTCGGCGCTTCAGGAAAAGAAGGTTGCCGAGATCGGCACACCTGATCGTGCCGTCATCACGACCTGTGCCTACTGCGGTGTCGGCTGCACCTTCCGCGCCGAGATGCGGGGCGAGGAATTGGTCCGCATGGTGCCGTGGAAAGAGGGCAAGGCCAATCGGGGTCATAGCTGCGTCAAGGGTCGCTTTGCCTGGGGCTATGCCCAGCATCAGGATCGCATCCTCAACCCGATGATCCGCCAATCGGTGGACGAGCCGTGGCGCGAAGTGTCGTGGGATGAAGCCATCGCGTATACCGCCAGCGAATTTCGCCGGATCCAGGCACAATATGGCACTCGTTCGGTCGGCGGCATCACCTCGAGCCGCTGTACCAACGAAGAAACCTTCCTCGTGCAAAAGCTCATTCGCCAGGGTTTTGGCAATAACAACGTCGATACCTGTGCCCGCGTCTGCCATTCACCCACCGGCTATGGCTTAAAGGCGACCTTTGGCACCTCCGCGGGCACGCAGGATTTTGACAGCGTACAATCTGCCGACGTGATCCTGGTTATTGGCGCCAATCCTACTGACGGCCACCCGGTTTTTGCCAGCCGCATGAAAAAGCGGCTGCGAGAAGGGGCGCGGCTGATCGTCATTGATCCGCGCCGGATTGATCTGGTCAGGACCCCGCATGTCTCCGCCGATCATCACCTGCCGCTTCGCCCGGGAACCAATGTCGCGGTGCTTACGGCGATGGCGCATGTGATCGTCACCGAAGGCCTGATCGACGAGGCGTTCATCCGCACCCGCTGTGACTGGGACGAATATCTCGACTGGTCGGCATTCGTTACGCAGCGTGAAAGATCACCGGAAGCGATCGAAGCACTCAGTGGGGTTAAGCCCGACGAGCTGCGCGCGGCGGCACGGCTTTACGCCACCGGCGGCAACGCGGCGATCTATTACGGGTTAGGCGTCACCGAACACAGCCAAGGGTCGTCGACGGTGATGGCCATCGCCAATCTGGCGATGGCTACCGGCAATATCGGGCGCGAGGGCGTGGGTGTTAATCCACTGCGCGGGCAAAACAACGTCCAGGGCGCGTGCGACATGGGTAGTTTCCCCCATGAATTTTCGGGCTACCGCCATGTTTCCGACCCTGCCACGCGCGCGTTGTTCGAAAATGCCTGGGGCGTTAAGCTGGACGGTGAGCCTGGCTTGCGTATTCCCAATATGCTCGATGCCGCTACTGACGGCACGTTCAAGGCACTGTTCGTCCAGGGTGAGGATATCCTGCAGTCCGATCCTAACACTCGCCACGTCGCGGCAGGGCTTGCCGCCATGGAATGCGTAGTCGTGCAGGATCTATTTCTCAACGAAACGGCCAATTACGCGCATGTCTTTCTGCCGGGATCGACCTTCCTGGAAAAGGACGGGACCTTCACTAACGCCGAACGCCGCATTCAACGCGTGCGCAAGGTGATGGCACCGCTGAATGGCCATGCCGATTGGGAGATCGTCCAATTGGTAGCCAACGCGATGGGACTGAACTGGAGTTACACCCATCCTTCCGAGATCATGGCCGAAATTGCCGCATTGACGCCGACTTTTGCGGGCGTGTCCTATGCAGCTTTGGAAACGCATGGTTCGCTGCAGTGGCCAGTTAACGACAAGTCGCCGGAGGGCATGCCGACGATGCATGTTGACGGTTTCGCACGGGGCCGGGGCAAATTCGTCGTCAGCGATTATATCGCGACCGACGAAAAGACTGGCCCGCGTTTTCCGCTGCTGCTCACCACCGGACGTATCCTGAGCCATTATAACGTCGGGGCCCAGACGCGGCGGACAGATAACATTGCGTGGCATCCCGAGGACCGGTTGGAGATACATCCGTCCGATGCCGAAAACCGCGGCGTCAAGGATGGTGACTGGGTGTCCTTGCGCAGCCGCGCGGGCGAAACCAGCCTGAGAGCGCTGGTCACCGAACGAGTTGCGCCAGGCGTCGTCTATACCACTTTTCATCACCCGACCACGCAGGCCAATGTCATCACCACGGACTATTCCGATTGGGCGACCAATTGCCCCGAATACAAGGTCACAGCGGTGCAGGTTGGTATGTCAAATGGTCCGTCGGACTGGCAAAAGAAGTATGATGCCCAAGCTTCCCGCAGCCGCCGGATCGAGACTGCGGAATGAGTGCGGCGAGCGGCCATCAAATGAGCACCGATGATCGCCTGATCTACATGGCGAATCAAATTGTGCGGAACTTTGCGATGATGGCAGAGCCGCAGGCCGCAGAAGCGACCGCCGATCATATGCTGGCTTTCTGGGACCCAAGGATGAAAGTCAGGATTGGCGCACTACTGAGCGACCAGCCGGACAAATTCCTGGCAGTTGCGGCCCGTGCGGTCTTGCGGATGCAGACTGGGTTGGCAGTTTCGCAGACCTCGGCCACCGAGTTCAACAAGGTCGATCAGGCTGGGCATTCCGACGCCGGTTAATCTCTCAATTGTTGAGACGTTCCGGACTGCTTTTCGTTGAGGGCCGTAAGATCGGCGGTGAAGGACGGAATCGTGCAATTGACGACGATGACGACTATTCGATCGCGCGTCCATTTGCGTGCTTCGTCACGAGTGTAATACCAGTGGCCCTGAACGATGACTTTTCTGCCACTGGTACCAGCCCGAGCGGCGCTTGATCGATACCCGCTCGGCACAGGTGGAAAACCGGGCCGATGGTATAAGATGCCATGGTCGCGCTTCTTTAAATAAGATCCGCGCCCTGCCAGGCGAGGTATTTCAGTTCGAGATACTCATCGATTCCATAGACCGAGCCTTCGCGGCCCAGACCCGATTGCTTGACCCCGCCGAAGGGCGCGGCCTCGCTCGAAATCAATCCGGTATTGATGCCGACCATGCCGGTTTCGAGCGCCGTCGCGACCCGCCAGATCAGGTCGGCGTCTTTCGCGAATAGGTATGCGGCCAGGCCGAATTCGGTATCGTTCGCCATGCGGATAGCATCGGCTTCGTCGGTGAACCGGATCAGCGGCGCAATCGGGCCGAATGTTTCCTCGCGGCAGATCACCATGTCGGCGGTGACGTCGGTCAGCACGGTTGGCAGGAAGAAATTGCCGCCACGTTCATGACGTTTGCCTCCCACAGCGATCGTCGCACCCTTGCCGACCGCGTCCGCGATGTGCGCCTCGACCTTGGTGACCGCGTTGGCATCGATCAATGGGCCCTGCTGGACGCCGGGCTCGAACCCGTCGCCTACCTGCAACGTCGCGACGCGCGCCGTCAGCGCTTTGGCAAAGCGATCGTAGACGCCATCCTGCACGTAGATGCGATTGGCGCTGACGCACGCTTGGCCGGTGTTGCGAAATTTTGTGCCCAGCAGGCCTTCCACTGCGAGCGCTATATCGGCATCATCGAAGATCAGGAACGGCGCGTTGCCCCCGAGTTCCATGGACATCTTTTTGATAGTCGGCGCCGATTGCGCGATCAGGATGCGGCCGACCTCGGTCGATCCGGTAAAGGTGATCTTGCGAGCCAGCGGATTGCTGGTGAACTCGGCACCCACCGTGCGGGCGCTACCGGTGACGACGCTCAACACGCCGGCAGGAATGCCGGCGCGCTCGGCCAGATCGGCGAGCGCAAAGGCGGTCAGCGGCGTCTGCTCGGCTGGCTTGACCACCATCGTGCAGCCGGCTGCCAACGCCGGCGCGGCCTTGCGGGTAATCATCGCGGCAGGAAAGTTCCATGGGGTGATGGCGACGCACACGCCCACTGGCTCCTTCAGCGTGACAATCCGGCGCCCGGCGTCTGTCGCGGCAATGACATCGCCCTTGACCCGCTTTGCCTCCTCGGCAAACCATTCGATATAAGCGGCGCCATAGCGGACTTCGCCTTGCGCTTCAGCGAAAGGCTTGCCCTCCTCGAGCACGATCAGCCGCGCCAGATCATCGACATTCTCGATGATGAGGTCATGCCACCGGCGCAGGATGCGCGAGCGTTCCTTGGCCAGCAATTTGCGCCAGGTACAAAAGGCGACATGCGCCGTGGCGATCGCCTCGGCGACCTGAGCGCGGTCGCATTGCGGGATATGGCCCAGCAATTCCCCCGTCGACGGGTTGAATAGCGGAATCTCTCCCGCGGCGCCGACGTCGATCCAGCGGCCATTTATGTAATTGGCCGTATGGAACAGGCTGCTGTCATTCAGGACGCTCGAGTTCATCTCATTTTCTCTTCTGGGCCGGCACCATCGTTGCCGGCATCCGTGTTCCGATGCTAACCGCCGGCGCCCCGGGGAAACACTATGCCGCCTGCGGCGGTGGCATAACCCACCCCCCACTTTCTCATGCTCCCGATCCAAATCTGTCCAACATCAACGCGGTAACGGCTCGCAGGTATATTGGCTCAGACAGTCACCCGGCCACCTTGGCCGAGTGACTGTCTCAGATCGCTTGAAGGACACCTGTTTCACATTGCAGTGCGACAATGGGAACAAGTTGCCAACTGACTGACCGCACCCGTCAGTTCAATGGTTTCCAAAATGGATCGTGCCGGTCAGGCCCCAGGTCCGCGGTTTGGCGTAGACTGAAAGAACCGAGCCATCATAGACCGATTCATCGAGAGCATATTGCCGATATTGTGCCTTATTCAGGTTGTTCACGAATGCTGCGATCTCCCATCGATCATTGGGGCTGGAGAAACCAACTCGCATATTGGCGACATTATAAGCCCCCTCCCGTTCAACGGGCGCGCACAGGACGGTAAAGCAGGACTTGCCCGAATGGAGGACATCTGCCTGCAGTGAGGCTGTTCCGCCAAGGAAGGCAAACTCGTATCGGATGAGCGCGCTACCGGAAAAAGCGGGTGCCTGTGGGAGCTGGTGATCGACGATGGTAATGCCGTCGGGCAATGGCACATGCTTGGCCTTGGTATGCAGAAGTTGACCATTGGCCTTGAATGTCAAGCCGCTCATGGGGTGGGTTGTGAACTCCGCCTCGAGACCTTCCGAGATGGCGTTCAGATTGAGCACGGTCTGAATGAGGCCGAGTTGGGCAAATGCCTGGTAGTTGTGATAGTCGTAATAGAAGCCGGCGAGATTCAGCGTGGTCCGCATCGGCAACGTCAGCTTCACCCCAATCTCGTAGTCGTCGAGTTGCTCCGGCTTGTATGGGATGCCGTTCAGCGCATCGACTTCACCGCCAGGAAATGGCGTGCTGGTCGGGAAGGTGAAGCCGCCGCTTTTCGAGCCGCGGTTGTAGCTTGCGTAGACAAGCGTTTTGCGGCTGGGCATATAATCGATTTCTGCACGCGCAGAGATACCGCCAAATTTCGCCTTCGCAGCGGACGGAGTGACTTTAATCCCGGTGCTCGGCTGAAGCACGCCAAAGGACGTGTAACCGACTTGCTGGGAATTGAAGATGAGGCCGACGCCGGACGCGGCATCGGTCGCAGTATACGCGCCTTCGCGACGATCGTTCCAGTATCGGACACCCCCGATCAGCTTGAGCTTGTCGGCCACGCTCCACTCATCCTGGCCAAAAATGGCGAAGGAACGGGTATGTTGCTTGAACACCGCCAGAGGTGCGTAGTTCAGAAAAGGAATCCCGTAGCTGCCGCTATAATGGCCGTCGATGATCATGCCATATGCGCCGATCACCAGTTGGTGATTTCCGCGCTTGCCTGATAGCCGCAGTTCCTGCGAGCCTTGGTTCAAACGGGACTTCTGGAAGAATAATTCGCCGGGGTCCGGCGCTGTGCTCTCGACGTATTCCTTCCGCCCATGCTGATAATCAGTGATCGAGGTCAGTGTTGCATTGCCGAGGTCGATATCGACATGCAAATTCGTGCCGAATAGCGAACGATCCGAGAAATTCGGCCCGTTCTGATAAACCTTATACGGATTGCCGCCGCGCTGCGGGTTGATGGAGTCGACGCGCAGGCCGGTGCCGGTCGTGCCGGGGCCAGCAAGGCCATTGCCCTGATAATAGGCGCAGGTCTGGTTGGGGTCGAGAAATTCCCCTTGGCCCTGGGCGTTGGGGCAGGCGACCGTGTGGGAATAAGAGCCGGCCTGCCGCTCATGCGGCGCGCGCATATAGCGGGTGGTCAGCGCGACATTGATCGCGCTGGTCGGTTGCCATGCGATAATGCTGCGCAGGGCCCAGTGATTGTTGGCGCCCAGCGTGGGGCCGCCGGTAATGCTCTCCAGATAGCCCTTGTCGCGCTCGCGAATGCCGGCGACGCGCACTTGCAGATTGTCGGCGAGCGGGCCCGATATAGCCCCTTCGGTCAGAATCTCGCCATAGCTGCCGGTCCCGACCGTCAGATACCCGTCGAGATATTTGGTCGGCCTGTTCGAGATGAACTGAACCGCACCGCCGGTCGCATTGCGCCCGAACAAGGTGCCTTGGGGGCCGCGCAAGACCTCGGCGCGCTGAAGGTCGAAGACCGGAATGCTGGCCAGATTGATTGAGCTTGCGTAGCTGTCGTCCTGGTAGACGGCGATCGGCGGCTCTTGCTGGTCGCCATAGTCATTCTGGCTCACGCCGCGAATGTTGAACACAACCTGAGAGGAACCATAGGCGTTCATCTTCAGGGAGGGCACGACCTTCACGAGATCGGTCGCCATGCTGACATGCATGTCTTTGAGCTGCTGCCCCGAAACTGCCGATATGGCGATGCCCACGTCCTGCAACCGCTGTTCGCGGTGTTGAGCGGTGACCACGATGTCGCCGGATTGCACGGGCGGCGCAGCCGTCTCAGGCGCTTTCTCTGGCACAGATACTGTCGTCTGGGCGGACACCTGCTGGTCCGCAGCGAATGCCATCATCGAAATTATCGAAATCTTTGCAAGCGTCGTCGACGCGAAGATGTGTCTGATCATCTGTACCCCCTTGGCTGTAAGGATCTGACGCTCGGAAACTGCGCCAATCCCGAGAAAAGTCATTTTTTTGAACCGGTTCAATTTAAACTGCTAGTTTTCCGCGCTAGGCTGTAGAAGCCCGACATATGGGCTTTTTGGTAATACCTGTGGAGTCGAGAACTCACGTAAGCTGGCGAGTTCGTAAAGCTAGCGGGCGTGATTACCTCGTTTGCGCGGTTAGACCGGCAGCTTGGATACGGATGCGCCGCTCATTTCCGAATGCAACGACAATATGAAACGTTTCGAAGAACTGTCAACCACACAAATGCAAGATTTTTTGGTTTCCCTAAAAAATTACAACGATGAGCTGCCTTTGCAAGCGTGCTGCTGAGCATTTTCAGTGAGGGTTGGCGCAGATGTCCTTTTTGCCATTGTTCAAATCACTGTTAGAAAATGCGCCAGTTTGTCTAGCTTTGGGCGCGCAGTCGATGCCAGAAATCTGTTCCGGGAACTGGATGCAGGCCGATTGCCGACGCGAGAAATGATTATGAGAGTAATCATCGACGGAATCGTGGAGCGACCGTGTTTCCGGCCTGAGCATTTTCAAGATTGCGCAAAAAGGCTTTGACAAATGAACCCATTCATATGAGCACTCCGCCATCGATCTGGCTAGAGAGGCGGATTGAGTCGGCGCCGGAGCGTACGTCGCTTTGCCCCTTTGCATGGGGAGAAGTACATAACATCAGAGATTTATTGGCGCTGAAGGAACGTCCATAGGTCTCGATGCAGTGTTCGTGGCTATGACGTACACGCTTCCTCTCTATCGAGGCTAGTCAAGGTTAAGGTGAGCTTCTAGGTCCGCATGCGGGACGGGAGTGTATGGGGTGACGGGGTAAGCAATCGATGAAGTTTACGGCCAAAGCACCCGCGAAGACCCGGTTGACGATCAGAGAGGTCGCTCGCGCCGCGGGTGTATCGATCGGTACCGTCAGCGCCGTGATTAACGGACAGCACAGCGTCACCGAGAAGACCCGTCAGCGCGTCCAGCATTGCATCGCCGATCTCGGTTATGAGCCCAACACTGCCGCCCGCAATCTCAAGAAGCATCGCTCTTCGTCGATCGGACTGATCGTTCCGGATTTGCAGAACCCGTTCTTCGCCTCGATCGCCGAGGGGGTGCATTCGGTCGCGCGCAAGAACGACGTGTTCATGATTCTCGGCGCGTCCGGCAATGAAAGCGAATGGGAAGAATATTATGCTCAGTCGCTGCGTGCGCGACGGCTCGATGGCATGATCCTCGTCTCGGGCTCCGGTCGGCCGAACGTTGGTCTGGTCAAGCTGGTCGATACGGGGTCGGTCGTTTTCGTCGACGAGTGCGTGCCGGGACTGGACGCACCCTTTGTGCATTCCGCTAACCGCCGCGGCGCGCGCCTCGTCGCGCAGGAACTGCTGCACCGCGGCCATCGCGACATCGGGATCGTCGCCGGGCCAAACTGGCTGTGGACTGGCCAGGATCGGCTGGCTGGTTATCGCGAGGCGATTGCAGCTGCTGGCCTTGATCCCGACGAGGTGCCGGTGTTCGCCGGCGATTATTCGGAGCATGCCGGATACCGGGGCACGGAGACGTTGCTGAAGACCAGCCGCGAGTGCCTGACCGGCCTCATTTATGCGAACGACATGATGGCGATCGGCGGTATGCGCTACCTGACTGAGCAGGGGATTTGTGTTCCTGACGATATCTCCATCGTCGGGTTCGATGATATCTCTTCCGCTCAACATATGGCGCCTCCCCTGACGACGGTGGCGCAACCCGGCTTCGCGATGGGAGAAGCTGCAGCCAGGCTCCTGCTGCATCAGCTCGGCATGATCGAGCATCCGGAAACGATCAGCTTCTTGACTGAGATCAAGATCCGACAGTCGGTAGCAGAGCCGCCAAAGCAAGCCTCGCGCATTTACGCGCTGCGCAACCAGGGACAAGTGATGCCAGTCGCCTCGACGATGACTTTTCTGCCGCTGGTATCAGACAGCGCGGCGCTTGAGCGAAACCCGGTTGGCGCCGGTCGAAAACCGGTGCCGATGGTATGAGATGGTTTTGCCTCAGCCCATGGGGAGCGGTCCGGACGACTCGCGGATCTTCAGCGACACTGGCGAAGGTGGCGGAGAAGCCACTTCAGTGCCGTTCACCAAGCTGAGCAGCAGCTTGACAGCTTCCTTGCCCAGCTCCCTTGCCGGCTGTCGAACGGTGGTGAGGCTTGGCGTGAGGAGGGAGGCGAGCGGCAGGTCATCAAATCCGACGACCGAGATATCCTCCGGCACGCGCAGTCCAACGCGGCGGCAGTAAGAAAGTGCGCCGATCGCCATCAGGTCGTTAGCGCATATCAACGCTGTCGGCCGCTTGGCGACAGGACCGCTTAAAGCGACCTCGGCGAGTCGCTCACCCGAAGCCATGCGATAATCGCCCGTGAACACGGGTACGGCATCAGGATTCAATCCGGCAGCGGCAATGGCCTCGCGATATCCCGAGAGGCGCTGCTCGGCGGTCCACAGCCCCGGCGGGCCGCCGAGGATAGCCAGGCGTTTGTGGCCGAGAGACGTGAGGTGCGACGCGATCTCCCGCGCACCATGGCGGTTCTGCGATACAACGCTCGGCAAATTAAAACCCGGGAGCATCTCATCAACGAGGACCACCGGACCGACCCGAATTAAATCCACCAAGGGCTCCATCCGCGTATCGGCGCCGGACAGATAGATGAGCCCATCGAGCCGTTGGCTGCGGAGAAGCCGGCTATTCCAGGACTCGCCTTCACCGGTCGCCTCGGGCGTGCAGAACACGACCAAGATGTCCTTTTCAGATGCGGCTTGCTCCACCCCTTCTGCGATCATCGCGAAGTACTGATTTACAAGGTCGGGAATGACAAGGCCGATTGTCGCCACACTCTGGCGCTTAAGGTTGCGGGCCGACTCGTTTGGCAGATAGCCAAGCAGGCGCACGGCTTCCAGCACCTTGGTCCGTCGATCATCTGCGACGGGTCCACTGTCATTGATGACATAGCTAACCGTGCTGAGCGCAACCCCGGCCCGCTCGGCGACATCCTTCATTGTTGGCCTGCGCCTATGTATCTTGCCCTGACCTGTTTCCTGAGTCCCGGTCGGTAATTTTGGCATCATATCTCCGGTCGCATTCACATCGAATCGTAGATTTCGGTTCGATTGTCCGTGCCGGGTTAGCTGCACTTGCGCAATAACCCAGCCCCTAAAAGACGTAAAAATAGAATCGATTTTATGAGGCCTCCGTTTTTAAAAACCTGGAAAGCCTGGGTGAACAGGTGCGTCGCTCGCCAGACGAACCCAATTCCGTGGACGGTTCCGTGCGCCTGATCGTCACCGCAGGCAAATTCGGCTTGCTATTGGGGGGATGCCACCTCCTGCGGCCGGTATTGTCCGAGAAATAAATTTTAAATAATTGATATTGCGTAATTTAATGCATACCGATTGGCGTCATGCTGCCTGGGATGTGATTGATCCATCCGTATCGCCGACCCGGCTCTGCTCGTTGATGCGGGTGGCGGCCGCTCTTTTAAAGGGAGTTCTGGTCAGAAACCGCAGAGCTGCCGAAAAATGTTGTTGACACGGACAATCCCATGTTGTTACGGTCCAATTATAGAAACGTTTCTATAGAGCGAAACGGGTCGCAGAGATCCTTCTGTTTGCCTATCATTCGTCTCTAGTATTTGGACCTTTAATGGCCGTCCGGCGCCGGAGTGCGCGCCGGCAGGGCTAACAGGTATGAGGGGT
>JAYUBN010000117.1:0-39990 GCA_043740855.1 Sphingomonadales bacterium | reverse complement strand
GGCGCATGATCTGGGCGACGATGCGAGCCAGACAGGCTGGGCGTTCCTGATGGGCGCCGGCATGGGGGGCGTCCATGCGACCGCGCTGCCGGCGGCCAAGGCGCTCGCCGGCGGCGCCAGCGATGTCTTTGCCCGGCTTTATCCATCGATCCCAGCGCCAATCCGCGATTTTCTTGCTGGCGGTGCGACTCGCGCCGGCACGGTCGATGCGCGCGCCGACCTGGCGGGCGCGGCCGGATCGGCGCTGCGCAGTTCGGGCGTCACCCCGGCCGAGGCCGATGCGCTGCGCACCGCGCCGGGTGCCGCCATCGATGCCGAAACCTCGCCATTCATGCCGGGCAGCCATGGCGCCGAAACCCATGGCGCTACGCTGGCCGCGCATCGCACCGCCTTGGCCACTGACAATCCGCCGCCGGCAACACAAGGCGCCGCCTTTGGTGCGCCAGGCCGGCCATCGGGCGATTATTATGGCAAGCTGGCGCAGGCGGAAAGCAGCAACAATCCCAACGCGCATGCGCCTGCCGGCACCGCCAGCGGCCTGTTCCAGTTCACCGATGGCACCTTTCTGCGCAGCTATCGCGCAGCGCATGGGCTTGGTGGCACCGATGCCGAAGTCATGGCGCAGAAGAATGATCCGGCCGTACAACTCAATCTGGTCCACCAGCTGACCCAGCGCAATGCCACGGCGCTGGCGACTGCCGGGCACCCGGTCACCGACGCCAATCTGTACCTGGCGCATTTTGCCGGGTCCACTGGCGCGGTGCATCTGCTCGAAGCCGATCCGGCGGCCAGCGCGGAAAGCGTGATGGGCGCCAAGGCAGTCAAGAATAATCCGATGCTGGCGCATATGACCGTGGGCGATGTGCGGGACATGGCGGCGCGCAAGATGGGCGGGTCCAGCGCGGCGACCTCTGCCGCCATGCCGGGCGCTGCTGGCGGCGATGCTGCTGCCGCGCCCGATCCGGTCGCGGCGCGCGATGCGCAGCTGGCCGGGCTCGATGCGCAGGACACCGCCAACGATGCGCAAGATGCTGCCGATAATGCACAGGAAGCCGCGCAGGGTTCTTTGCAGAATTCGCAAACAACGCCGCCACCGCTGCCGCAGATCGATCCTGCCATCGTCGGCCGCGAGGCGCCCGACATGCCGATCATATCGAGCCCGTTCGATGCGCCGATCTATTCCCGCGAATTTTCGCCGCACGAGCTGACCACGGACGCGGCTACGATGCAGTACAAGCTGGGCGGCGATGCCAATGGCGTCACCGACCGGCTGAAAGGCGATGCGCCCTGGGTGCAGAGCTTTGCCGGCAAGGCGGTAGTCTTCGAGCGCGCCGATGGCCAGATGGTTATCGCCGATGGCCACCAGCGGCTCGGCAAGGCCATGCAGGCCTCGGCCGCCGATCCATCGGCCAAGATATGGCTCAATGCCGACGTGCTGCGCGAGGCTGATGGCTGGTCGCCCGCCATGGTGCGCGTGGCGGCCGCGCTCAAGAATATCGCCGAAGGCTCGGGCACGTCGATCGATGCAGCCCGCGTGCTGCGCGAGGCGCCGGAAATGGCGAAATATCTGCCGCGCAATGGTCCGTTCATGCGCCATGCGCGCGGGATCGCCGCGCTCGATCACGAAACCTTCGGGGCGGTTCTCAATGGCGTGCTGTCACCCGAACAGGGCTCGGCAATCGGCAATCATGCCGGGCACGCGCCCGAAACGCATGTGCCGCTGATGCATCTGCTGGCAGGCAGCGGCCGCCATGACGAAGCGCTGTCGGGCGGGATCGTGCGCCAGGCGATGGCCGATGGCTTTGGCCAGAGCGACCACGGCAACCAGATGAGCATGTTCGGCGCCGCGCCCGCGCAAGCGCTCTATCGGCCGATGGCGCAGATCATCGAGAACGCCAAGAAGCTGCTGCGCGACGACAAGAAGATTTTTGGCAAACTGATTGAAGCTGCTGGCAAAATCACCGATGTGGGCGATAACCAGCTCGATCACGCGGCCAACGCAGCAAAGGTACTGACCAGTGAGCAAGCCCAAGTCCTCATCGAGCGCACCGCACAAAGCGCCGGCCCCGTCCGCGATGCCCTCCGCGCTGCCGCTGCCGACCTCATCGAGCACAAACGCGGGCTCGGCGCCGCCTCCCGCGACTTCCTCGACCGCCTTGGGGGGATTGATCTCCGGGATGCCGCCGCAGGATCTGGCGAAAGCGCGGCTGCTGGCGGAATTCATGGGGAACCGGGACGCGGGCCAGATGATGCAGGATCGCATGAAGACCTATTTGGCGCAGGCGAACAGCCAGGGCGAGGCGCCGAGCCCGGCCATGATGACGGCGCCGCCGGGCCCGCCGACGCCGTAGTCGCCAGCTTTAGCGATCCGCATGGCGCGGCCGCCAAGGCACAGGACGAAACGCTACAGCATGATTTTCTAGGGAAGCCGGAAAGTGGTATTTCGGACCCCCAACAAAAACTGTCAAATCCAGCAAACGCGGGGTTTGAGCCTAAAACGAGTGATGCTCGAACCAACAATATCGATCCCAACCTAGCCGCCCGCGAGAAGCAACAGACCCGGCTCGCCAGCGAGGCGCCTATGCGCGCGAAAGCCGAGCAGGACGGCACGATGGGCATGGGCCTGTTCGATGCCGGCGATGCGCCTGGGCTAGACCTGGGCAGCGCGCCCGAAGCGCAGCCGCTTGACCTCAAGGCATTCACCGGCGGCGATATGTTCGCCGTCTCTGGGCCAAGCCAGACCATGCAATCGGTGCTGCAAGGCATCCAGGATGACGCGGCCGCGATCGCCGCGCTGAAAGACTGCCTGTGAGCGCGCTCCATTGCATCGCCAGCCTCGAAGCCAGCGGCACGCTCGATCGCGATCGGGCGACGCAATTCCGGCTCGCCTATGACGATCTGGAACAGACCTACAAACGCCAATTCGGATCGCAGGCCAGTTCAGAGAAAGCCAGCGCGCAGCTTGCCGGCCAGTTGGAGGCCGAAGCGATGCAGGCGCGGCGCCAGCAGCTCAAGCAGCTGGGCATCCAGCGCAGCATCCTGACCCGGCTCGATCAGGCCGCGCAGAATGGCGAAGACGTGTACCGCGTAGCCAAGAGCTATTTCAGCCGCATGGAGGGCGTCCAGGGCGTTACCGATATCGATCTACGCCATGTCGCGGTGCGCAATCTGGCCTGGTCGAAGATGGGCGATTTCCTCGATACCATGCATCGCAAGATCGGCGGGGCGCTGCGCGACCCGGCGACCATGGACAACATCGTGCGCGAGCTGTTCGGCCAGGGCACCGGCGACGTGCATGCTGGCGAGCTGGCCAAGAGCTTTACCGATACCGCCGAATGGCTGCGCCAGCAGTTCAACATGCAGGGCGGCGCGATCGCCAAGCTCGACAGCTGGGGCCTGCCGCAAGCCCATGACACCTTGCTGGTGCGCAAGTCCAGCTTTGCCGATTGGCGCGATTTCATCCTGCCCAAGCTCGATCGGCCGGCGATGATCGACAACCTGACCGGCCTGCCGTTCTCGGACATGCGCATGGAAGACGCGCTGCGCGATGTCTATGAACACGTCCGCACCGATGGCTTCGACCAGATGGCGCCCGGCGCGCATGCCGGCGGCAAGGTCGCCAATCGCCGGCTCGACAGCCGCTTCCTGCACTTCAAGGATGCCGATTCGTGGCTGGCCTACCAGGGCAAGTTCGGCGGCAATGCCTGGGATGCGATGACCGGGCATATCGACAGCATGGCGCGCGATGTCGCCAGCATGCAGGTGCTGGGTCCTAATCCCGCCTTCACCGTGCGCTGGTTGCAGGACTCGTTGAACAAGGATGCCAATATCCGCGGTACGCCGGCGCAAGTCCGCGATGCGGCCAAGGCGGCCAAGTCGATCGGCGATATGTGGGGCGTCCACACCGGCGACCTCAATCGCTCGATCAACCCGCGCCTGTCGCGCAATTGGGCGACGATGCGCAATCTCAATTCGGCGAGCAAGCTGGGCGGGGCGGTCATCACCGGCACCGCCGATCTGGGCTTTACGCATGCGATGGCCAATTTCAACGGCCTCGATGCCACGCGCCTGGTCGCCAACTTCGTCAAGAACCTCAACCCGCTCGATGACGGCGATCGCCAGCTGGCCCGGCATGCCGGTATCATCGCCAACGAGTACACGCAGCGCGCGATCGATCTGCACCAGGCCTATGACACCAGCGCCAAGGTCAACGAGGTATCCAAGCGGCTCGCCGATGGCGTGCTGCGTGCCTCGGGGCTGCATGTGCTGACCACGGCGGGCACTAGCGCGATCGGCAAGGAGTTCATGCAATCCGTGGCCGAGCAATCGGGCAGGGCCTTTGCCGACCTTGATCCCAAATTCGCGCGCACGCTGCAACGCTATGGCATCGGCGCCGACTATTGGGATATCATCCGTTCGACCCCGCACAATGTCGGCGAGCATCCCGACTTTGGCGCGATGAACATCCTGCGCCCCGATGAAGTCGCAGCGCGCACCGATATCGCGCCAGCCCTGGCCAACGAGGCCGGCACCCGGTTCATGGAAATGATCGAGGGCGAAAAGCGCTTCGGCATGCCTGACGCCGGCGCCTCGCTCCGCGTCAAGTCGATGCTCAATTGGGGTGCTGGCCAGCGCGGCACCTGGATGGGCGAAGTCATGCATTCGGCCAGCCAGTTCAAGCAGTTTCCCGTCTCGGTGATCGACCGCTCGATCCAGCGCGCGATTCACGGCGACGGCACCGTGATGGACCGCGCCAAGTTTGCCATGAATGCCTTTATCGCCACCACGGTGATGGGCGGGCTCATCATGCAGATGAAGGGGATCGCCAATGGCAAGGACCCCGAACCGATGGAAAGCCCGGCGTTCTGGGTGCGCGCGGCGATGCAGGGCGGCGCGCTGGGGATCTACGGCGATTTCCTCAAGGATCAGCTGGTGTTGCCTGGCACATCGCAGAAGGTTGCGCGCGACGGCAAGAGCGTGGCCGATCTGCTGATGGGGCCAAGCTTGCAGAGCGTGGCCGATCCGATGCTGCGCCTGGGCTTCCACGATACTAGCATGGCCGCGACCGACGAGCTGACCGGCAACACCCGGCCGTCCAATGTCGGGCGCGAAGTGACCACCTTCCTCAAGGAAAACACGCCCGGGTCCAATCTTTGGTATGCGCGCACCGCGCTCAACCGCGAGCTGTGGGAGCGCGTGCAACGCTGGACCGATCCTAATGCGCAAGGCGCCTTCGATCGCCAGGCCGACCGCGCCGAGGCGCAGGATCATCAAAAGTTCTGGTGGGCGCCAGGCCAGACGACGCCCGATCACGCGCCTGCCTTAAGCAACGCCATACAGGGAACAGAGCCATGACCGTCGCTGCAAGAAGTCCGCTCGCTCAATACATGGGCAATGCCGTATCGAGCCAGTTTGGCGCGCCGTTCCGCTATAATCTGGTCAGCGATCTGGTGGTGCAGGCGATCGTGGCCGGGGTGGTATCAACGCTCAATCTAAATGTCGACTATACCGCAACGTCCGGCCCGACCGATGCCGGCGGCACGGTGACGATGACAACGGCGCCGGCGGTGGGCACAAAGTTGCGCATCCGCCGTAAGTCGGCGCGCAACCAAGCCGACCTGTACCCGACCAGCGGCAATTTTCCGGCCATTACTGTCGAAACCGATCTGGATCGGGCGATGCTGATCGACCAAGAGCAGGACGTAATCATGGCCGACCTGACAGCGCGGGCGCTGTTGGTGCCGGATGGCGAAACGCTCGTGCCGCTGCCAGCGGCCGCGCTGCGGGCGGGCAACGCGCTGGGGTTTGGTGCCGATGGCAGCCCGGTGCTGCTGCCCGTCATCGGCCAGACAGTGCCCGATGGCGCGCTGCTGACCTTTGCCGCCATCGCCTTCAGCATCATCCCGCTTGGAACGGACATGATCCGGACTAGCGGCCGCAATAGTTCGGGCGATGGCAGTACTGGCGTGTTCATCAGCGATCCGCTGGCGACCGCTGCGCTGGCGAGCGCCTGTCCCCAACTGTGCACGATCAGCGCCAACGGCCGCTATTTTCGCCTGTTGCCGCAAGGCGGGATGATCGCGATCAGCCAGGCCGGCGCGCGGGGCGGCATGAACAACGATCAACCGGCGGTGCAGGCCGCGCTCATTTACTGCGCGGCCATCGGCTGCCGGCTGCTGCTGTTCGATTTCGACACCGTGTCGATCTGGAATACGGTGCGGACAAGTGCAGCAGCCCAGACTAGCACCGCTCCCGACGCGCAAGACGGGCAATCGATCTGGGTGACGGCGCCGATCAAGTTCCTCGGCCTGCCGACGATGACGCATATCAAGATGCTATCGATCACCGGGGCATCGCTGGAGACGGGCTGGCAGAATGTCGGCGGCAACCTCTGGCGCGGATCGGGCATCAACCTGATGGGCGGCACACAGGGCGCGCCGAACGCGAACAACCTGACGCTCTTTGCCATGGAGAATATCTGGCTCGATGGCGGCTGCGCCTACACCGGCGCTCGCACGGCGGTCACGCCGGCTTCGCCAGACGGGCCTGACCTGACGAACAAAGGCATCCGGCTCCAGGGGACGCAATGCGATACGATCATCCTCAACAACTGCATAATCAGCGGATTTAAGGGAGAAGCTACCTATTTCACCGGTACCACGGTCAGCGATATCTGGCTCTATGGCGTCAAGGTTTTTGGCAGCAATCAAAGTTCGTTGAACTCGTCTGCCGGAAATATTCGCGCTGAAAACTGCGAGTTCGGTGGGTCCTATATTACTGCCGAAGTTCTCGGCCGCAATGGTGGCCGCTATGTCGCCTGCAAGTTCTACAACTCCAGCCAGACCTCATTCACTGGAGGCCCGGCTAACGGGTTGCTTTACAACTATGCCTATCCCACCCGCGATCTGACCAAAGCCCCGCCGTGGCTTGACCTGATCGATTGCGAGTTCCTGAACGCTGGACAGTTCCTTGGCGGAAACTATCTGCGGATCATTCGCGGACGAGCTACCGACACGTCCTTTTACTTGACGACTGCAATTTCGCTCGGCTCGCTAACGTCCACCTATATCGATCTCGAGTATACCATCGATCAGGCCAACCAGAACCCGATTTTTGCGATTTCAGGCCCGCCGACGCTGACCACTGTCATTCCTGGCGCGCCGGCCGGAACCTATATTGCGGCGATCAGCGATCTGCATATCAGGGTCAACGTCCACCGCACTGCTCTGGCCATCGCTAATAGTCGCGAGGCAATCAGCGTTTTCCAGGTACTCGGCTGTATCGATCCCGGAAGTTGCTCGCTCGCGATCGGTGAAGCCGACGGCATCGTCACGATCCACGTCCCGAACATCGGCGGCGCGACCGTCAATATCCCGCTGATGACCTGCGACGGACCAAGCAATAGCCAGAACATCGGCGCGGGAACCCCGCTGGCGCTGTCGCTGCTCACTATGACGGCCGGGCCTTATGCTGTTCCTATCAGCAGTCCGCGCCACGGGCTACAGAACACCGGGGCGTCGGCGGCAATCGCATGCACTATGGCAACGACCTACACTTACGCGTTCGGCCAAAAGGGCCGCATCTATTGGTACGGATCGACCGCCGGCACCACCTTCACCTTTGCGCAGAATGCCACCGGCTTGCGCCTCAAATCGGCCTGTACGCTCTCGCAAGCCTTCGATTGGCTTGAACTGGAATTCAACGGCGCGACGGGGCTTTGGCATGAAATCGCAAGGTCGGTCCTATGAGCTGGTGGGAGCCCTTGGTGACGCTGGCGCCGGTCGGCACCGTGCTGGGCGGGCTGGGCAAATTCATCTGGGACCGCGTGGAAAAGCGGCTCTCTGCGATCGAGAAAAATCTACAGGAATGCCATGCGCGCGAGCTGGTCGAGGGCGATCGGCGCAGCAAGCTATCGCAGATGGTCGAGCTGCTGATGATGCTGGCGCACCGCCAGGCGCCGACCGCACCCGAACTGCATCGCAGCAAGCAATTGCTGGTCGAATATAACGCATTGGCGGCAACGCCTGACGTGAAGGTGATCCTGTGATCCGACCGATGAACGCCCTGGGGCTGAAAATTCTGCAACGTGCCGAAAATTGCAAGCTGGCCGCATACCTCTGCCCGGCGGGGGTGTGGACGATTGGCTGGGGCGCGACGGGGCCGGGCATCGTCAAGGGGCTGGTGTGGACGCAGGCGCAAGCCGACGCCCGGTTGCTGGCGGATATGAACCGCTTCGAGATCGGCGTGACGCAGGCCGATGGCGTGGCAGCGACGAACGACAATCAATATTCGGCGATGTGCGATCTGGCCTACAACATCGGCATCGGCAATTTCCTGGGTTCCAGCGTGCTGCGCTTTCACCGCGCCGGACTGCACCATGACGCGGCGGCGGCCTTCGGCGCCTGGAACAAGGGCGGCGGCCGCGTGCTGCGCGGCCTGACCGATCGGCGCGCCGCCGAAGCTGCCCTTTACCTCGCCGCATAGGAGCCCAGGACCATGACCAAAGACCAATCGATTATCGCGGCGCTGGTGGCGATTGTGCTGGCCTCGCTGATAGCGGTTTCGATCCGCCCGGAGATTGCCGGCGGCCTGCCGGCATGCGGCATCCTTGTCGTCGTTGCCGGCTTGCTGGGTGCGCTCAACTCGCATGTTACGCCGCCTGCGCCCGCACGCGCGCCGGACGCGGACCCAAACGCACCCGGCGCGGGGCCATCGACATGACTTTCCTACGCCTGGCGGCCTTCTTGGCCAAGCTGACAGGTCATTACCTCATGGCCCTCCACCTCCAAAAGGAAATACTCATGGCTGACTTTTCGGCATTCGATGCCGCCTTTGCCGCTGCAAAGGCAAAGATTGCATCCGACAACACCGCGCTGGCCGCTGCCAATGCCGCTCTGGCGGCCTTGCAGGCCGCTGGCGCGGGCGACCAGGACAAGATTAACGCGGCGACCGCCGAGTTGACCTCGCTGGCGAACGGCGCTTGAGGCGCGTCCTGGCGGCCGTTGCGGCCCTGGCGCTGACATCGCTATGCGCCTGTGCCGTGGCGGGCACCAGCCTGGCAGGGCCGCCGACGATGACCCAGGTCACGAGCCTGGCCGGCGCTGTGGCAGCGACGGCAACAGCCGATCGGGCGGCGACGATCTATGTCAGCACGGCAACGCTGTCCAAGGTCCAGCTGACGAAGCTCGATGCGCTGCGGGCCGGCGTCCATGGCACGCTCAAACAGCTGGAGGATGACCAGCTGCACGATCGGCCCATGGTATTCGACGCTTTCAATGCAGCGCTCGCTGCATTGGAGGTGGCTGCCAAGCCCACGTAAGGCGCCAAGCCGACAATCTCACAAGCTGACAAGCTGACAAGCTGACAAGCTGACAATACCACACGTCAACGGAGTACATGCCATGAACCTGGATGAAATTGCCGCCGATGCCGGCGCGATCCTCAAGCTGCTGGAGCCGGTCTTGTCGGCCGTCAATCCGCCGACTGCTGCCGCCGTGGCGATCGCCGGCAAGGTCGCCGCGATGGTGCTGGCCGAAGCGCCCGCAGCGGTCGCCATCTATCGCTCGGTTACCGGCGGCACCACGCTGACGCCGGCGCAGCTGGCCACGATCTACGCCGACGAGGACGATGCCGACGCTAAGCTGCATACCGCAATTGCAGCCAAGCTCGCCACCGCCTGAAACGAGCCCGCGCGGCTTTTGAACAAGGAAAAAGATAATGGTTAATATCAGGGCCGCGCGTCTCGGTGATCAGCTGATAGTCGATATTCCATTGGCTGGCGGGGGTACGACCTCGCTGCCGATGCACTTGCTATCGGACGTTTTGGGCAATCCGATCAGCCCGACCAATGGCCTGGCGATTACCGATGGCTACCAGGCGCCGCAAATCGCCAACTGGACAAGCGCCACGGCGGTCAACACGCCGACAGCCGTGCTAACCGCCGGCTACGACGGGGTGATGGTATCCGTCGCCACGGCAGCCGGCATTACCGGCGGCGCCCTGATCTTTGAAGCCTATGACGGGTCAACCTGGCTGCCATGCAAAATCTTTTCGCTGTCCAGCTATACCGGCATTCAGACGCTGGTATTGGCCGCAGCGATGGCAGTCGGCTTCCAGGCCGATATCGCCGGATGTCCGCAATTCCGGGTGCGATTGCTGGCCGCGATCACCGGCGCCGGCAATGTCACCGTAACCCAGATCGTGACCTCGGCGCCGCTGGTGCCGGGCGTCACGGTCGGCCTGGACCCGTTGCAGCCTTTGCCCCCCGGCACGAACGCGCTGGGCACCGTCTCCAAGCCGCTGACGGCCGCACCGATCGCCGGGCAGCAGTTGACGACGGTTGGTGCTGTGGCGCTACCAGCGGGCGCGCTAGTGGGCGGGGTGCGTATCCTAGCCTCGGCCGCGAATGCCGCGATCGTCTATGTCGGCGGGGCTGGCGTCACGGTCAATACGGGCTGCGGGCTATCGCCTGGCCAGTTTGCCGACTTCGCGGTGACGACGCTGGCGGCACTCTCGATCATCGGGCTTAATACCACGGACAAGATCAGCTGGGCCGCCTAACCGGCACTGGCTGACGGGCACAAGGCCGCGCCGATCGTTCGGTGCGGCCTTGTGCTATTCGCCGGCGATGCGCGGCAGGTTGTGCTGCTCGAACAACAGGTTCAGCGCCTCGGCGAGCAGGGCTTGCAGGCTCTGTTCCTGGCTGACCTGGATGAGTCGCAGCGCCCGCTTGTAATCGGGCGACAGATAGCCTGCGATCTGCACCTTGCCGATGCGGCCGGGTTGTTCAGTCGAAGCGGATGCCGCCGCCTTCAAAGGAGCGGATGGGGTCGCGTTGCTGGGATGCCTTGGCCCGCGCAGGGCGTTTTGCAGGTCGGCGGCTTTTGACATCGGCGTTCTCCATCAAGTTGACTTGTTTACTAGCAAACAAATAGATTTGTTCAAGCTCGGCCGCAGCCTTGCCGGCGCCGGTGATTTCCTGCGCGCTCTGGCCAGCCATCGGTGCATCGGCATAGGCGCTGCGCTGGCTCATGTGGGCCGGGCAGACGTTGAGCCCAAAGGTTTCCAGGATCAGCTTTTTGGTATCGGTCGCGCTGCGCACGGCTTGCGGGTGGACGCCGTTCAAGACCACGGCCGCCGGTGCGGTGCCGGCAATACGCAGCATGTCGCTGACCGCGCCCAGCGTTTCCAGATCGAAGACCTGGCCGCGTACCGGGATCAGCACCAGGTCGGCGGCGCGGGCAGCCTCGATGCCGGCACTTTCGCTTTTGCCCGGCGTATCGATCAGCACCAGGTCGGCACCGCCAGCCTTGGCGTCGGCCAGGATCGCGGCCAGTCGCGCCGGCACGCCCGATATCACGGCCGGCAACGCAGCCTCGCGGCGATCCCGCCAACGGGCGGCATTAGCCTGCTGGTCAAGGTCGATCACCGCAACGAGCAGACCTGCCCTGGCAGCCTCGACCGCGAGCCCCAGCGTCAGCGTGGTTTTGCCGCTGCCGCCTTTCTGGCCGATGATGGCAATCGTCTTCATGGCGCTAACTCCCGTTGATTTTTCCACAAGTTGACAAGCCAACTTGTTACCAAGTAGCACGAAGCCCTGGGGGCACGTCAAGGCTGGTGTGCGTGGTGACGGTTTTCTCTTGGTTAAAAGACTCCGGTTTGATTCATGGGGATCTGGCTAATCACGTTCGGGCCATGAAATGCCGGGCCATGCGCGCCAGGATCGCATTGGTGGCGGGGTCGCCGCCGCCGGCCATCACCTGTTCGTCCAGCGGCAGCGCCTGCACCATTGCGGCCGCATCAGCTTGGGCAAGCGTCCGGCGGTGCGAATCGTCATCGGGCGGGGTTGCGCATAGCCAGGCCAGCAGCGCGGCCGGCAGCATGATCCGGTAGGCATTGGAAGCCTGGCGTACCTGAGGGCCGCGCTGGCCCTGGCGCTCGGTCGGCACATAGCGGCGCAGCCAGGCCAGAAAGCCATGCGCCTTGAGGCGGGCAAGCGCGGCCGCCACCGCCGAACCGGCATGCCCGGTGGCTAGCGCGATCGTGCTGATCGCCGGGTCAAGCCGGCCATTGCGAGGATCGATCCGGCTTAACAGGTAGCGCAGCACATCGAGCGCGATCGCCCCGAGCGGGCCATTGCGGCCGCGCTGGCGGGTGGCGCGCTGGCGGATGCGGCCGAGGCGATCATAGCGCTCGGCCGCCGCCATGATCCGAGGGGCAAGACTGCGGTGGAACGGGCGCCAGAACGTACCTTCGCGCCCGGTCCGGGTCGCGGTATCGCGGTGGACGAGGCTGCGGGTCGTGGCGGTCAGACGGTCATCATATCTAGGCATGCGCGAGCCTCCCTTGGGCGTTGGGTGGCCCGGTTTGGGCAGGCACGGCTTCCCCGCTCCCGAAATCGTGCGATTTCGGATTGACTTTGTGCGCGCGGTCACGGAAAAAAGGCCTGTCGTATTTGCCTTTTTCCGTGATCGCATAGGAAGCCCGGCCTGCGAAGCCGGGCTTTTCCTCGTTTGGGCTAGGTGACTTTGCGAAGAATCACGCGGCCGGCCACGACGAAACGCGGCGGAAATCCGCCGCGCATCGTCTTAGCTGGCATAGTTCTTCTTACAGAGCAATCGCGGGGCGCGGCAGCTCGGGCAGCATGCTGGCGATCGCGGCCGCCGTGCTGGTCGGATCGATCGGCCCATAGACCTTGAGCATCATTTCGATCGACTTGAGCGCATGGCCGGTGAGCGCGGCGATCGTCGCGGGGTGCATGCCGCGCCGGCGCATGCGCACCACGCGGGTGCGGCGCAGATCGTGCCAGACCAAGCCCTGCATGCCGGCCCGGCCGGTGGCGGTCACGGCATGATCGATGACGCGGTGCCAGGCCTTGATGAACGCGCGCATGGTCCAGGGGCGCCCCGTCGCATCATCGACCAGCACATAGGTGAGCAGCCGGGGCGGCACCGCGGCGCGATCGCGCGCGCGGTTGGTGCGGATCGCGGCCTGTACCTTGGCCAGGATGACGGGTTCCAGCGCGATCCCCATCGGCGTGCCGCCCTTGCCCTGGGCCATGACCCATCCGGTGACGATGCCGCCAGTGCCGAGGCGCGCCACCAGGGCCGGTTCATGAATATTGAGCGGCGCCAGCTGATGCTCGGTCCAGCGGATCAGGTCTTCCTCGCGCTGCGCGGTATAGATCGCCAGCTCGATCGCCAGCGCCATCGACGGCATGCCCAGCGCATAGGCCGCCGCGATAAAGGCGCCCTCGTCGTCGGCCTCCCATACCTCGTCGCGCGCCGGCACCGCACCCAGCTTGAACTTGGTCGCCGGATTGGCGCCGGTGGCGATGAGGTCGCAGCTTTCGGCAAAGGCGAACAGTTGGCGCAGCTGCTTGAGTAAGGCGAGGGTGGCGGCATGGCCAAGCCCGCCAGCCTCGCGCGGGCGGCCATGGGTGTCGCGCAGCTCGCCCACGCGCTTGGGCGTGATCGCGGCGAGCTGATCGGCGCCGGCCCATTCCTCCAACCGCACAAGAGCGGTGGCATAGCCCTTGGCGGTGCTGGCGGCGATGCGGCGGCGGCCGGTCAAGGGATCGTGACCATCGACCCATTCGCGGCGATAGCGGGCGATCAGTGCGGCGAGCGTGCCGGCCTGCCTGGCGGGGGTGATGTCGGCCGCGATCGGCGGGGCGCCGCCGGCGCGCCAGGCCGCCACCGCCGCATTGCGCGCCTCGCAGTCGGTGAGCGCCTTGGGCTTGTCCTTGCCCAGCTTGAGCGGCGCCCAGCCTGCCGCGACCAGCAGTTTCGACGGCTCCCAGCGGTAGGAGGTCACGCCGGCCTTGTTGGTGAAGGAGCGCAGGAATTCATAGGTGATGGTGGCCATGATTAGCTTCCCTCATAGACTAGCGACTGATCTGCAAAACGCATGCGTGCGACAAGTTCTGCATCTTGCGTAGGGTCAATTGGCCGCGACCCTATGAATGCCTCGACACCTCCAAGGCGTTTCAATGCGCCTTCAAGCTTTGTGACGCGCGCAGATAAGCGAGTAATCGCAGGCGAGCGACTATTGAAGGCGATAGCAGCCTCGCCTTTTGTAGACCCATACGACTGGAAAAAATGCGTACTGCTCTGACATTTCAGGCCATGCGCGCCCGGTCCGCCATTCGGAATTGGGCGCTTTCCGCAAATAGGGCAGCTTGGCGCCTTAATTTTAGCTTTCGTCATGGCTCAATCCTTCTCGCGCAAGTGATAGGCGCGCGGGTGCGCGGGCTTGGCGCGCTGGTCGGCGGTGAGGTTGCCGAGGAAGGCCGGCGATAGCGCGCGCTCGATCGCGCGACAGCAGTCGGCATGATGCAGCAGGGCCTTGGCCATGTCGCGCAGAAAGCCTTCGTGCAAGGGCACGTCGCCGGCGACAATGCGGCGGATCGTGCGCTCACTGACGCCAAAGGCGCGCGCGGCGGCATGCTGGCCGCCGAGCAGGCGGATGCCTTCAGTAAACCGGTCAAGCTGTGTGGCGGGATCGATCATGGTTTGGGCCCTTGTGACCAGCGGCCAGGCCTGATGCCTCGCCGAACAGAGTGGGTGCCGCAACAGCGGCGGCGGTGTCAAGATACAGGCGAAAGTCGGCATGGCGGCGGCCGGGTATTTCATCGCGCATTTCAGAGAAGATCGCGGCAAAGCCTTTAGGTCCGTCCGGGAAGTCGTGGCCGTCCTCGTAGATCCCCAGCAGCGCGGCCAGGCGATCGAACTGGATAATGGCTGGCGCCTCGGCCGATTTGCCCGATGCCAGTGCATCGCTGTAGGCCCGCTGCCGGCGATCCAGCTCGGCGCGCAGCCAGGCGCGGCGATCGCGCCAGCTGATGCCGTGCGCAGGGGCATCATAGCGCGCCGGCAGGCCGGCAAGCGAGAGCTGGAAGGCGGCGGTAAACCGGATCGCGTCGCGGTGCAGCGCCTCGATCATGGCGACGTGGCGGGTGGCGCCGGCGCGGGTGAGATAGCCACGCGCGACCGTCGCCTTGATATCGGCGGCAACATCGGTGCGGTCGATCTCTGCGCGAATATTGGCGAAGGTGACGTCGGGGAAGCGGTGATTGACCAGCTGTGGCTCAAGCATGGGTCAGCGCCGCGAACAGTGCGCCCGAGGCGTAGGCGATGGCCAGCAGGATCGGGAGTAGCAGCACAGGCCAGCGCGGGCGGGGCGGCGCCAGCGCGGCGGCATAGGCGACAGCGAACAGGATGATGACGGTGATCGTCCGCGCCATGAGCAGCAGCGCGATAGCTGGATGAAACATTTTTTACGGCTTCCGCTTACAGAAGCCGGCACTAGGTAAGACGAAAGCTTACTTTGTCAATCGGATTACATATTAAAGCCGCGCGCTATCCGTTATTTCCCTATTTTTGTATCAAATCGTACCGAAAAAAGCGCCGTTTACCGAGGTAATGCCCAGTTTAATTTGGGTTTTTGACGGGGAACTGGCCGAAGATCACGGAATGCTCATCGTCGCTCTCGCTGCCGTCGTCGCTGTCGACGATCGGGGCGGCAAGCCGGCTGATGAGCGCGCGCTGGGTTTTGTCAGCGGCACGGAAGCGGGCGATCAGATCGGACTCTTGAGCATCGAGAAAGATCGCATGGTCGCCTTCGTTCAGGACTTGGGCGGGCGCGATCTTAAACACCCGCGCAATCTGGCGCATCTTGTCCAACGTCAACGCGACCTCGCCGCGTTCGAGGTCGCTGATTGTCATTTTACTGACGCTCAGATGATCAGCCAGGTCCTGTTGGGTCATGGCTGCGGTGGTCCGCAGATAGCGGATGCGGTTGGGTGCGTGCTCCATAGTGCCGAAATGTAAGATATCTGCTGACATCGAACAAGCCTGTTTACCTTAATGCCCCTTGTCAACCAGTAAGCTTTGGTCTTACTAGCGTATATGGAACAACAACATCCGTTGCGCGTTTGGCGCCAGTCGCAGGGTATAACGCTCGCAGCCGCAGCCGAACAAATCGGCACGTCCCGGCAAGTATGGGGAGAGTGGGAGCGCGGCTGCCATCGCCCCGGCCCGACGCTGATGCCCAAGCTGCGCGCGTTGACCAGCGGCGTGATCACCGCCGACTCGTTTTACCCAAAGGTGGCGGCGTGAGCGGCGTCTTCTGCGCGAGCTGCGGGCACCAGTTTCAACGATCTAACCTGAACGATGGCCTGTGCGGCCTTTGCCTGCGCGGTATCGAACAGGCGCGCGCCCTGCCGCCGGAAACGGCGAAGGGTGCCGGGCTGCTCGATGGCTGGGAATGGCGGCCGCATGCAAGCCTATCGCCACCGGCGGCCGATCCGAGCGATACGCTGGTGGTGGTGGCCAAGCGCGACGGCGCCGCCTGGGGGCTGGCGCTGATCCTCAACGGCCGCACGCTGGGCGACCTGACCCCGGCCGAGGCGCGCGAGCTGTCGGCCGAGCTGCTGGCGACCGCCGATCTGTGCGAGGGCCGGCATTCGGCCATGCCGCGAGCATGATTTCCACCGCTGAAATCTGCGAACGGCTCAACAAGGAACAGGCCGAAATCCTCGCGCGCGAATTGCTGCCCAACGGCCATCGCAGCGCGAACAACTGGATGGCCTCGGGCATCGCCGACACCGGCAAGAGCCATAGCCTGTACGTGGTCCTGTCTGGCGAGAAATGCGGCCATTGGCGCGATATGGGCAGTGCAAGAAGTGGAGAAGACCGTGGCGACATGCTCGATTTACTACGTCTATGCCTCGGCCTGGCGAATGCCGGCGCCGCTGTGGCTGAAGCCAAGCGCCGCCTGGGGATCGAAGACAAGTGGACGCCGAGCGCGGCCCGCGCCGATCCCGCCGAGCTGGCCCGCCGGGCGGCCGAGGCGCAGGACCGGGCGGCAGCGCGCGACGCGGCGCATGCGGCCGAGCGCCAGGCCAAGGGCCGCCAAGCGCGCAAGTTGTGGTTGAGCGGCATTGGCATCGCCGGCACTCCGGCTGAATTCTACCTGGGCGCCCGCGAGCTGGACGGCGCCGGCGCCTGGCCTGGCGTGCTGCGCTATCAGGCGCAAACCTGGTGCAGCGAGCTGGCGCGCAAGACCACAGCCATGCTCGCGGCGATCTATCGCGCCGACGGCGCGCTGATCGGCTGCCACCGCACCTATCTGGCGCTCGATAGTGCGCGGGGCTGGCGCAAGCTCGATAGTCCCAATGCCAAGATGGTGATGGGCAATATGTGGGGCGGGTTCATCCCGATTCATGCCGGCACCAGCGGCAAGCCGATGGCGGCGATGCCGCCCGATGAGCCGGTCTATGTTACCGAAGGCATCGAGGACGCGATCGGCGTGCGCATGATGCGGCCCGAGGCGCGGATCATCGCCGCGATCGCGCTGGGCAACATCGGCGCGATCCTGCTGCCGCCATCGGCAAAGCGCCTGGTGATCGTATGCGACCGCGACGAGAATGCCACCGCGCTCGACCAGCTGGAACGCTCGATCGCGCAGCAGCAGGCGCGCGGCCTCGAAGTCGCGCTGATCATGCCGCCGGTCGAGGCCGGCGGCCGCAAGATCAAAGATATCAACGACTGGATTTGCGCGCTGAATGCCGAGGCGCGCGCCGACAAGCCGGAGCCATCCCAATGACCGAACCTCAAGCGCTGTCGCCCCGCGCCCAATCTGCCGTGACCGAGGCAATGCGGCGCGCCTGGGTCGATCATTTACGCAGCATTGCACCATGGACCGGACGATGAGCGAAAACCCGATCGCCGCCGCGCTGGCTGATCCGTTCAAGGCGCCGCAAATGGCACAAGCGGGCGACTTTGCCGAGCTGGACAGCTTCGAGCGGCCGCCGTTCCCGCCGGGCTCGCCGGTCAAGCCGCTGGGCATCAACTCCGATGTCACCGGCATGCAGCGCTGCTATTATCTCAATTACAACGGGCAGCTCGCCGGGCTCGAAGCCGGGACCAAGCATGGCAAGCTGGGCCTGGTCGCGCTGTACGGGCCGCTGTCGAAGTGGCTTGAGGCTAATTTCCCGCAGTGGTCCAAGCCGCTTTATGAAGGGCTGGGCAAGGCAAGGGTGCTGATCCGCAAGAGCGAAATCATCGGCTTCGACCAGGCCGAGGCGGCGCGGGCGCTGGTCGAGGAATGCGCGCGCAAAGGCATCTTCGACCCTGCCGGGCGCATGCGCGGGCGCGGTGCGCACCGCGCCGATGGCGGCGGCCTGGTGCTGCATTGCGGCGACATGCTGCGCGTCTCGGTCCCGACGATAGCCGGCGGCATCAAGGATTGGGACTGGTTGAGCGTTGGCCAGCATGAAGGCTATGTCTATCAGGCCGCGCCGCCGATCCCGCACCCCTGGCATGATCTGGTCGGCCCCAAGCCGGCGCAGCTGCTGCTCTCGCAGTTGCAGACCTGGAACTGGAAGCGCGAGCTGCTGGACCCGCGTTTCGTGCTGGGCGGCATCGGCGCATCGATGTTGGGCGGCGCGCTGCCGTGGCGCTCGAATATCTGGATTACAGGCGGTTCGGGCACCGGCAAGTCAGAGCTGAACGGACAGAACAAGCTCTTGCACCAATTGTTCGGTGATGGCCTGTTTCGCACCGGCAATTCCAGCGCGGCCGCGATCCGCCAGACGCTCAAGAATTCGACGGTGCCGGTCATGCTCGATGAAATCGAGGCCAGTGCCGACAATCGCCGGATCATCGAAACCATCGAGCTGGCGCGCGTGGCCAGCTCTGGCGATAAAATCCATCGCGGCGGTAACGATCACGTCGCTCATGAATTCACGCTGCAATCGCTGTTCTGGTTTTCCAGCATCAATATCCCGCCGCTGCAACCGCAGGATCGTAACCGGCTCGCGATCCTGGAACTCGGACCGCTGCCAGCAGACCTCAAGCCGCTGCCCAAGCTGCCGCTCGCCGAAATCGGCCGCAAGCTGCAACGGCGCATGTCGGATAGCTGGCCATGGCTGGCCGACGTCGCCGACGTGTACAAGGAGGCGCTGGGCGCGGCCGGGCATGACGCGCGCGGCCAATCGCAATTTGGCTGGCTGCTGGCCTGCGCCGATGCGTTGAGCGAGGACTGGAAGGGGGACAAGTGGCGACCTGATCAGCTGCACGTCGACCATTGGGCCAGCCTGTGCCGGCCCGATCGCATGCGCGAAATAACCGAGGCTACCCCTGACCATATCGCCTGCGTGCATCATATCCTGACAAGCCAGGTGCAGGCCAAGGGCGGCGAGGAACGCTATGCGCTGGGCAGCTGGATCGGGCGCGCGGTGGCGGCAGCATCGGCAATCGGCGACGAGGGCGGCGATCGCGCGGCCGAACGCTTGCAGCAGATCGGGCTCAAGCTGGTCAATGCGCGCTGGTCGGCCGGCGCCGAGGGCAAGCCGGGGCGCTGGGGCGCGGAGAAGTACCGGCCCGAGCTGCCGGGCTTCCTGGCGGTCGCGGGCGATCACCAGGGGCTCAAACCGATCTTTGCTGGGACCATCTGGCAATCGGGCGTCCACAAGCAATCGCTGTCGCGCTGCCCTGGCGCGATCGAGGGGGTGGCAACCCGGTTCGGGCATACCAACCTGCGCGGGGTGCTGGTGCCGCTGATGCATCTGCTCGAAGGCGACGAGCTGCCGGAGATGAGCCAACCGGGTGAATTTGCAGCCTGGCAGCAGATGCAAGAAGGGCCGGAGGATTAACCTAATGACTAAAGCACAATATCTACAGGATGGTTTCGGTAAATGCCTGTCGCATCTGGTCGAGGAATGCGGCGAGACATTGGCAGCAGCGGGTAAGCTGCAACGCTGGGGCCCGCATAGCGTCAACCCGGAACTGCCGCCAGCTGATCAGGAAACAAACCTGCACTGGCTCAAGCGGGAAATGCTCGATTTGCAACTGGCAATGGATCGGCTGAATATCATGATTGAACGAGAGTTTGGCGAATGATGCAGGAAGGGCCGGAGGATTGACCCCGACCCCTTAGGGTTCCAGCAGATAGGCCGGCGGCGGATTACCCCAGCCCTGGCGCTCCATCTGGCGAGTAAACCGAGCCGGCCAGCGCACATGACGATCGAGACGCCGGCGCAACCTGTCCGCGCGGATGCCGGCCGCATTCCACCGCTTAACTAGCGCGGGGTCGATTCAGTTAGCGCGCCGATCGTAAAGCCCTAGCAGTTCGGCTGCCCAGCGATTTTGCGCGATGGCGGCGGCAGCGGCCAGCTCGGCTAGGCGCGCATGGCTCTGCTCGATCGGGGCAAAACCCTTACCGGGGCAGGCATCGCCGGCGACGTGGTGATGCGGGACAAGCCCGGCCTTGGACAATCCGACCCGGCGGCCGCATATCTGGCAGCGGCTCATATCTCGCGAGCCAGCTGCACGGTGCCGGCGTCGATCAGCTGGCAGCGGCGCTTGAGCAATTCGCCAAAGCGGCGCGGGATCGCCGTCTGCCAGAAGTGGCTATCTAGTCCACAAATTATCATGTCGATAAGTTGGGCGTCCTCATCGCGGCTGAACGGGCCGCCATCGGGCTTGGCGCTCCAATTGGGGTTTGGATGACCCGGCCTGGCCTTCAACCGGGCCATGCTAGAACAAGGTCGGCGCGTTAGCGCGATCGAACAGCGCCAGGCCATCGGTCGAGGCGCTGCCGCCGGCGGCGGGCCGCATCGGGCTCGCCAGGCGCAGGCGCAGCAGCTGCGCGGCGCGCGTCGGCTCGGGGGTGACAAGTTTTGTCATGGGCGTTCCTAGTGTGGCTGCCATCATCAGCACCGGGCGGCCAAGCCCGATGGACCGCCTTGCGGCGGTTTCGGCTTAGGCGGCGGCTTTGAGCTGGCGCATGCCTTCGGCCAGCGTCCACAAGGCGCGGTTGACGCCGACATTCTGGTCGATGCCGTTGATTGGGCGCGTAGTGCGGCGCACGGTGCGGCCGTCATCGGTGCGGCGCATGCCGTTGAGGCCGCCGCGCACGATGTTTTCCTGCACCGCGTTAAACGTCGTCCACAAGTCGCTGGCGCCATCGGCCTGCCGGCGGCGGCGCAACACCTGATCGGGCGACACTGGCGGCGCTTCCTCGCCATAGCGCGCGACCAGGGCGGCCTCGGCGAATACGCGCTGTTCGGGCGCGCTAAGCGTCAAAGCGGCCATTTCGCGGGTGGCATCGATCAGGCGCGGGAAGTCCTCGGCAATCGTATAGGCGCCTTCAATAATCTGGTCTTGGATATGGCCTTTGTGCGGCACGCGGATTTCCTCAAATTGCGTGCCGGCAATCATCGAGTTGGTGCAGACAAAGCGGATGACGCCGGCAAACATCTGGTAACTGGTCGATCCGTCGTGGCTGTTGACGATGATCACTTCGGCCGCCTCCTTGTCGGTGATGTGATCGGGGCGGCGCAGGCGCAGCATGTGCTTGGCATGGCCGGTCTTGTCGTGGTCGCGCGGCTGCGCCTGCACGGCAAAGAATGGCTCCCAGCCTTCGCGGCGCAGGCCATCGACAATCTTGATGGTCGGCACATAGACGTATTTTTGCGAGCGGCTGTCGTGCGCCTCGTCGGCGAAGATCGAGGGGACGACGGCGCGCAGCTGGTCATTGCCCAGCGCCTCGCGGCCGGTGATCTGGCGGGCGTTGCGGGTGAAGCGGGTGGCAAGTTTGTAAGTCATGGTCGAAGGCCTTTCGCCGTGGCGCGGCCTGATGCCGGCGCCGGTAACAAGTGGTAAGGATCGAATGTTAGCTAGTCAACTTATTTGATAGCTGACAGGTTAGCGATCGTTGTCAGCGTAGAAGACTGGCGCGGCGATCAGCAACAGCCAGGCGATCACAAAGACCGGCCAGGGGATGGCGGCGCCGATCGCGGCCGCCAGCGTGGGGAGCGTGTGGATCATGGTTTAAGGCCTTGTGCCATGGCGCGGCCTGATTGCCGGCGCCGGTAGATTCCGCATGAGGCGGGAAAGGGGCAGGCGGTGAGGCCTGCCCTAGTCTCGCGTCACGCAGCTGCTGCGTTTCCTGGCGCGGTGTGAGCCAGCAACCACGCCTTTTGCTCGCCGATCCCTAGCCCAGCCATAGGCGCAATGGCGCGATAGCCGCGCGCGCACCAGATTTTCGCCGCCATCATGGGCTCGCGGTACGTAGTGCCAGCGAGGAAAACGAAATCCTTGTCTGAAAAGCGCCAGAGCCAATCGGCCGCGACTTCGCCCCAGAACAGGCGGTCGCGCTTGGCCATGCCCAGCAGCGTCACGTCATAGGGCGCCAGCACGGTCTTGGGCGCAACGACGCCATGCAGCGCAGACAGGATCAGCCAGGGCGCGCCGATGCTCTCGACGTAGGCAACCGACTTGCGGAACAAGTCCGATGTGTAGAGGTCACGCGCTGGCGCGGGGCGATCCAGCTTGCCGGATGAACAGGCGATCAGATGCAGCGCCATGGTCACTTGCTCCCTTTGAGGATGTCGGCGCATTCCAGCAGCTCGACCAGCTGGCGCGCCCATTCGGCGGCCTCGGCATCCTTGCCGCATTGTTTGTAGGCGATAGCTTTGGCCATGGCGCGGGCAGCGGCGCTGCGATCGATCGCCATTTTAGCGGCTCTCGGCCAGGTTAGCAGCGGCCCATACCTGGCCGGCGCGCTTGGCGGCCGCATTGGTCTTGAAGCCCTTGGCGCGGTGAACGATCACCGGGAACGGTGAGCCATCGGCAGCAAAGCGCGAGGGGGAAACTTCATAGGCGCCGATCAGGAATTCATAGCCGGCCGCGCGGTCATAGTCGCGGCCGGCGGTCATGTAGGCGGTGTCGATCTTGATCGCGGCAAGGTTCATAACGAAAGCCCTTTGGCTTGGCGCGGCCTGATTGCCGGCGCCGGATAGATGGTAGAGCAATGACCTAATAAGCGGACATAAGAACGCGTCAAGCGCAATCTCAATTCTCTCACAACTCTTGCTCCAGGCGTCTTGCTGGAATGGCGGGAGGGATGGCGCTGGCGCAGCCAGCGACCAGCCCGACGCGCAGCCGCAGCGCCGGCGCTTGCCGGTGCGGTGCGCGGCTGCTCCTTCGATGCTCACCCCGGCCCGATGCGATCCGCCGCACATCGGGCGCCCGAGCGGTGCGCAAGCGCCGCTCGGTTGACCCCGGCCCCTGTTGATGCCAAGAAGCTTCGCAGCGAGCTATCGGCGGCGCTACAGGGTCCGGGGCTGTTGCAGGCTGCAACAGCCTTGCAACATGCCTGCAACATACATCATATTGAAATCATTGATTAATCGTGTCTGTTGCAGTGTTGCAGCGGTTTTGCCTCGCGTCATGCGCGCGATCATGCGCACACACACGCGCGCATATGAGGGTGCCTTAAATCACTGCAACACTGCAACAATCTGACATTCTCTATATATATCAATGGTTTGGTTGTTGCAGCGCTGTTGCAAGGCTGTTGCAGCCTGCAACAGATCGCCGAGGCGTCCGATCGGCGCCGGCGGCAGATCGGGCGCGGCAATAAACTGGTGGGTGGATAGTCGGCGCGGGTCGAGCTGGGCGCCGCTATCAGCATCATGCAACGGAGGGGCGGCCAAAACTTTCGCGATCGCCGCCGATCGGCACCGATCCAGCTGCTCGGCCTGGTCGCGATCGGCGCCGATCGGCGGCCCGGATCGGGCCGGTTCGGCGTCGAAACGGAGCGGTCCTGACGGAACGATGATGGAAAAGCTAGCAAAGCCGGGCGCTGGCAGGCCATGGCATAAGACTATTGAGCTGATGCCACGCGATCCGGCGCCGATCGGCCTGCCTTCCCGCCCTCCGCAGCGCCACCGCCACCGGAGCCGGCAAGGGGGCATCGCCCCCATTGGGCCGGCCGCCATCTGCCACCATGATGGCCCGCCAGAGTTATCCGATTTTCAATCGACCCCTTGCTGTCTCGCGGCGTAAGAGCTAGGCTTACAAGGAAATCGCGTAACCTTGCGTCGGTTGATCGGGTCGGGGTGATGGGAAACCTCGATAACCCGGCACAAAGCAAGGGGTTAGGGGGTTTGGTCAGCGCTGGCGGGGTCTGTCGCGTCGAAGTCGTCACGCTAGAGGAAGGGGGTTTCGTGTCAAGTGTAAGAAATCCTCTTATCGACGCCGATGGCGATCATGATGGCGCCGGCCTGCGCGCGGGTATCCGCGCCGCGATCCACGATGCCGGCCCGCTGCTGCCGCTGCGCGATGCCGACCAGCTCGACCTGCTGGCCGATGGCGGCGAGGTCAAAATCCATCACGTCCACGCCGCCGAGCGCGGGCGCGGCCGGCCTACCGGGGTGCGCAACAAGCGCACCGAAGAAGTCCGCTCGTATATTTTACGCCGCTATGCGCATCCGCTGGAATTTCTGGCCCAAGTCTGGTCGCGCCCGGTCGATATGCTCGCCTCGGAGCTGAACTGCACCAAAAAGGAGGCGGCCTTCCTCCAGGTACGCGCTGCCGGCGAGGGATTGCCCTATTTGGAGGGCAAGATGCCGATCGCGATCGACCTGACCGCCAAGGGCGATTTCAACCTGCTGATCCCTGGGATCAACATCACCCATGAGGATGCGGCGCTGGCGCTGACCGGCGATTTTATTCCCTATGACGAATACAGCGAGGCGCTCGAAGGCGAGGCCAGTCTAGTTTCAAGTAACGAGGAAGACGCATGAAGCCGAAACAATTCACCAATAGCGAAGCTGTCCAGTTGATGAACCAATGCATTGGTGAAATTACTATGTTGCGCGCGGAGATCGGCCGTCTCGCGCCCAAAGCGGAAGCCTATGACGTGCTGTGCAAGGTCGTGGACATGATACCCGATATCCGTCCGCGCAGCGCGTCTGTGGATTTGGTCTGGTCACTCCAATGCCGGATCGAAGACATCGAGGCGCCCGAACCTAATGACTGACGCCGACAAGCGCCGCGAACTGATCGCCTTGCGCAGCATCGCGGCCAAGATGGCCAAGGTGCTGGAAGACCTGATCGATGATGCCGAGCGCATGGAAAGCCATGACGAAAACTATGTCGACGTCGAGCCGGCACGATCCGCGCTCACCGCCTGGTTTATCCACACCACGCTGGTCAAGCTATGAGCGAGGCCGAGAAACCTCGCGAACTGAAATACATCGGCCCGGTCGCGGAGGGCTACATTCACAGCCGCGCGATCGTCAAGGGCATCATGGGTCCGGTCGGCAGCGGCAAGACGATCGCCTCGGGCCAAGCCTTCCTGCAGTTGGCCAAGAAACAGGGCGGGGTGATGGGCCGCGACGGCGTGCTGCTGCGCAAGTCGCGCTTCGCCATCATTCGCGACACCTATCCCAACCTCGATCGCAACACGATTCCCAGTTGGTTCAAGATCATCCCGCGCCATGTCGGCAGCTTCGTCAACTCGACCCCGCGCGTGCATCGCTTCGGCTTCGTGCTGAAACGCGATGGCCATATCCTCGATACCGGCGCCCGCGTCCTCGAAGTCTGCCAGGTCGAATGCGAATTCCGCGCGATCGGCGACCAGTCGGTCGAAGACGCGCTGCGCGGGCTCGAAGTGACCGCGGCGCTGGTCAACGAGGCCGATCGCACCCATCCCGATATTTTGACGTTCCTGATGGGCCGGATCGGCCGCTTCGGCGACCTTGATCCCAGCTTGACCGTGGACGCGCAGATCATGCTCGATCTCAACGGCAACGATGACGAGAACTGGACGCACAAAGTCCTGGTCGATGAGCAGCTGGGCGATGCTGCGCACGAAGCCATCGCCAAGATATCGGGCGGGCGGCCGCTGATCGAATATTTCGAGCAGCCCGAGGCGGTCAATGAATTCGGGGTGGTCAATCCGCTGGCTGAAAATGTCCAGAACCTGCCGCCCGGCTATTACGAGCAGCAGTTCGCCTTTGCCAAGTCACGCAGCAATCAAACCTACATCGATCGCATGTTGCGTAGTAAATTCACGCCACAAAAGAACGGCCGCACCGTCTTTCCCGAATATATCGATGATATCCATGCCGGCGACTTCGATGCTATCCCCGGCTTCCCGCTGTTCATCATGGCGGACCAGGGCTTGCTCGGCGCGGTCCTGGTCGGCCAGCTGGTCAAGGGCCAGCTGCGCATCCTGGAAGAGGTGGCCTGCGTCTTCGAGACCGAAGATGATGACATCGAAGTCGTCCAGATGGGCGGCGAGACGCTGGGCAAACAGGTGCGCGAGCTGCTGGCGCAAAGCTATCCGCTGTTCAAGGTGGTCGATGCGGTGTGTGATCCCGCCGGCGCCGCCGGCGAGGAAGCGATCAATTTCAAGTCCTGGCGCCAGGAATTCCAGAAAGGCCTGGGCCACAAGGTGCGCAAGGCCCGCGTACCGCGCAATGCTATCGCCCCGCGCCTGAAAGCCGTGCGCGATCGCATCGTGGCGGTGCTAGGCGCGCAGCGCGGGTTATTGATCAACAAGCGCTGCAAGATGCTGCGCCGCGCGTTTCGCACGAAATACTATTACCAGCGCGTCGGCAAGGGTACCGGCGAAGGCTATTACTCGGACGTGCCGAAGAAAATCCAGGGCTACGGCGACCTGATGGACGCACTGCAATACGGTTGTTTCGAGATTGCGCGCGGTGCGGACTTGTCACCATCGGGCGAATTCAATATCGGCGCGCGCCGCCGCGAAGTCATCAACGATAGCGCTTTCGATGAATTCACAGGAGTTGCCTGAATGAACGTCCTTTCTATTCTGGCTAGCCCGATCATGGCGCTGTTAGGCGCAGGTCCCAAAACGGTGGCGCCGCCACCGATCGCCACCCGCGACGATACCCAGAGCATGGTCGACCAGCAGGATGCGCTGGCGCTGCGCAAGGGTTCCGGCGCCGATATTCTCAATGGCGCCAGCGGCGCTGCCACTTCGGGAACCACCACCGGCCGGCTTGTCGTCGGCAGCTAAAGGAAACTTGTTTGATGACCGATCCTGTCTCGACCCCGCTTGATCCGAACGGCCTGGCCACCGCGCTCGCCGCCGCGCTCGCCGCTGCCACGGCAGCCGGCAATACCACGGAAATCGACCTGTTCACCGCTGCGATCGCGGGGCTGGCCCATCTGGCGGCGCAAGTGAACGTGCTGACCAGTGAGCTAGAGGCGGCGCCGCCGCTGGGTGCGCAGCAGTTCGCTGATCTGACAACCCAAAACGGCGATCTGACAACCCAAAGAGACAATATGCGTGCTCATATCGCCAATCTGGAAACGACGCTCGATGGCACGATTGCCGATCGCGATGCCGTCATGGCGCTGCGCGATGCCTTGCAGACCAAGGCCGATGGCTTGCAAACGCAGCTTGATGCCGTAGCGACCGCCCCGACCATTGCGGCGGTCGCTGCGCCCCAGCGCCGCAAGATCGTCGCCATGGATAACCCCGCGACCGCCGACCTCCTGGAGCTGATCGCGGCCGCCGGCACCATCCAGCTCGCGTTCAGCGATGGCCATGGCGATATCGCCGGGGTCTTGCCGCGCAACATCGGCGGCGATGCCTGGCGCGTCGTCGTCAATGGCCTGGCGCTCACCATGCCTAATTTCCTCGTCACCAATGCCAGCGGCACGCAAGCCGATCTAGTCGGTTACGCGCTGTTCGCCGGCGACGAGCAGATCGCCTGGGCGCGGCGCAGCGATGTGCTGGTGCTGTGGCCAGGCCAGCAGATGAACCTGTCCAATGACGTGATCTTTGCCGGCTGACCCCAGCTGGTGAAGCCGCCCCGGCGCTGCCCCTCCCTCTCTCGTCGCCGGGGCGGATTTTGGTTTCAATGCCCTACTTCGAGGACATAAGACGATGAATGTCATGCAGGACGAAACCATGGCAAGGGCGGATATGCGCGACTTTGCGCGGCTCAAAGCCGAGCGCGCGCCATGGGAATCAACTTTTCGTAGCATCGATTATCGTTTTCCCGATGGCACTGGCGGGTTTTTCCAGACTAGCCCTGGCACGGTGCGCGGCGGCCAGAATTTTGATTCAACCCACATCACCGCGCTGGGCCGCTTTGCCGCTGCCGGCGTGGCCATCACCACGCCAGAGGAAAAGGCCTATATCCGGCCGCGCTTTTCGCCGGAACTGATGAAAGACCGCGACGTGCAGCTGTGGTGCGCCATGGCCGGCAAGCGCCTGTATGATATCCGCCATGCCGCGCATACCGGCTTTTCGGTCGCCAGCAACGAGGATTGGCGCCAGCTGGGCACCTATGGGACAAGCCCGGTGTGGAGCGAGGCGCGGCCGCTGATCGGCATGATGTACCGCACGCTGCACTTGTCCACCTGCTACATCGACACCGATTTTAGCGGCCAGGTCAACAAGGTCATCCGCTACATGACCCGCAGCGCCGACCAGCTGGCGCAATTGTTCGGGCCTGCCAATCTCACCCCCAAGATGACCGCCGCGCTGGCTGATCCCAACGGGCACCAGACCACCTTTGAAGTCATCCATTGGATCGGCCCTAACGAGGCCTGGGACCCCGAGCAGCTGGATTTCCGGCGCTTCGCCATCGCCTCGCGCTATCTGGCGCTCGATGAAAAGCAGTTTTTGCGCCGTTCCGGCTTCCAGTCGATGCCGATTTCGGTCTCGCGGCATGTGACATCGCCCGGCGAGAAATATGGTCGCAGCCCCGGCATTGAAATGCTGCCCAATATCGAGGGGCTGAACGCCATGCGCCGCACCACGCTGCGCGCCGGGCATAAGGCGGTCGATCCCGCGCTGATCTTCTACGATGATGCCGGCGTGACCAAGATCGTTACCAAGCCCGGCGGGATGACCGCTGGTCTGGTCGATGAGAATGGGCGAACGCTGGTCAGCAAGATGCCCGGCGGCGAATCGGCGCTGCCCTATGCGCTGTCCGACATCGAGGCCGAGCGCCAAGTGGTCAAGACCGAATTCCTCGAAGATTTTTACAAGATATTGACCGATCCCAACAGCCGGATGACGACGACGGAAGTTCTTGAAGTCATGGCCAAGCAAGGCATCCTGGTGCGGCCCTTTGCCGGGCGTTATGCCATGGAAAAGCTCACGCCGATGACCAATCGCGACCTGGAACTGGCGTTGCAGCACAAGCAGATCGATCCCTTCCCGCCCGCGGTGCTGGAAGCCGGAGCCTGGCCGATGATCGATTATGAAAACATGCTGGCAGCCATGGCGCGCGCCGAACAGACCTCCAAGACGATGCGCTTTGTCGAAGTGCTGACCGGCATGGCCAATGCCAGCAAAGACGGCGCGATCATGGACTGGCTCGATGAGGACCAGGCGATCCCCGGTGTCGCCGATGAAATCGGCGTGCCGCCGTCCTATGTGCGCAGCCCCGACGAGGTGGCGGCGATGCGCAAGGCGCGCACCGACCAGCAGCAGATCGGCGACCAAAGCCAGGCCGCGCTCAATAGCGCCAATGCCTACAAGGCGCTCGCGCAGGGCAGCCAGGCCGAAAGCCAAGCAGCATGAGGAGCAATTTGATAGATATGTACCTTGACCACTTTGATTATGAAGTGGGCAAGATGTATTACAGTACAAATAGGTATGGAATCCAAGAAAACTGTAAAAAAGTCATCGACCTTGTCACGGATTGGCGAAATAGATTGATCGTTGCAGGCTACGGCATTGCGGAAATTGTCGAAGGTCATAGCAACAAGCACGCTTTTGCAAGTTTCGTTATTCTAAGCGGGAAATCCTAGATGGCCATCGCCGCTATGACCACCGATGCATTCTGTGTCCGGTTCGCGGCGCATATGATCGCCGGCGCTGCGCATCGCTATGCCTGTCAGGATAGTTTTACGCGCTATGTCGGCCGTGCCGCGATCGTCTATTGGGTCGCCGAGGTGCAGGAACCACGCGGACCCGAGGCCTGGGCGGAGGAAAACATGGCCGATCTGACCGATTCATGACCGTCTCTGTCAACAACCGCAAACGCTACCGCGCCAAGCTGATCGCGCGCAGCGTCAAATGGTTATTCATGGCGGTGCCCGACCGCTGGGCCGGGCATCGCGGGTGGCTGTGGCGCCAGCTGTTCCTGGGCGACGACGACGCACCGCATCATGCCGGCGAAATGGTGCTGGCCGATCTGCGCGGCTTTTGCTTCCTCGACCGCACCAGCATCTTCGATCCCGATCCGCTGGTGATGGCGCACCGCGAAGGCCGCCGCTCGGTCGCCATGCGGCTGATCAATTATCTTAATCTGGACGAAAAGGCCGTCCAGCAACTGATGGAACTCGATGATGGCATTGAATGAGGGCGAACCGGGCGGCGGGGCCACGGCAGGGATGATTTTGGGAACACCGCCGGCTGCCGCCGCGCCTGATGCCGCTGCTGCTGCTGCCGCTACGGCCGCCGCTGCGGCGCCCGATGCAGCAGCTGCTGCTGCCGCTGCCGCCGGCGGCGCCACCCCGGACTGGTACGGCACGCTGTCGGCTGAAAAGCAGGGCGATGCGATCTCCGATCTGGACTGGCTCAAGGAAACCAAGGCCGCCGATGTCAATGCGCTGGTCAAGATCGCGCGCGATAACCAGCGGGCGGTGCGCGATGGCGGCCGCATCAAGGTCCCCGGCGCCGATGCCCCGGCAGAAGACGTCGCCGCCTGGCACAAGGCGATCGGCGTGCCCGAGGATACCAGCGGCTATGCGATCGAGGCGCCGACCGGCGCGGACGGCAAGCCGGTGGCGCTCGATACCGCGCTGATCGAACGCCTCGCCGGCTCCGCGCTCAAGAGCGGCATGCCGGCTGCTGCCTTCAAGGCAGTGATCGGCGAAGTGATCGCGCAACAGGTCGAGGCCGCCGCCGGGCTCGATACCGAGCAGCAGGCCGCCGGCAATGCCTGGGTCAAAGCGCAAGGGACAGCCGGCACCGAAAAGCTGGCCGCCGTCGATCGCGCCTTTGACGTTCTGGGCATTACCGGCGCCGAGGCGGTGGGCCTGCGCAACCAGCTCGGCGCGGCTAAGCTGCTCGATATCTTTTCGCGGATCGGCGGCAGCATCCGCGAGGATACGCTGTCGGGCGATGGGCGGAAAAGTTTCGGGCTGTCGGGCACCGAGGCCAAGGCGCAGATGGCAAGCCTGCGCAGCGATGCGACCTGGCGCGAGAAGGCGATGATCCCCGGCACCCCGCAGAATATCCAGTATCACCGCCTCAATGACATGATCGGCGAGGCCGCGAACCGCGAACACAGTTAATTTGTAAGGCTGGGCTTGACAAAAATCTTCTATGAACGCAAATCTGCGCTCGATAGAGTAAAACCGTCAAGCCCCAGCTTACTATCGTGTTTCGGCGCGGTGGCCTGGGCTCCCCCGTGAAGCGGGCGCCGATCGCGGGCGTGAAACGATAGAACGGTCGGCGGTCTTCCGCCCTTAGCCATTCGCAAATGCTATCCCATTTGGCGAAAAGGTTAAGGTTCATGTCGTTTTTTGTCACCCCTGCAATGCAGATGAAGTTCCAGAACAATGTCGAGATGGTGTTGCAGCAGCAGACCCCGCTGTTGCTCAAGGCCGTTACTGAAAAGAGCGATGCCTCTGCCGAAAAGATCAAGATCAAAGACTTGATCGGCAACACCACCCCCAACCGCGCCAATGAGCGCAACGGCGATACCCGCTACAACAACGCGACCTTTGACGGCGTGTGGCTGGCCAAGCCCGACGAGCTGTATTACGCCGATCTGATCGACAACGCCGATACGCTGGGCACGTCGATCGACTTGCAGGGCGCTTCCACCATGTCGGGCGCGGGCACCGTCAACCGCGCCATCGACCAGCGTATTCTCGAAGGCTTCTACGGCTCGGTGATTTCGGGCAAGACCGGCACCACCACCACTCCATTTCCCGCTGGCCAGGTCATCCCGGTCACGCAGGGCGGCGCGGCCGGCAACCAGAAGATCAATACCGCCAAGCTGCGCGCCGCCAACAAGCTGCTGCTGCAAGGCTATGTCGATGTGACCCTGCCGCGCTGGATGGTGCTGACCGCCGACGACAACGACGCGCTGCTGACCGAGGTTCCCGCGACCAGTGCCGATTTCAAGGCCGCATTCGGCGGTGTCGTCCAGGCGGGCATGCTGCAAAGCCTGCTGGGCTGGAATTTCATCCACCTCGAACTCGACAACCCGATGCTAGACACGATCCCGGCGCTGGCGACCGATAGCAGCGGCTTTCGCAAGACCCCGTTCTGGATTCAGAATGGCGTCGTCGCCAATTTCTGGCAGCGGCTCAATACCTCGGTCGACAAGATGCCCGGCAAGCAATTGTCGGTGCAGACCTGGGCCGGCACCACGGTGGCCGCCTCGCGCACGCAGCCGGGCTATTCGGGCACCATCCTCAACGTGAAGGGCTGATCCACAGCGGGGCTTCGGCCCGCGCCGCCTGATCTTTGACACAAGGAATTTTCGATGACCGTTCAATATCTCGATACCTTCGTCGGCGTGGCCGATGGTACGCAGACCCCCAACAACAAGGCCGATGGCCGCCAGTCCGGCGCCAAGGAAAGCATCACCTTCGGCAACAAGGTCGCCGGCGTTGGCTATGCGATCGGCGATACCGTCTATGCCGGCCGCCTGCGCCAGGGCGAGCAATGCGTGGCGGTTTATGTCAACACCGACACCAGCCTGGGCGCTACCACCCTCTCGCTGGGCAATGCCGCCAATCCGACCAAATACGTCAATGCGGCAACCTTCACCACGCCCTTGAACGCGCGCACCGCGATCGGCCCCAAGACCGCGCAGGCGGTGCTGGGCCCGAACACGGCAGATGAAGACCTCTACTGGACGATCGGCGGTGCGGCGATCGCTGGCGCCGTCAATCTCCAGCTCGGCATCGCCTTCACCAGCATCAAGTAATCGGGAGCCCTCGCCAAGCGAGAATAAGCATCCGGGGGCGGCCCCTGCGTCGAAAACAAGCGCCGCCCCGAATTTCCTCTGCGCAAAGGTACTTCCATGGCCCAATATCGTTACACCTTGCCGCGCGGCCAGACCGGCCTTGCCAATGTCGCGATCGCCGCCGGCACGGCCGAGGCGCAGAGCGATACCGTCAGCGTCAACATGGACGTGACGCTGATTTCGCGCGGCGAATGCATCATCCTCTTGGAAGCGATCATCCAGAAGGTCTTGGCCGCTCCCTGGCCGCCGCAGTAAGCGCAAGGAAGCGCCGGTGTCGTCCAGCCTTATTCAAGTCGCCAACATGGCAGGCCAGCTGATCGGCGCTCAAACGCGGCTGACCAGCCTCAATGACGACAAGAATCTCGCCCGCACCTTGAAAGAGGCGTGGGATATCCAGCGCCGGGCGACCCTGCGCGATGGCAGTTTCAACTTCTCGACCGTGCGCGGGCCGATCGCCGCCGGGGTCAATGCCGCGATCAGCACCTATCCCTATACCAGCTTCTTCCCGTTGCCGGCCAGCGCACTGCGCCTGGTCGAATTGCTCGATTCCATCGCGCGGCTCGATTATAGCCTCGAAGGCGGCAATATCCTGACCAACGTGACCGGTCCGCTCTATGCGCGCTGGATCGTCGATGTGGTCGAGCCGGCGCTGTGGGACGACGCCTTTGCCGAAGCTTTTGCCTGCCGCCTGGCCTGGAAATGCGGGCGCAAGATCGCCGGATCCGCGTTCGACAAGGATACCGCCTGGAAGGAATACCAGGCCGCGATCGCGGGCGCGGCGCACGTCGATGCCATCGAAAATCCGCCGCTGGATCAGGAAGAAAGCGATTGGGTGCTGGCGCGGCTCGGTTTTGGGGTCGGCTGATGGGGATGGTGCGCCACTATATCAGCGCGTTCCTGGCCGGCGAGATATCGCCGATGCTGCTGGGCCGCGTTGACAGCCAGCAGCATGAATTCGGGCTGCAAACTTGCGAGAATTGGGTGCCGACGCCCGAAGGCCCGATCATGAAGCGGCCCGGGTTCATCTATATCCGCGATGCCGATCCCACCGCCACCTGGCTGACCGCCTTCCGCTTCAATCTGACGCAGGAATATACGTTGGAATGGGGCGCGAACAAGCTGCGCTTCTTCACCAATGGCGGCCGCATCGAAACCGCGCCCAATGTCGCCTATGAAGTGGCGACCCCCTATGCCGCCGCCGATGCGCCGTTCGTCTCCTGCCAGCAGAGCTATGACCGGCTCTACATGGATCACGGCAGCTATCCGCCGGGCGCGATTTCGCGCAGCTCGGCGATCACCTTTTCCTATGCCGTCTCGGCTTTTACCGATGGGCCATTTGCCAACCAGAACACCGATAAGACGATCCTTGTCTCGACCAGCGGGCCATCGGGCGCGATCACGCTTACGGCGACCGCGCCGATCTGGACGGCCGCCCATGTCGGCGCGCTGTTCGAGCTGGCCGCCTTCGATTTCTCGACGGTCAGCGTCTGGGAGCCGGGCATGGCCAACGTCGCAGTCGGGCGCCTGTGCCGAAGCGACGGCAAGATTTACTATGCCCAAACCAGCGGCACCACCGGCTCGGCGCCACCGATCCATAACCAGGGCACCGAATATGACGGCATGGGGCTCTCGACGCTGGCCAGTCCGACCGGGCCTTATGGGGTCAAATGGCTATACCTGTCCGAGCGCATGGGCACCGCGACGATTACCGCCTTTATCAGCGCTACCCAGGTCAGCGCCACGGTCATCAAGCAGATGCCCGATAGCTTGCATCTGGTGCCGTCCTGGCGCTGGTCGCAAGCCGCCTTTTCCAATGCTGCCGGGTGGCCCTCCCTCGTCATCCATTGGGTCGGCCGGCAAATCCACTTCAAGGGTTTCAATATCCTCGCCTCGGTCGCGGGCGATTATCTCAATCACTCGGCATTTACCTCGTCGGGGCTGCCCACCGCCGATCTGGCCTTTCAGCGCACGCTCGCCACCGAAGACCCGCCGCTCTGGGCGATGGCCGATCGCTCGATGCTGGTCGGCACCGCCAGCAAGGAGCTGGCGATCATGCCGATCAATACGGCCGCCGCGCTGTCGGGCAGCAATATCCAGTCGATCAACCAGAGCTTTTATGGTTCCGAGTATGTCTTTCCGATCCAGGCAGCGACCTCGACCGTGTTCATCGAGCGCGGCGGCCGCCGGGTGCGCACCGCCGATTATGTCTTTGCCCGCGACCGCTACGATGCCATCGATATCACGGCGGCGGCGCGGCACATCACCGCCAGCACGATCATCCAGCTGGCCTACCAGCGCGCACCCTATGCCTTGCTGCATGGGGTGCGCGGCGATGGCCAGTTGGTCACGCATCCGGTCACGCGCAACGACCTAAAGGGGTTTTGCCGTACCGTGTTGGGCGGCGGCGCCACCATCTTGTCGGCCGTCTCGATCGTCGGGGTCGATGGCAAGACCGATGAACTATGGCTGCTGGTCACGCGCGCGAGCCCCAGCGGGCCGCGCCGCGAAATCTGGAAACAGGCGCCTTGGCGCGAGCTGGGCGATAATCAGCGCGCCGCCTTCTTTGTCGATGGCGGGGCCACGGCAGCCGCGATTGCCAACCAGACGCATTTTTCTGGGCTGACGCAGCTGGCCGGGCAGGCGGTGGTGGTGCTGGCCGATGGCGGGGTGATACCGGGGCTCACCGTGGCCATGGATGGCACGCTCGATCTGCCGGCGGGCCAAGTGCCGGGCTGGGCCTATATCATGACGGTCGGCCTGCCTTACACGGCGACCGCCGTCACGCTGCGCCCGCAACCGGCAGCGGCCAAGGGCATGATCCAGGGCTTGCGCCAGCGCGTGATCAAGCTGGTGCTGCGCCTCCTTGATACGGCGGGGATCAGCGCCGGCGCGCCGGGGCTCGCCATGGAGGATTTGCTCGATCGCCCGGCCAACTGGCCGATGGATGCGCCGGTGCCCTTGTTCACCGGCGATACCGATGGCGCCGCGGTCGAATGCGACTTCGACAGCCTGGGCCAGATGACCTTTATTTCCTCGCTGCCGCTGCCCGGCATCGTCGGTGCTGCCATGTTCAAGCTCGACGTGGACGAAGCCGATGTTTGAGCTGGTGCCGCTCACTGCCGACCATCTGCTCGCCATCGAGGCCCAGCCTTCGCAGCGCATGCAGTTTGGTATTCCGGCTGATTTGAGCTTGGCCGAGGCCCGAGATGCGGTCGCTGCTGGCGAGGCCTATGCGCTGCTCGAAAGCGGCCGCGTGCTGGCGTGTCTGGGCATCATCGACAGCTACGAGCCCGGCGAAGGCATGGCCTGGGCAATCCTGACCGCCGACATGGGCGCCGGTTATCTGTTCTTGAGCCGCTTCGCTCGCCATTGGGGCAATGCCTCGGCGCTGCGCACGATCCGCGCGCATGCCATCGCCCCGCGCGGGCTGCTCACGCTCGATGCCGTCCTGCGCCATGCCACCCCGGAAATGCGCTGGCTTGCGCTGCTCGGCATGCGCCCGGTCCAGGTGCTGCCCAATTTCGGCGCCGCACGCGAAACGCTGGTCTTGTTTGAAAGACACAAGCTCATGATGGCGCAGATTTAATGGCCGGTGATCCCCTGGCGATCGCCGGCGATGTGATCGGTGCAATCGGCACCTACAAGCAAGGCATCTGGCAGAAAAACGCCGATTATGCCGCCGCGCTCCAAGCGCAAGCAGTCGGCGCCGCGCAAGAAGGCCGTATCCGCGATTCGGCGCGCCAAGCGATCGGAGGCCAGATCGCCGGGCAATTTGCCAATGGATTTCAAGGCGGCACCGGCACCGCAGTCGATGACGTCAACCAGAGCCTGATCAATGGCGCGCTCGATGCGCTGACCGTGCGCCAGGCCGCCGGCGCCAAGGCTGCCAACCTGCAAACGCAAGGCAATGTCGCCAAGTCGACCGCGACGTTCAGCGCCCTGTCGCAGCTGCTCGGCGCCGGCAGCAGCGCGGTCAAGCAAAGCTCCGATTGGGCAGCCGCCTCGCGCGGCACGGTCACGCCGGCGGCGCCAGCGGCGCCCGGCGGCGGCTATAATTCGATCGGCTTTACCGACGGTGTGCCTAGCTGATGCCGAGCGAGCAGGGCTATTCCAGTCAGATCGGGCCGCAAGAGGGTCCAGCGCCAGTCCAGGCCGGCATCGGCGCATTTGGGGCGCAGCTGGGCGGCGCGATCGCACAGCTGGGCGAAACCGAGAACGCGGCCAAGCTGCGCTCCTACCAGCTCGATCGCCAACAGGCAGCGCAAACCCAGATCTCCAATTTTGGGACACAGTTCGCATCCGCGCGTCAGGCGATGGATACCGCGCAGGAAAACCTCAAGAATACAGCGCCGGCGGGCGGCATCGGCTATACCGCCGGCGTCCAGGCGCAGCTCGATGCCCAAAAGGGCCAGCTGTTTTCCGGGATCACCGAACGCAGCGTACAAGTCGAGGCGCAGCGCCAGTGGGACAGCTATACCACCGGCGCGATCGGCGCGGCCGACGATTGGGCCAATGGCCAGCGCATCGGCAGCCTCGTCACCAATAATACCACCGCGACCAATATCGGCGCGAACCGGGTGATGACCAGCCACGATCCGGCCGCCTTGGCGCAAGAAATGCAGGCCGGCTATGACCGGGTGGACCAGATGGCGGTGCCGGCCGATATCAAGGCCAAAGCCCGGCTCGAAGTCGGCGGCCAGCTCTCGGACAGCTATCTGCAAGGGCTTAATACCTCCGATCCGGTCACGGCCGGCAAGCTGCTCGACGCCGGCACCTTCAACGATGTGCTGAACCCTGAAAAGTTGTTCACGCTGCGCCGCCAGAACGGCATCCAGCTCGACCGGCTGCAAGCCCAGAAGGATAGCGATGCCGCGGCTGCGCAGGCTACCCAGGTTGCTGGCTTCAACGGCCTGCTGCGCACCAGCGAGAACGGCGGCAATGTGCCGATCCAGACGCTGGTGGACGCGCAAACCGCCGCTGCCAAGATGCCCGGCCAAGAGGCGTTGCACGATCGGCTGACCGTCGCCGTCTCGCAGCAGCAGGTCACCGCCAAATATGGCCTGTTGCAGCCGCAAGTGGTGCAGCAGGCCGCCGATCAAGTCGATGCCCAGTTGGCGCAGCTCAAGGCCAACAACCAGCCCATCCCGATCGATGTCGGCGCCAAGGCCACTGCGCTGCGCAGCCTGGCGGATCGCCTGGTCAAGGATGCCGCCGGCGACCAGTGGAAGCTGGCCAGCAATCACGGCATCGTCCCCAGCCCGCTTGACTGGAACGCGCCCAACCTCTCCGATCAGCTGGCTACGCGGCTCCCGCAGGCTACCGCGATGGCGCAAACCGTGGTCGGCCCCAATGCGGCACCGCAGCCGCTGCAACCTGCCGAGGCGGCCGGGCTCAAGACGCTGCTCGAAACTGGAAGTAAGCTCGACCAGCTGCGCGTGATGACCGCGATCGCCGGCCAAGAGGCCCAGCATCCCGGATCGACCGCGACGATCTTCAACCAGGTCAATGCCGGGCCTGAATTCCGCTTGGGCACCGCGCTGATGACGGGCGGCGCCCCCGATGCCATTCAAGTTGCCGGCGACATGATGAACGGCCGTGCCGCCTTGCAACGTGATCCGACCATGGTGAGCCAGGAGAAGTTTCGCGCCAGCGTCGGTGCGCCGCTGGCGACCGCGCTGGGCGGCAATCTGGCGGCTTTGACCGGCAACCCGCGCATGCTGGGCGCGATCGATGCCTCGCGCTCGCTCTATGCGCAGATGGCCATGGATGCCGGCATCGCGCCGGGATCACCGATCAATACCGCGCTGGCCACCAAGGCGGTCAACAAGGTGCTGGGCCAGTACCAGGATGGCCAAGGCATCACGCGCGGCGGTCTTGGCAATCACAACGGCGTCATGAAGCTGCCCGATGGCACCAGCCAAGGTGAATTCGATGGCGCAGTGGCGGCCAAGCTGCCGGGCGCGATGCAGGCCGCCGGGGTCAAGCTGTCGACCAACCCCGGCTTTGGCGATTGGCTGTCGCGCAGCTTTGCCAGCGGGCCGCAGGCGCGCACGCTGGCACAGGTCACCGCTGCCACCCCGATCGGCGCCAATGAGAGCCAGTGGGATTACCAGGGCCGGATCGGCAAAATCCAGGGCGATGAACAAACCGCGCTCAACGACAAGGCCGCCTCGGCCTCGCGGGCAATCCCGCCGCAGCTGCCATCGGGCATTCAGTTTCGCATGGTCGGCGATGGCTTGTACCAGATGTGGACCGGCTCGGGTTATCTCGCCAATCCCAATGGCCAGCGCGCGACGTGGAATTACCGCACCGGCAAGGTGGGCTTCTAATGCCCGGCTTCGATACCGCCTTTGACAATTCGGCCGTCACGCATGGCGTCACCAGCGGGCCAAATGTGCAGCCTGATCCCACGCTTGGCGATGTCTGGGCCGCCGCGCGCCAGCAGACCCAGGCGATCGGCCAGACCAACTCCAAGAGCTATTATGAACAGCCATTCTATGACGACATGGCGAGCAAGCTCAACGCGGCCGGCTACCAGTATAACCAAGCTGCCACGATGGTAACAGGCCAGCAATCGGTGCCGTTCGGGCAAGGCCTCGCCAGCCCGTACCCTGACAGTTTCAGCGGCTACAAGGGCGGCTATCCCGATGTCGAAGACCAGATGTGGGCGGCGCGCGATGCGGCTGTAGCTGCCGGCAAGATCAAGGCGAGCGATCTGCCCGACCGCGCGACCTACGAAAAGCAGATCGGCCAACGCATGGCCGGCGACAATGCCCAAAGCAGCGATATCCTGTCGCGCAGCCATGGCATCGCGGCCACGCTCACCCAATTTGCCGGCAGCGCTTACCAGGGCCTGCACGATCCCGCGCAAGCAGCGCTGATCCCACTGTCCGAAGGCGTGGGCGAAGTGCTGCCGGCTTTGGCAGGCGCCGGCACCAGTGTAGCGGCGCGCGTCGCCCGCTTCATGGCACCGCAGACCACCGGCGCCGGGCTCTCCACGGCCGCCAGCCTGACCCGCACGACGCTGGGCAGCATGGCGCGCGAAGGATCGACCTTTGCAGTGGGCAATGCCGGCATGCTGCCCGCGCTCCATGCCAACGACGATGCCGCCGGCGTGGCGCATGATCTGGGCGACGATGCGAGCCAGACAGGCTGGGCGTTCCTGATGGGCGCCGGCATGGGGGGCGTCCATGCGACCGCGCTGCCGGCGGCCA
>JAYUBN010000116.1:0-4971 GCA_043740855.1 Sphingomonadales bacterium | reverse complement strand
CGCCAATCAGGGCACCGACGAATCCAAGAAGCTTTATTGCATCTATGTCGCCGTTGGCCAGAAGCGTTCGACAGTGGCGCAGATCGTCAAGACGTTGGAAGACGCCGGCGCTTTGCAATACTCCATTGTCGTCGTTCATCTTGGCGGCGCGCTCGAGCAGGCGTGAGTGGAGATAGAACACATCGCCAGGGTAAGCTTCGCGGCCCGGCGGGCGGCGCAACAGCAGCGACATCTGGCGATAGGCTACCGCCTGCTTGGACAGATCGTCATAAACGATCAGCGCATGCATGCCGTTGTCGCGGAAAAATTCGCCCATGGTGACGCCGGTGTAAGGCGCCAGATACTGCAGCGGTGCCGGCTCCGAAGCAGTTGCGGCGACGACGATGGTGTATTCCATCGCGCCGTTCTCTTCGAGCTGGCGCACGATCTGCGCCACGGTCGAGCGCTTCTGGCCGATCGCGACATAGATGCAATACAGCTTCTTGCTCTCGTCGGTGCCGGCGTTGACGGTCTTCTGGTTGATGAAGGTATCGATGGCGACGGCGGTCTTGCCGGTCTGGCGATCACCGATGATCAGTTCGCGCTGACCGCGGCCGACAGGGACGAGGCAATCAATTGCCTTCAGTCCGGTCTGCACCGGCTCCGACACCGACTGGCGCGGGATGAGGCCCGGCGCCTTCACTTCGACGCGCATGCGCTTGTCGGCGATGATCGGCCCCTTGCCGTCGATCGGATTACCCAGGCCATCGACCACGCGGCCGAGCAGGCCCTTGCCGACGGGCACATCGACGATGGTGCCGGTGCGCTTGACGACATCGCCTTCCTTGATTTCGGCGTCCGAGCCGAAGATCACGACGCCGACGTTGTCGGCCTCCAGGTTGAGCGCCATACCCTTCACGCCGTTGGAAAATTCCACCATCTCACCTGCCTGAACATTGTCGAGGCCGTGGATGCGGGCGATGCCGTCACCGACCGACAGCACAGAGCCGACTTCCGAGACTTGCGCCTCGGTGCCGAAATTGGCGATCTGGTCGCGAATGACCTTGGAGATTTCTGCGGCACGGATTTCCATGTTCAGCCTTTCAACGATATTTTTGGCGCCAAGAGCCTTGTGGGCAGCATGAGGCTGTTAGCCCTTCATGACCTGGGCGAGCGAATTGAGACGGGTACGAATAGAACTGTCGATTTGCTGGCTGCCGATCCTGACGACCAGCCCGCCAAGAATTTCGGGATCAACATGGGCGCGGATTTTCACGTCCTTGCCCTCGCGCGCCTTGAGCTTGACGGCCAGTTGCGCGATTTGCGTGTCGGTGAGCGGATGCGCGCTGGTAACCTCGGCGGTGACTTCGCCACGGGCGGCGGCCGCAATGGCGGCGAAGGCGTCGATGATGCGGGGCAGGGCGGCCAGCCGGCCATTGGTTGCGAGCACGCCCAGGAATTGCCGGGTCAGTAACGACAGGCCCAGCAATTCAGCCACGCTGTCGGTGGCCTTGGCGGCGGCATCGCGGCTGACCAGCGGGTTACAAATCAAGTCAGCGAAATCGGGCGTCGCCTGCAACGCAGCGCCAAGCTGGTCCAGATCGGCCTCCACCGCAATAACGCTGTCGCGTGCGCAAGCCAGATCGAACAGGGCGGAGGCATAACGCCCCTGCAAGCTGGCGGTAATGCCGGCGGAATTCTCCACGCGTATCGGTTCCCTCAATTGACCGGGCGGCATCGGGCCGAATGGCCGCGCCAGAACTTCTGAATTAACAAAACCGCGTCCATGCAGACTGTCCTTCAGACGGGGGCGCGCATAGCGAGCATTTTCCCGCGATGCAAGGTGGGGGATGCGGCAAACTGCTCAGGACCTTGGCGCTCGGCCGGGCTGGCCCTCGCATTTTTTACCGCAGGTTGCGGGAAGCGTCGGCGCCTGTGCATGGTTCGTGGTATGCATCGCTGCAAAGGGCTGCCATGAATTATCTGACGATGACACAAGTGCCAACCCTGCCCGATGCAAGTTTCACTGCGGGCGCCCGGCCGGGCATGACGCCTTCGGCTTGGGCGAACGGCGGGCGCGGGGTCGCCATTCGCTAACCCGTCGTGGTAAACTGGCTCGGCCCGATGCTGGTCGCGGCGACCGACAAGGGCATCTGCCGATTGTCATTCAACGAAGGCCACGCCGAGTTGGTCGCGCGCTTTCCGCAAGCTGAACTGATCGAGGGCGGCGCAGAATTCGGGGAATTGCTCGCAAAGGTCATGGCGGCGATTGAACAGCGCGGCAATACGTCGACAATTCCGCTCGATGTGCAGGGCACGGCTTTTCAGGAGGCGGTGTGGCACGAGTTGGGCCAGATTCCGCGCGGCGAAACCCGCAGCTATGCGCAGATCGCTGCCGCAGTCGGCAGGCCCGGCGCAGTACGCGCGGCGGGATCGGCCAATGGCGTCAATCCGGTCGCGGTGCTGGTGCCGTGTCACCGGGTGATTCGCGGTGATGGGAACCTTGGGGGCTATGCCTACGGGCAGGCGATCAAGGAAAAGTTGCTGGCGCGGGAAGCAAAACCCGCGCTCGATCACAGCGACCAACCCTTAGCCCGATAAAACGTCACTTCGAATGTGGGGTGGGCCGCTTTATCTCGCCGGGCTGCCGTCCGTGATGCGCGACGGCTGCTGCTGCACCGAGATCACGATGACGACAGCGTGTTCATGGTCAATTGTGTCGCTTATCAAACAAAACTGTAGGGATCGATGTCGATGGCGACGCGAACCGCCGAGGGAAAACGCAGCGGCCCCAGCCAGCTGCGGATAATGTCCTGCAATTGTGCGGAACGGCGGGCGTTTATCAGCAGCCGATAGCGATAGCGCCCGCGCAGCAGCGTCATCGGCGCCGGGGCCGGGCCCAAGATCATGACGTCAGGCAAATGCGGTCGCAGCGCCCCGATGGCGCGCGCCGCATCGCGCGCCTCTGTCTCGTCGGGCGCGGAGACGATGATCGCCGCCCAGCGCCCGAACGGCGGCGCCCCGGCATCGCGTCGGGCTGCCGCCTCGGCGCGGTAAAAAGAGTCGCGGTCGCCGGATGCCAGCGCGGCAATCACGGATGCGCGCGGGTGGCGCGTCTGGATCAGCACTTCGCCCGGCTTGGCGGCGCGGCCGGCGCGGCCCGACACCTGCGCGATCTGCTGGTAGCTGCGCTCGCCCGCGCGCAGATCGCCGCCTTCCAGACCGAGGTCGGCGTCGATTACGCCGACTAGCGTCAGTTCGGGAAAGTGATAGCCCTTGGTGACCAGTTGTGTGCCGATAATGACGTCGATTTCGCCGCTTTCCGCCGCCGCGACGAATGCGCCGATGCGCTCGGGGCTGTTCAGCGTGTCGGAGGTGGCCAGCGCCACGCGCGCGTCGGGTACCAGTCCGGCCACTTCGTCGGCGATGCGTTCCACGCCCGGTCCGCAGGCGACCAGGCAATCGGGGGTGCTGCATTCGGGACAGGCATCGGGGCGCGGTTCCTGGTGGCCGCAATGGTGACAGGCCAGCCGCCGCGATAAGCGGTGCTCGACCAGCCAGGCGCTGCAACTGGTGCATTGGAAGCGATAGCCGCAATGCCGGCACAAGGTGAGCGGCGCATAGCCACGCCGGTTGAGAAACAGCAGCGTCTGTTCGCCGCGCGCAATTCGCTCACGCATCGCCTCCACCAGACGCGGCGACAGCCAGTGACCGCGTGCGGGCGGCTCGACAGTAAGGTCGATCACGGTGATCTTGGGCATGGTCGCCCCGCCGAAGCGATCGGGCAAGTCGATCTTGCGATAGACCCCGGTCTCGGCGAGATGCAGGCTTTCCAGCGCAGGCGTGGCGCTGGCCAGCACCACCGGAGTACCCTCGAACCGCGCGCGGATCACGGCAACGTCGCGGGCATTGTAGCGCACGCCCTCGTCCTGTTTGAACGCCACCTCATGCGCTTCGTCGACCACGATCAGCCCCAACCGGGCATAGGGCAGGAACAGCGCCGAACGCGCGCCCACGACCACTTGCGCCTCACCACTGACGATCGCGCGCCACGCGCGGCGGCGCTCGGCTGATTTGAGCGAGGAATGCCACAGCACCGGGGCCACGCCGAAACGGGCGGCAAAGCGCCGCAGAAAATTTTCGGTCAGCGCAATTTCAGGCAGCATGACCAGGACCTGGCGCTCCAACCGCAGCGCCTGGGCAATGCCTTCGAAATAGCATTCGGTCTTGCCCGATCCGGTGACACCGTCGAGCAAAAACGGCTGGTATTGACCCATAGCCACCGCCGCTGCGATGGTGACAGCGGCGGCGCGTTGGGCTTCTTCCAGACGCGGGACGGCAAAATCGGGGTCGGCGCGCGGATAGGCCCGGTCGAGGTCGACCGTCACCGGCTGCAGCAGACCGGTATTCACCATGCCGCGCAGCACGCCCTCGGACACGCTTGCGCGTTCCGCCAGCTCGCGAATTGTGCCTTGCTCCTCCACCAGCGCGTCCATCGCAACGGCGCGTTGGGGGGTGAGGCGGGTTGGTTCGGCACCGCTCAGCCGGTATTCCGTCATGGTCCGGCCACCCTGCAAGGCGGCAGTGCTGGCCAGCGCCATGCGCGCGACGCTGCTGGGTGCGGCGCAGTAATAATCTGCGGTCCATTCGATCAGCCGACGCAGCGGCGCGGCCAGGGGCGGCACCGGGAGCACCGCGAGCAAGGGCCGCAATCGCGAATCCGCCACGGTTTCGCCCGGCAGCCGCTCCGGTTCCCAGACGATGCCCAAAATCTGGCGCGGCCCCAGCGGCGCCAGTACAACGGAGCCGGGCACGACTGTGCCGGGGACAAGGTCCATGCCCGGCGGCACACGATAATCCAGCACCCCGAGCGCGGCGTTGAAGACAAGCAGGCGAACACGTTGCATCGCGCCCCTATAGGCCGTGATGCCCCCCAGCGCGACAGGTTCGGCGACAGGGCTTGGCCCTGCGCCCGCGCGTGCTAATAGGCTG
>JAYUBN010000115.1:0-15346 GCA_043740855.1 Sphingomonadales bacterium | reverse complement strand
TCGATGCTCTGAACAACATTCCTAAGTCGCATATTACAGGCGGTGAGCTGGAGTTGAATGTGAGGCCGTTAGCAGGGCTCGATTTTGGCGCCGACGTTACTTATCTCGAAACAAAAATTACGAGCTATACTGGTACTAATGCAGACGGCAATACATCTGACTTCGCAGGCAGCCTGATACCCTTTACGCCCAAGTGGCAGTTCGTGGTGCATGGGCGCTATGAAACCCCGATCACTTCGACGCTGGCGGTATTCGTCGGCGCCCAACTGAACCACCGTAGCCGCACAAATGCCGAGATCGGTTCGGGCTTGGTCAATGCCAACGGGATCAGCCTGGCATCGGGATTTGAAATCCCGGCCTATACCTCGGTCGACGCCCAGTTCGGGATCAAGTCGGCGCAAGGCTGGCGTGCCCAAGTATGGGGCAAAAACCTGACCAATTCCTATTACTGGACCAATGTCGTCGCCGGACAGGACGAGATCGTGCGTTACGCCGCAAAGCCGGTTTCCTGCGGCGTCACGCTGGGTATCGATTTCTGATCTATAGGCTTGCGGGCCTGCCTGAGCGCAGGTCCAGATTTTTTGCCCTCCACCCAGTCGAGAATGCGCCCATGGCTGACGATCATATCCAGCAGCACCTTGCCGACGGCATCCTGCGCCTCACCAAGATCAATACCGATACCCGTCAGGGGGTCAGCCTGTCGGTGCTGGCCGGTCTGGGTGCAGCGATGGACCGGGTGCGCGACGATGCCGCCATCCGCTGCGTCATTATCGATGCCGCCGGCGACGGATTTCACAATGGCGCGGTGATGCTGGGCGAAATGGGCAAGGAATGGGGTGATCTTACCCGCGCCGATTATCGAGCGATCATCGACCTCGGCCACGGGCTAGGGCGCAACATCGCATCGCTTGATATTCCAGTGATTGGCATAGCTGCCAGCGGCGGTCTGGGCGGCGGCCTGGAACTGCTGTGCCGCACCGACCTCGTTTATACCACGGATGATGCGCGGTTCAGCTTTCCCGAAGTGACCCTGGGGCTGGTCGCGGGCTGGGGCGGGACGCAGTGGGCCGGGCGCATGCTGCCGTTTCGCAAGGCGCAGGAGTTCCTGCTGCTGGGTGAGGAGATCGACGGTCGCACGGCCGAACAATGGGGGCTGGTTACCCGCAGCTTTCCGACCCGCGCGGCACTCGACGCCCACGTCGAGAAAGTTACCGAACGGCTCAAACGCTGCTCGCCGGTCAGTCTTAAATGGCACAAGGCATGTCTGCGCGCGCTGTGGCAAGGCAGCCTGACCGAAGGCGAAGCGGTCGAGGCAGTCGCCGTGCCCGAGGCGATGATAACCCAAAGCTGGTTCGGACCGACCGCGGCCTTCTTTGCGGGCAAGGCTTGGGATTTCTCCAGGAATGAGGCGATTGCGCCATGAAAGCAGCTGTGATGCACCGGCAGGGTGGGCCCGAAGTCCTGTGTTATGAGGATATGGCCGATCCGCTGCCAGGGCTCGACGATGTGCTGGTCCAGGTTGAGGTGGTCAGCCTGGAAGGCGGCGACCTGCTCAATCGTGCGATGCTGCCGGGGGCAAGCTTTCCGCATGTGGTCGGCTATCAGGCGGCGGGCCGCGTGGCGGCGCTGGGGGCCAATGTCACAGGCTTCATTATCGGCCAGCGCGTAGCCGCGTTCAACTTTGCTGGATCGCATGCCGAATTGTTCGCCGCCCCGGCGAAAACAGTTTTTGCGGTGCCCGATGGCGCGGACATCAAGGTCATGGCCACCATGCCGGTCACTTTCGGAACGGCGGGTGAGGCATTGTTCGAAGCGGGCAAGCTTCAGCCGGGTGAAACCGTTTTTATCCAGGGCGGGGCAGGGGGCGTGGGCATTGCCGCGATCCAGCTGGCCAAGGCGGCAGGCGCGCGGGTCATTGCCACCGCGCCTGGCGCGATCGCGGCCGAGCGGTTGCAACGGCTCGGCTGCGACCACGTGATCCATTACGACCGGACCGATTTCGCTAAAGAGGTGCTCAGCCTGACCGGTGGCAAAGGCGTCGACCTGGTCGTCGATCTGGTTGGCGGCGATCCGGCGGCGGTGTCGAAACTGCTCTCAACCGTTGCCTACAAGGGGCGGCTCGCGATTGTTGGACTGGCCAGTGGCAAGGCACCCTCGGTCGCGTTCTGGGACATGGTGGTCAGGAACATGACCGTTCGCGGGGTACTTTTCGGGCTGGAAATGGGCACCCCGCGCGGCCGGGCGATCATCGAGGCGCAGTTCGCCCGCGCTGCCAGGGGCGAGCTGACGATGCCGATCGAGCGCGAATTCCGCCTGAGCGAAGCCGCCAAGGCGCACGCCTTCGTCGAAGCTGAACGGCCATTGGGCCGGGTAGTGATGATACCCTGATCCGCGCCGTCAAACGAGCGCATCGTTTACGGCAGATAATCGCAACAGGAAGACCCAGCATGTCCGCAGGCCCGACCGATCTCATTGTTCACCTTTACGATGCCGAACCGGCATTTTCGGTGAAGACAAAGTTGATGCTGGGGTTCAAAAATGCCGCGTGGTTCGCTTGCAACCATCCGACGATCCTGCCCAAGCCCGACCTCACCGCCTTGACCGGGGGCTATCGCCAGATCCCGGTGGCGCAGGTGGGGGCGGATATCTATTGCGGCAGCGAGCTGGTGATGGATCTGATCGAGGCGCGCGTCCCCAGCCCATCCTTCACGCCGCTGAGCGGAGCCGGGCTTGGCCGAGGGTTAGCCTATTGGGCCGAGGACACACTGTTCTGGTTGATCGTGCAGATTGTCTGCGGATCTGATTTCGAACCGTCCCGGCGCGAGGATTTCAATGCCGATCGGCGGCAGATGTTACCCGGAATTTATGATCCTGCCGCAATGAAAGCGGCGCTGCCGGGCAATCTCCTGTTGTTGTACGCTCATCTCGACCTCATTGCGCGGCAGTTGGCTGACGGGCGCTCATGGCTGCTCGGCGAACAGCCCGATATTGTCGACATCAGCTTCTATTTCCCGCTCGATTTTCTGACCCATTGCCGCAATGGCAACGAGCGGATTCCATCCCGGTATCCGGCGATCGCGGCATGGATGGATCGGGTCGCGGCGATGGGCCACGGCCGGCGACAGGTACTGGGCGGCGCCGATGCCGTGGCCGTGGCCAAGGCCGCCCAGCCTGCGGCGCTGGCGTGCTCGACGGTCGCGGGCGGTCCGCAGCCGGGCGACCGGGTGCGGGTCCAATGGGCAGCGTACAGCCCTGTCGAGATGATCGGCGACATAGTGCAGGCTCACGCGCGCGAACTGGCGGTGCGCTGGCAATCGCCTGAAGCCGGTGAGCTGATCGTTCACCTGCCTCGCCATGCCGGGCAGATCAGCCTGGCGTAAAATATAATGAATTTGCGATTTTAAGCGTCATGCGCTCCCTCCCCCATGGGGGGAAGGAGCCCATGGGATTAACCACGCGATGCTCTAACTTGCCAACCTGGGCAGATCTCGCAGGAGGGCAATGTCGGTAAAGCGCAAATTATCCGCCGCCAGCCCATCGAGCAAGACCTGTAGCCCACCCGCGCGCAGCATCCATTCGAGCCGGTGATCGCGGTAATGGCGCTTGAGCAGCCCTTGGTCGAGCACCTCGGCGACGCTGTTGATAAGCGAGAGGTCGGCGTGCGAGGCTTCCAGCACCTGGGCAACGCTTGGCCGGGCCTTCATCCGGGCAAACCAGCGGCCTAGCGGCCGGGCGGGGTCGAGCACGATGCCGTGCAGCGCCGAACCCGCAATGAACGGCCCAACCGCGATATCGGCCATGCCGAAGCTGGCGCCACCGAACCAGGTGTCGGCGCCCAATTGCGTTTCCAGCCAGTCATGCAGGATTGCGGTATCGGCGCGGGCGCGCTGTTGCAATTCTTCCGCCAGCCCCTGTGCCTGGCCGCGTTTGAAGAAATTGAGCTCGTACAGCCCCCAGGTGATCGCCTCGTAATGGGTGTCGCAGACATCTTCGATCATGCGCGCGCGCGCGCGCGCAGCCGGAGTGGCGGCGCGCAGCGGGGGATTCGGCCATTTGTCCTCGATATATTCGCAGATGATGGTCGAATCGAATATTGTCACCTCGCCATCGACCAGCGCCGGTGCTTCCGAGCGCGGATTGGCCTGGGCAAGCGGCGCCGAAACATCGACCCCGATCCCTTCGGGAACCGCCGAATCGTAATCAAGCCCCTTTTCGGCGAGCACGATCTTGACCTTTTCGACAAACGGCGAGAGCGGCGTGTGCCAGAGGAAAAGCTTGCTCATGGGTTCCACTCCTGTGCGAAATAGCTGGCGTCGCTGCGGTCGCGTCGAGGCACGGTTGGCATCGCCGCTGGCAAGCCGCCAGCGGCGATGCCGTTATAATGCTGCACCCGCGTCCATTCGATGATCGGCTGCATCGTCAGGATACGCCATTCCTGACCCCGGCGCTGCATTTCCACGGCATAACGGACGCCGACCCACAGCTCATAGCGCTTGCTGGCGTTGCGGCCAAATTCGGCAAATTTTTGCTCGCCGATGACGCCGGCCACCACTGCGGCATCGTCCGCCAGCAGATGCCAGCCGATGCCGTATAGCTCGGCCCGGCCGCAATCGCCGGTGACCGTGATCGCCATATTGGCGATGTAATGCATGACCGATTCGAAACTGGACCGCAGCGTGTCGAACAAGGAGCCCATAAAGCTGCTGGCCGGGCCTTCGACCGGGCCGCCGACAAAGCGCCCGTCAGGCCAGAACGCCTCGGCTTCCGCCGCCAGGTCCAGGCGGTCGGCGGCACGGAAATGGCGCAGCAGGCACTGGCTGATGTCTTCGCGCGCCAGCAATTCTTCAATTGTCACAGCCATTGCCTGTCGTCCCTAAGAGGCCAGCGTCAGCACTGGCTGGCCATATTCGACCAGCGCACCGACAGCATGGTGATGTGCGATTACGGTGCCTGCAGACGCGGCGCGAAGCACCGTCTCGCGATCAAGCACCATCAGCCGTGCCACTTCCGCGCCCTGTTCCACCCTGCTGCCAAGCGGGGCGAGCGCGGCGAGCGTGCCCAGATGCGGCGCGGTCAATTCCTCGGTAACCTTGGCCACCGCAGCGACCGCCGCCGCTGGCACGTCGCGCGCGCGCAACGCAGGATCGCGCGACAGGAACAATTGCAAATTATCGCTGCGCAGCCGTAGCACAGTGTGTTTCGTCTGGGCGAAGGTACGCAGCAAGGCGCGCGCTTCGTGCAGCGGGTTCGCTGCTTCGGTGCTATCGGCCATGCGACGCCCCTGACGCGCGCATGGCGGTGTCAACGGCAGGCGCGGTAAATCTGGTCTCCCCCGCCGCCTCCGCCCAGTCGAGCAATCGGCTGAACCAGACATGGTCTGCGGGTTCGGGGACCACCATCGGTAAGGCACCGGCATAAATTGCGCCGGCACCATCGATGGTCACCATTTGCCCTGCCAGCGCCAGTATGCCAGCGCCGCAGCCAACCACGCAGGGGCGCCCCAGCGCGCGGCTGACGACGGCGGCATGGCTGGTCGCGCCGCCCTGCGCGGTCATGATCCCACGCGCTGCAATCATGCCGTGAATATCGTCGGGACTGGTGGTTTCGCGGGCCAGGATCACATCTTCGCCGGCCTTGGCGCGGGCCTCCGCCTCGTCCGGGGTGATGACGACCAGCCCATGCGCAATGCCGGGGCAAGCGCCCTGGCCGCGCGCCAGGGGTTGGCAGTCCTGCGTGGCGTTTTCAGCAAGCCGCGGGCGCAACAGTTCGGCGGCCTGCTCTGCGCTGACCCGCGACAGCGCCTCGCTGCGCGAGATCAGTCCCTCGTCGGCCATCTCGACCGCGCAGCGGACTGCCGCCTCGGGCGCGCGCTTGGCGCTGCGTGCCTGCAACAGGTAAAGCGTGCCCTTTTGAACGGTAAACTCGATGTCCTGCATGTCAGCGGATTCGCGCTCAAGGCGTTCCGAGGCGGCGAGCAATTGATCGTGTGCGGTGGCGGCGCGCGCTCGCATCGCGTCAAGCGGCAGCGGCGTGAATCGTCCCGACACCACGTCCTCGCCCTGGGCCTGCGGCAGATATTCACCAAAAGGTTCGCGCGCGCCGGTCAAAGGATTGCGGCTGAACAGCACGCCGGTGCCGCTCTGCGAGTCCAGATTGCCGAACACCATCGCCTGGATCGTCACAGCGGTGCCCAGATCGTCGGGAATGTTGTTGTGCTGGCGATATTTGCGCGCGCGGCGGCTGTTCCAACTGTCGAACACCGCCTGCACCGCCGCCAGCAATTGCGCGTGCGGATCGCTGGCAACCGGAATGCCGCCGGCATCCTCGACCGCTCGGCGCCAATCGGCGGGCGTGGCGGCGGGATCAAGGTGCAGCGGCGGCGCCTTGAGCACGATCGTCGCGTACAGTTCAAGGAAGCGGCGATGGGTATCGCGGGCAAAATCGCGCTGCCCGCTTTCGCTGGCCAGCGCTGCCTCCGTGGCGTCGGTGATGCCCAGGTTGAGCACCGTGTCCATCATTCCTGGCATCGATACCGCCGCGCCCGACCGTACCGACAACAATAGCGGGGCTTCTCCGCCGCCGAAGCTGCGGCTGGTGACTTGCTCCAGCCAATGCAATTGCTCAGCGATTTCCTCGGCCAGACCCTCGGGAAAACCGCCGCGCTGATAGGCGGCGCAGGCGCGGGTGGTGATGACGAAGGCCGGCGGTACGTTGAGTCCGAGCGACAGCATCCGCGCGATCGACCAGGCCTTGCCGCCGATAAGTTCGCGGTCGGGCAGTTCGCGCTCGGGCAGATCGCTGCCATCGAGCCGCAATGTCCAGCCGCTCATTCCTCACGCTCCGTGCCCATGATCCGCAGTAATTCCTCGTGCAGTTCGAACCAGACGGTGTGATAGGAATCGCGATGGATGTCGCTGACCCATTCGCTGCCACCACTTTCGGCTTGGTCCAGCGCCGCCTCCAGCTTGCAGGCATAACGGGTTAGACGCGGCAGGCCGCGTGCCAGCGCAGCGATTACCGGCTCGAAGCGTTCGTGCAGCGCGGACAGGCGATCGATGACTTTGTCGTCATAGGATCGGTCGGAATGGTCGTTGGTGCAGCGCTCGCCGCGCAATTCGATCGTCTGCCAGTCAGTGATGATCTGCTTGAGCTCGGGATTGACCCTTTCAAAGCCGTGATAGGCAGCCGCAAAACCCGCGTCGGCGCGCAAGTCCGCAAATTCGACCTCGTAACGCGCCGCCAGCGTGACGCGGGCGAGGGGGGTCAGCGTAAACCCGCCAGCAGCCTCGATCGCTCGTGCGCTGGCGACGGCGGCAGCAAGCTGCGCTTCGACCACGGCGAGCGGCAGTCCGACCAACTCGGCGACAGCTTCCGGCCCGGCATAGCGCTTGATCGACAGGCCATGCAGCGTCAGATTACGATCATCCATCACGCAGCCCCCCGCAGTCGCCAGACACGGCCGGTGCGTTCGGTGCCCGATTGGTAATCCTCGGTGGTACGCGGGTAGGCGCTGGCTTCCATAGCCACGGTGTCGCCGTCCTCGATGCCGCTCAGCTTCGCGTTCATAAAGCAGGCAATGCCGTATTCGCGGCTGAGGATGCCAAGGTGCGAGCGCACCGTCCCACCCGCGCAGAGGATCCCGGCGAAATGTTCGATGATCGGCGCGGTCAGCGTTCCGCCCGAATCGTCAATGATCGCAATCGTGCCTGGGGGCACACCCTCGGTGAGAAAGGACAGGACCCGCGCGCTGGTGTTGATGTAGCGCGCGGTGCCGATCACGTCGGCGTCGTGCCGTACGACATTGTCGCCTTGCCCGCATAGCGTTCGACCCTCGGAATCGGGCGGAGCGGTGACCGCTTCGGGATGCTTGAAGATGACCGCGCCGCCTGTATCTGCTCCGCCCTGATAAGCATCGGGGCGCTCGGCGAGCGATGTCGCCGCAGACCAGGCAAAGCGGTGGCCGCTTGCCAGCAACGCCGCCTCGACGCTTTCGACGTCGGCGCGGGTCAGCCCGCAGCCGGGCGCACCGAACACGAAGTCGTCAAAGCCCTCGCCACCACCGGCTAGGTGCGTGGCAAATTTACGCCGCACTTGCTGTTGCAGCAAAGCCAGCGTCGCCTCGACGATCGGGCTGGCTGGTGGCGGCACGGGCCGCATTTCATCAATCGGCAGTCGCGCCATTTCAGATCTCTTCCCGGAAATTATTCGTGTTGTTTCACGTTCGTGCGTGCCCGGCCATTGACGAATTTCTGTCGCATGATCGCGCGTCGGTTGTATGCGATATCCGCAGCAGGACCCGGACGCGTTTGCGAGGGATGCAAAAAAGGATGCAGGGCAGATGACGGAAGCACGCGGCGGGTTACGGGTGCTGATCGTCAATGACGATGGTATCGACGAGCCCGGGATCAAATTGCTGGAAGAGATTGCGCTCGGCTTCAGCGATGATGTCTGGGTGGTGGCGCCCGACGAGGAGCGGTCGGGCGCGAGTCACGCAATTTCGGTTTCGCACCCGATCCGCTATACTAGACGCGACGAGCGGCATTTTGCGGTGCGTGGCACCCCCACGGACTGCGCCTTGCTGGGGATCAATAATTTCCTCGAAGGGCGCAAGCCCGACATTCTGCTGTCGGGCATCAACGCCGGTCCGAACCTGGCCGAGGACGTTCATTATTCGGGCACTTGTGCCGCCGCCACGGAAGGCGCGCTGCTGGGCATTCCCTCCATTGCGATCAGCCAAATGCGCGCTTACGGCAAGCCGACGCTGTGGGAGGCTTCGCAGACTCATTTGCCGACAATTCTGGCCCGCCTGCTGGCAACATCGTGGCAGCCCGGCAGCTTTGTCAACATTAACGTCCCCAACCTGCCTGCCGCCGAGATCACCGGGATCAGCGTGACCCGGCAAGGGCAGCGGCTGCCGGGCGGGTTTCGGCCGGTCGAGCGTATAGACGAGCGCATGGTGCCCTATTTCTGGATCAAGATCTGTCCCAATCTGGCTGAATTGATTCCCGGCACGGACCTTCATGCGATTGCGCATGGCGCGATCTCCATCACGCCGATGCAGCTCGATCTGACCAACCATCAGGTTCGCGACGCGCTGGCGGAAATTTTTGATGCGGGCGAAAATCTGACTGGGCCGGTGCTTGCAGCTGCAGGAGCTTGTATTTGACTTTGCCGTGATGGGCAGCCTCACGCCAAATCGTCAGCGCATGATATGATCCTGCGCGTAACCGACGGATCGCTTGATTGCATCCGTTGCGGGCAAGCAGTGCCGGGCCAGCATCTGGCCGAGCGTAGCCAAGTGGAAACAGGGTTTCGCATAAGCGATGCGGAAATAATAACTCTAACGTGACAGGATCGTCACGCAGCTCATGGCGTCTTCGACGCTGTAGAAACCACCTGAATTCTCGGCCAGCGCTACCCGCGCGCCCGCTACCTGCCGCGCCCCGGCCTGCCCGCGCAATTGCATGACCAGCTCGTAAATCTGGGCAAGGCCGGTCGCGCCGAGCGGGTGGCCCTTGGAAACCAGTCCGCCCGAGACGTTTACCGGCAAGCGGCCGCCCAGTTGCAATTCGCCCGCCAGCGCGGCGACCCCGGCTTGACCAGGAGGGGTCAGCCCCAGCGCCTCGATCTGAATCGCCTCGCCGGTCGAACTGGCATCGTGCACTTCGGCTAGATTAAGGTCGTCGGGACCGATGCCGGCGTCGGCATAGGCGAGCGCGGAAACGCTGCGGGTGACGTGATGGGCATAATCGGCAGGATCGCGGTCGCTGCCCGTCAAGCTGCGGCAGGCGCGAATCCGCACCGGTGCGGGCGCACCCAGCTGGGGCGACAGTTCGGCGGCACAGAGTACGGCGGCGGCGGCACCATCGCTGATCGGGGCGCACATCGGCACGGTCAGCGGCCAAGCCACCAGCGGCGCGGCAAGCACTTCGGCAACGCTCATTGCAGTGCGATATTGCGAAAGCGGGTTGAATTGCGAATGACCGTGATTCTTGGCGCTGATCGCGGCAAATTGTTCCTGAGTCGAGCCGTAGGTCGCCATATGGAGCCGGCCTTGCGCGGCATAGGCCTCCATCAGGACATTGGGGCTGTCGTTCTCCTGGCCCGGGGGGATCGGCGCCAGCCGGTCGATGATCCGCGCCAGATATTCGCGCGCCACCACGATATCGAGCGGCTGCTGGAACACGGCGAACTTGCGCGTGCGATCTTGTGTATAAAGCTTTTCGGCCCCTACCGCCAGCACCACGTCGGCCAAGCCGGTGCGGATCAGGTCAAAGCCGAGGTGCAACGCCATTGTTCCGCTGGCGCAGGCGGCCTCCACATGGAACGCGCGGACGCCGCTGATGCCCAGCGGGCGCAAGGCATATTCGCCGGGGATCGACATTTCGCCCGAGACGAAGCCCTGCACCACATTTGCATAGATCGTGGTGTCAAGCGCGCTCGGGGCGATCCCGGCGTCGGCCATGGCCTCGCGCGCGGCGGATTGCGCAAGCGCGGCGGTGGACTGGTCGAGATGCCGCCCGAACGGGGTCATGCCGATGCCGATGATATCAACCGCGCGCATCGATCCGTCCTCCTGGATTCAGCGCCGTAGCGACACTTCGAGGCCCTCGGTCTTCATGCGGACCACCGGGCTGGTTGCGATGCGCATAAGCTTGTCCACCTGCGCCAGTTCGGGCGACGACAGCATGGGGAAATCCCTGGCTGGCGGGCCGCTTTGCCGCATTCGGGCGATATCGGCGGCGGGCACCAGCGCGCGCAGGATCAGTTCGTCCTCGTCCTGCGTGCCATGCTGGCGCTTCAGCTCGGCCAGGTCCGGCTGCGGTGGCGGATTGCCGACGATGTCCTTGGCGCGCGGCGCCGACATGATCCGGTCGAGCGCCTGGGGATCGATCGGCGCCGGTGGCTCGCCGTAATACCCGGCGGCATACTGGATAACCTCATCGGGCACTGCCGAATAGCGCTTTCCGGTGACGATGTTGAGCACCGCCAGCGTGCCGACCAACTGGGCAAACGGCGTTGCCATGCCTGGATAACCAAGCTCGCGCCGCACGGTGGCCACTTCGTCGAGGACTTCGGGCAGCTTTTCCAGCATGTTCTGTTGAATGAGCTGGTTGCGCAAAGTGCCCATCATCCCGCCTGGAATCTGGGTGGTGAGCGAGGTGACATCGTATTCGTAATGCTGATCGTGGAGGTAGCCGGCAGCCTGCGCAACCTTGCGAAAATGATCCGATACCGGCTGGAGCAGCGCCATGTCGATATCGTGGGTATGCCCCAGCGTCGTCATGTTCTTGGCCATGATGTCGATCGACGGAATCGAGGGACCGTTGGCCATCGACCGGGCAGCGGTGTGGAGCACCGAAACGCCGAATTCCACCGCATCGCAATAGGCCTTGGCCGATTGGCCGAGCATGTTGTTGGAATGTAATTCAACGGGCTTGCCGCGCGCATTGGCGATGATCGCAGGCACCAGCGTGCTGATCCGCGCGCGGTCGAGAACCCCGCCGGTATCGTAAAGCAGCAGGCTGTCGATCTCGGCAATGGCTGACAGCTTGTTCGCCTTGTCCGCCCAGAAAGCATCGTCGTGCACCGGCGAAAGCGTAAACAGCATCGTCCCGGCAACTTTGCAGTCATGCGTTTTCGCCAGTTTGGCAAGTCGCGTCATCTTGTCGATGTTAAACAGCACATCGTAAATCCACCAACTGCGCACGCCGTGGACGCACAGGCGGTCCATCCACACATCCATGAGGACATCGGGGGTGAAGCCGAAAGTGACCGATCCGTTCGAGCGGATGCCGCCGCGCACCGGCGTCTTGCGGATCTGGCTGACCATCAGGTCGAAGCCCGCCCACGGGTCTTCGTGACAATGGCGCGTCAGCACTTCGAACAGCGAGGATCCCGCCAGGCTGATCGTCGAATAGCCGGTGCGGTCGATGATCGGCAGCACCGGATAGGCCTGCCCCGCCTGCATCCGCATCCCCCACAGGCTTTGCTGGCCGTCGCGGCAGGTTTCATCGAGGAAACTGATATGGGCCATGACCCGGTCCTATTGTTCGAGCGTGGGGAGCAACACTTGCTCCAGCCAGCGGGTGTGGAGGCGATTGGCGCGGAAATCGGCATGAGCGACGATGGCGCGGTGCAGGCCGATTGTGGTGGGCACACCTTCGACCGCAAATTCGGCCAGCGCCGCGTCGAGCCGGGCAATCGCCTCGGTGCGGGTCGCGCCGCTGACGATCAGCTTGCCGACCATACTGTCGTAAAAGGGCGGAATGGCCGCACCTGCGCTGATATGCGTGTCGAGCCGGATGTGTTCGCCCGTCGGTGGCTGCCAACGCGTGATCGTTCCGGGCGACGGGATGAAACCGCGCTGCCAGTTTTCGGCGTTGATCCGGCATTCGATGGCATGACCCGTGATCGCGATGTCCGACTGGTCGATGTCGAGCGGCTCGCCCCCGGCGATCCGCAATTGCCAGCCGACCAGGTCATGGCCCGTGACCATTTCGCTGACCGGGTGCTCGACCTGAATGCGGGCATTGACCTCGATAAAGTAAATTTCGCCACGGGCTTCATCGTAAAGGAACTCGGCAGTACCAGCCCCTTTGTACTTGACCGAGGCTGCCAGCGCGACCGCGCTGTCGTGCAGGTGGCGGCGCAATTTGTCGGGCAAGGCGGCGGCGGGCGCCTCCTCGATCAGCTTTTGATAGCGGCGCTGGACCGAACAATCGCGCTCCCCGAAGTGGAGGACTTTGCCGGTGCCGTCGCCCATCAGCTGGACCTCGACATGACGCGCGAACGGCACGAACCGCTCCATAAACAAAGTCCCGTCGCCAAACGCGCTTTCGGCCTCGGCGCTGGCCTTGGCAAATCCTGCTTCGACGTCGGCGCGGTTATGCGCGATCACCATGCCGCGTCCGCCGCCGCCCGCAGAAGCTTTAAGCAGCACCGGATAGCCGATATCCTCGGCGACTTTGACCGCGTCAGCGACGCTGGCAATCTCGTCGCTGCCGGGCACCAGCGGAACGCCTGCCGCGCGGGCCAGGGCGCGGGCCGAGAGCTTGTCGCCCAGCGCCGCGATGGTGTCGGCATCGGGACCGACGAAAGCGATGCCGTGCGCGGTGCAGAGCCTGGGCAGTACCGGCCGTTCGGACAGAAAACCATAACCGGGATGCAGGCCATCGCAGCCAGTTTCGCGCGCGGCGTGGACGACCAGTTCGGCATCGAGGTAGCTCTTGGCCGCCGGGCCAGGGCCGAGCACCACGGCGCGGGTGGCGGCACGGGCAGCGGCGCTGTCGCGGTCGGCATCGGACACGCCCACCACTGTTTCGATGCCCAGCGCCTGCGCCGCCCGCACGATACGCAACGCGATCTCGCCGCGGTTGGCGATAAAGACGCGGGTCAGCGCCATCTTATCGCACCGGCGCGAGCGCGAACAGCGGTTGGCCTTCACTGACGGTCTCGCCGTCCTGGGCAAAGACCTGCGCGATCACCCCGCGCGCTTCGGCGCAAACCGCAGTGAACAGCTTCATGACCTCGACTAGGCACAAGTCGGTGCCAGCCTCGACGGTGTCGCCGACCTCGACCAGATTGGGCGCACCGGGCTTTGGCGCGCGGTAGAATATGCCCAGATAGGGCGCGCGCACCACCGTATGGCCATCGGCCACAATGGCGTTCGCGCTTGCGGCAACTGCGGCCCCTGTGAGCAACGGTTGCACGTTTTGTGACGCGGTGGCGGTTGGCGCCGGTTGTGCCGGGACGATGGCGGAAGCGGCCGAAATCCCGAAGTCAGGCTGACCATCGCGGTCGTGGGAGAGGTAAAGCTCGAATTTACCGGCGAGCAGATGCATTTCGACCAGGTCACTGGCTTCGAATTCGCGCAGCAGCGCTTCCAGGTCATGACCATTGGCGGGGGTAAGGGAAAATTGGGCCATCGAATTATCCTCTGGAGCGCGTTCGTTCGAGTCGTTCCAGCTCGACGGCGCGTGGGTCGTCGGGGTGCCATTTCAGCCAGCTATCGGACAGGGCGCGATAACGCTCGGCCATCTGCGCGGGCTGGCAGGCGCGCGCCTGGGCGTTGTACTCGGCCAGCGACAGCCGACCGGCAGTGGTGGTGTAGCTGTCGCGGGTGCGGCCATGGCTGGTCACCCCCGAGGTCAACTCATCCGGCATCATCGTACCATCGCCGCCGTAGCGGGCGGCGGCGGTGAAGGGGATGTGGCTGAGGTACCGCCGAGGCTGATTGCTGTGCTGCATCATGACATGGCCAGCAAGGTGCTGGCTGGGCAAATTGACCAGCCCGACCATCTCGCCGAGAAAATCACGTCCGAATTCGTCGTTGAGCAGCGGACGGAAGCGGTCGGCACGGCTGTCCACCGTCATCCAGTCGTCATGCTCGTAGACCCCGGCGATGTGGGCGAAATCCTTGGCCATCGAGAAATAGACAATGGCGCCAGCGTCCATCATCTCATCGCGGCTCCACCCGGCCACACGCTTCCACAGACCGGCGATGGCGTCGCGCACCGTCACCGCGAGCGCCTCGAAGGTCTCGGCCAATTCCTCGGGAGAGCCCATGCCGATCGGCAGGTGGCCGTCCGACAGCACGTCCGAGGTGTAAAGACCCACTCCGACCAGCTTGTCGGCGGTGAATTCCGGGCGGCTTTCAAAACTGCCCCAGTCGTCCATCAAATAAAAATGGCAATCCTGCACCGCCATGGTGACGGTGAGATTGTTGTAGGGCACCTTCGCGCCAACCCCGTCGAGCCACGGGTAATCGCCCTCGGCCAGGTCGCTGAAGTCGCGGATGATCAGCTCGCGATCGGCGCCGATCCGGTATGGCCCCGAGTTGTTCAGCGTCACCCGGCTCTCGCAGCTGACCATAAAGCCGTATTGCGATACCGCCGCCATGAAGGCTTGCGCAGCCTTGTGCAGGCGGCTGCCATTGGCGCAGGCGTGCAGTTCTTCGTGAAAGCGCCTGACCCTTCGGTCGGGCAGCAATTGCACCCGCTGGCCGAATTCGCGCGCGTTGAGATGGCCATCCTCGCGCTGCTGCGCCAATTTGAACCGGCGCCAGAAATCGAGCACAAAGACGACATCCTCAGCGGCATCCTCGGGGCGCAACATGCCAAAGTTGATCAGCATCTCGCGTCCGAGCAGATAAAAGCAGGGCATCCCCCAGCCCGCCAGATTGCCGAATTTGGCGCCAATCGCCCGCGCCCGGTCGCCGATTTCCTCGGCCGGCATCACCGCTTCGATTTTGCGCAGCAGGGCCGGATAGCGATAAAAACACATCAGGTACGACAACAGCATATAGGCTGGCACCGGAAACAGTTTCGATTCCTGCACCGTGCGC
>JAYUBN010000114.1:0-5066 GCA_043740855.1 Sphingomonadales bacterium | reverse complement strand
CGCTGGTGACGTTCGGCTGGCCTCGCGACCGGCATCTGGCGGCAACCACCGATGGCGAAGTGGTCGATTATGCGGTGCGCATTGTCGATGACAATGGTCACGATCTGCCCTGCGGCGCGGAGGGCGAGATTTTGGCGCGCGGGCCCGGCATGATGCTGGGCTATGCCGATGCCGGCCAGACCGCAGAAGCGATCACCGCCGACGGCTTTTTCCGCACCGGCGATCTGGGCGTGCTGACCGACGCCGGGGCACTGACCGTCACCGGGCGTAAAAAGGACCTGATCATTCGCGGCGGCGAGAACATCAGCGCCAAGGAGATCGAGGACGTGCTGCAACGCCACCCGGCGGTGCACGAGACTGCGGTCGTCGCGATGCCGCACGCGCGGCTGGGCGAAGGAATTTGCGCCTATGTCATTGTCGCAGGCACCTCCCCCCCGGACGCACGGCTGCTGGCCGACCATGTCGCTGCCAGCGGCCTGGCCCGCCAGAAAATTCCCGAACGTTTCGAATTTGTCGAAGAATTCCCCCGCACCGCTTCGGGCAAGGTACGCAAGGACCAGTTGCGGGCAGATATTCGCGCCAAGCTGGCGATCGGCGCGACCTGACGCGATTGTCTAGGCCTGGCCGGTGGCACGCGCGACGCTGGCGGCGATTTCGTCGTTCATCGGGTTTCGACGCAGGGTCAGCCCGCCGTTCACTTGCAGATTGTCGCCGGTCATGAAGCATTCGTCACTGACCAGGAACACGGCGGCGGCGGCGATATCATCCGCGGTGCCGATCCGGCCCAGCGGATAGCCGGGCAGAAATGCGTCGAACAGGCCGGGCACTTCTTTGTGGCTGGCAGTCATCGGTGTGTCGGTCAGGCCGGGCGAGATCGAATTGGCGCGGATGCCCTCCTTGCCGAATTCATGCGCGATGCAGCGGATGACGTGATCGGTGCCGGCCTTGGTGCCCATATAGGCGGCATGGTCGTTCATCATGATCGTCGCTGTCGCCGAACTGATCTGGAGGATCGATCCGCCGCGCCCACCTCTGCTGAACGCCATTTTGCGAAGCATTGCCTGAAAAAACTGGAACGGGCCGACGAATTGCAACGCGGTAACCGCCGCAAGTTCCTGCTCTGTGGTGTCCAGGAATGGCTTGAGCAGACCCCAGCCGGTGGAATTCAAGGCGATATCGATACCGCCCAGCCGATCTTCCGCCACATCGGCCAGCATGTTGACACTGGCAAGGTCCGTCAGGTCGCAGATGGCCCATTCGCAGCCGGCCTGCCGGGCAAATTCTGCAAGCACATCGCCCTTGCGCCCGGCGACCAGCACGCGCGCACCTTCGGCGATAAAACGCTCCGCAATATGCTGGCCCATGTTGCCTTGGCTGCTGGCGCCCAGGATGATGGCGCTCTTGCCGCTAAGACGACCCATGATTTTCTCCCTCGAACTGTTTGCAGTATAGAGGCTATCACGGAGCGACGCCCGACGGCCCTGACCAAAAAGGCAGTGGCTGGTCTGGGCAAATTATTCGAGATACGTTCGCGAATTAATGAAGTGGGTCAGGGAGAGTACGATGGATCTGGGTCTCAAGGGCAAGAAGGTCATTCTGACCGGGGGAAGTCGCGGTATTGGCCGGGCCGCGCTTGAATTCTTTGCCGCCGAGGGCTGCGACATCGCCTTCTTTTCACGCAATGCCGAACAGGTCGCAGCGACGGTTACTTCGCTGTCGCGCCATGGCGGAACCGTTATCGGTGAAGTTTTCGACATTTCGGACCTCGATGGGTACAAGTCGTGGCTGACCGCCGCCGCCGACCGCCTGGGCGGCTGCGATATCTTTGTTCCCGGGGCCAGTGCCTCGGGTTCGGGCGCAACGGGCGATTGGGACGCCTGCTACAATACCGACCTGAAGGGCACCGTCATCGGCTGCGAAACGCTGGAGCCGTATCTGGAAAAGTCCGGCGCCGGGTCGATCGTGATTTTGTCGAGCACCGCCGCGATGGAAACCTTCATCGTGCCGCAGGCGTTCAATGCGCTGAAGGGCGCGCTGCTGGTTTATGCCAAGCAATTGGGCCAAGCGTTGGGCGCCAAGGGCATTCGCGTCAACGCGGTGTCCCCTGGCCCGATCGCGTTTGCGGGCGGCAACTGGGAAGCAATCAAGGCAGGGGCGCCCGAGTTGTATGCGGCCACCGAGGCGCAGTTCGCGCTGGGCCGCTGGGGCGGGCCTGACGAAGTGGCCAAGACCATCGTCTTCCTGGCCAGCCCGGCGTCATCCTATACTACCGGCACCAATGTCGTGATCGACGGCGGCTATACCAAGCGCGTCCAGTTCTAAGGCGCTAGACCGGGTGAACGGCGATGATAATCATTGCCGCTGCATCGCCCCGCCATCGACGAAAAACCCCTGGCCCGACATAAAGCGGGCATCGTCCGAAGCCAGAAAGGCAATGACATCGGCGATGTCCTCGGGTCGGCCCAGTCGGCCCAGCGCTGCCTTCTTTTCGAAATAGCTGCGCAACTCAGGCATCTGGGTGAATGCCGGCTCGGTCATCGGGGTTTCGATTGCGCCGGGTTGCAGGCAATTCACGGTGATTCCGAATGGCCCCAGTTCGCAAGCAATCGAGCGCGTCATACCCAATACCGCGTGTTTCGAAGCGCCATACGCGACCAGCCCGGTATCGCCGAAACGCGCCATGGTGGAACCGATGGTGACGACCCGGCCATGGGCTGACCGTTTCAGCGCGGGCACGGCATCGCGGATCAGCCGGAACACGGCGGTGACATTCACCGCCATGACTTTGTCGAAATACACATCGTCATGCCCTTCCAGCGGGTGAAAGGCTGAGATACCTGCGCAAGGCACCAGAATATCCAGTCCGCCGTTTCGCGCCACCGCCTCGGCCACCAGCTCCGCGTTGATGCCCGGTGCAGTAACGTCGGCATGGCGGTCAACCGCGCCCGTGAGGTCGACGGTAAATACCCGCGCACCGTCGGCGGCAAGCCGGCGCGCGGTGGCGGCACCGATGCCGGAGCCTGCGCCGGTGACCAGAGCGCTGCGGCCTTCCAGCCGCAGTGAGATATTGCCAGTGGCCATCAGGCGATCTTCAGCACAAGCTTGCCGGTATTGGCACCGGAAAACAGTCGCATGAACGCGGGGAAAGCGTTTTCGAGGCCCTGCTGGATATCTTCGTCCATATGGACCCGGCCTTGCGCCATCCAGTGCGCCATCTGCGCTGCGCCCTCGCCAAAGCGCGAGACATAGGCCGAAATCAGGAAGCCGTGGATGGTCGCCTCCTTGGTCAGCACCTGCCACAAATTGCGGACTCCAGTCTTTTCGGTTTCGTTGTATTCGCTGATCAGGCCGCACAGAATGACGCGCGCGTTATGCCCAAGATTAAAGATCCCGGCTTCAAGGATAATGCCGCCGACGTTCTCGAACAGGATGTCGATGCCGCCTGGCGCTACCGCAGCGATTTCTTCCGATAGCTCGCGCAACCGCTTGCCCTTGTAATCGATGGCTGCGTCAAAGCCGAAGTCCTCGATCAGGCGGCGGCATTTCTCGGGGCCGCCAGCGATGCCGATCACCCGGCAGCCGCGCAGTTTCCCGATTTGCCCGACCACCGACCCGACCGCGCCTGCCGCTCCCGACACCAGCAGGGTTTCGCCTGGCTTTGGTCTGGCCACATCGGTCATTCCGAAATAGGCCGTAAGCCCGACGGCGCCCAGGATCGACAGATAGCGCGACGGGGAATCGACCGCGGACACGTCGATAGGGCTTGTAAATCCACCCGGTATGCCGATCGAGTATTCCTCCAGGCCGTTGACGCCCAGCACCCAGTCTCCCGGCTTGTAGGCGGGATTATCGGACGCGTGGATGACGCCGACGGTGGTCGCCCGTACGGCATCGCCCAGCGCGATCGGCGGCATATAGCTCGGCACATCGTCCATCCAGCCGCGCTGCGCCGGATCGAGCGAGGCATAATGGTTGCGCACAACAAAACCGCCGGCAGGCGGCGCCGCTACCGCTTCTTCGACAAGCTGGAAATCATCGGCAACGGGTACACCTTGCGGCCGGCGGACGAGCAGAAATCGGCGGTTGGTTGGCATTGATCAGCTCCCGTTGGGCACATGATGTGGTCGCCGGTCGCGTCGCCGGACGCACCTGTAATTTGTAGCAGTTAAAATGGTTGCCCGGTTCTGTGCATAGGAAGCAATAATCACAGTGGCTGAACTAGTGGCTGCTGATTTCAAAGGGGTAGGATTGCAATGCGAAATCTTGAACAGCGCCGTTACATATCATTGGCCATGGCAGGATCCGCGCTCGCAGCTTTTGCTATGCCGGCACTGGCTGACACCGCCGCGCCCGCTGCCCCGACGGCGGCACCTGCCGGAGCCTCCGGCGCTGCCATCACTAACGATTCCGGCATGATCATCGTTTCGGCTCGTCGCCGTAGTGAATCGCTGCAGTCGACGCCCGTGGCGATTACCGCGATCACCGGCGCGATGCTTGAAAACAAAGGGTCGGCGAACATCGGCGATCTGTCCGGCGCTGCGCCGGGGCTATTGATCACGCAGCAGAATACAGGTGCCCAGGCGGCCAACCTCTCGATCCGGGGGCTGACATACGCCGACATCGAAAAGTCGCAGACGCCGACTGTCGGCGTGGTCGTCGACGGCGTGACCATCGGCACCAACACCGGTCAGTTGCAGGATGCCTTTGACATCGCCCAGATCGAAGTCCTGCGCGGGCCGCAGGGCACGTTGTTCGGCGCCAACACCATCGGCGGTGTGCTCAGTATCCAGCGGACCCTGCCGACCATGGTGCCCGGCGCCAAGCTGGAGGCGTCTTACGGTCAGTGGAATACCTGGAATGCCAAGGCCATCGTCAATTACGGCAACGGTTCGAGCTGGGGCATAAAGGGCTGGTACTTCCATGACCAGACCGATGGCTATTACTATAACACCACTTCAAAAAGCCGCACTGGTGGCGGCAAGAATGACAGTTTCGGGGCGTCGTTGCTGTTCAAGCCGGTGGGCTCGGGCTTTGATGCCCTGCTGACGGTCGAGAAACAGGTGCAG
>JAYUBN010000113.1:0-5077 GCA_043740855.1 Sphingomonadales bacterium | reverse complement strand
TCACGGTGGCGAAGTGCCGGCAGGCCGGGATCACGCGGATGGAACCGACCGTGGCAGCGGAGGATCGCTGGCTCGATGTGCTGGAAGAAAAGGCCGCGAAAGACACCAGTTTCCTGCGCGAATGCACCCCCGGCTATTACAACAATGAAGGTCAGAACGAACGCGACTCGATCTGGCTCAGCAATTATGGCGGTGGCCCGTTCGAATATATGGACGTGCTGCGCGATTGGCAGAACGACGGGTTCGAGCGCGACATGACCCTCAGTTCAGCGGCGGAGAAGCTGGATGCCTGACAAGCGCGGCCAGCGCGCGGCGCAGATTTTGAACCCGAACATCGGAATACCTGCGTGAACCCGTTCGATCTGACCGGCAAGGTCGCGGTAATAACGGGGTCGTCGCGCGGCATCGGCCGGGCCACCGCCGAGACGCTGGCCGGACTGGGCGCAAAAGTCGTCATATCGAGTCGCAAGCAGGACGCTTGCGACTTGGTCGCGGTCGCGATCAATGCACGTCACGGCGCTGGTACGGCGATCGCGGTGGCCGCCAGCATTGCATCACGCGATGCACTTGCAAATCTGGTGGCGCAGACCCGCGCGACGTTCGGCCAGATCGATATCCTGGTGTGCAACGCGGCTTCAAATACCCACTACGGCCCGATGGCCGGCATCACCGACGATCAATTCCGCGCGATTTTCGAACACAACGTCCTGGCCAATCACTGGCTCATCCACATGGTCGCGCCCGAGATGGCGACGCGGGGCGAAGGCGCGATCATTGTCGTGTCCTCGATCGGCGGGCTGACCGGCAGCGCCGACATCGGTGCCTACAATGTCACGAAAGCCGCTGACTTCCAACTCGTGCGCAATCTGGCGGTCGAGTTCGGACCGCAGGGGATTCGCGTCAATGCCGTCGCTCCGGGGGTGATCCGAACGCATTTCGCCAAGGCGCTTTACGAGGAGCCCGAACGCGAGGCGGCGCTGCGCCGTGCCACCCCGCTCGGACGCATCGGCGAGCCGCAGGACGTGGCGGGGGTCATCGCCTTCCTCGCCTCGGACGCGGCACGCCATATGACCGGACAAGCATTGCTCGTCGATGGCGGGACGACGATAAGCGCCAAATACTGATCGAGTTCAGATGCCGCGCGTCTTCATCCGATAGTCTAGCTTGGGCCGGCTGATACCGAGCAAGCGGGCCGCTGCCGACAAATTGCCCGCCGATTGCCGAACGGCGCTCTCGATCAGCCGGTTCTCGATATCGACCAGCGATATGGTCGCAGCCTCGCCGCCAGCATCCGGCAACCCGGAACCCGACAACAAAGCATCTATTTGCTGCTGAAGCCCGTCACCGGGCTTCGCCTGCAATGCGCTGTCCCCGCTCTGCCCGGTTCGATGCAGTCGCCCGTCGCCACCGATCGACAGCAACCGATCGGTAATTTCCTCGCCCCCGAGAAATAAATGGCCGATGTCGATCGTGCCCTGCTCGGGCGCCAGGATCACCCCGCGTTCGATCAGGTTCTCCAATTCGCGCACGTTACCCGGCCAGTCATAGCTGAGCATCGCGTCAACCGCCCGCGCGGTAAATCCGCCGATCGCCTTGCCGTCTCGTTCGCAGAACTTGCGCAGGAAGTGGTTCATGAAAATCGGAATGTCTTCGCGCCGTTCGCGCAGCGGCGGAACCCTCACCGGAAATACATTGAGGCGGTAGAACAAATCCTCGCGGAACCGGCCTTGCCGGACCTCTTCGCGCAGGTCGAGGTTGGTGGCCGCCACGACCCGGACATCGACCTTGCGCACCTTGATATCGCCAACGCGCTCGATCTCGCGTTCCTGCAGCGCGCGCAGCAGCTTGCCTTGCGCAGTCCACGCCATGTTACCGATTTCGTCGAGGAACAAAGTACCGCCATCGGCACGCTCGAACCGGCCTTCGCGGCCGGCGGTCGCGCCGGTGTATGCCCCGCGCTCGACACCGAACAGCTCGGCTTCGATCAGCTCATTAGGGATCGCCGCGCAATTGAGGGCGATAAACGGTTTTGCCGCGCGTGGGCTGATCCGGTGCAGCGCGCGGGCCAGCACCTCCTTGCCGACCCCGCTCTCGCCGAGCAGCAGCACCGTCGCCTGCGAACTCGCCACGCGGCGCAGCATATGGCAAACTGCATTGAATCCAGCCGAAGCGCCAACGACCGCCGGGTCGGGTAGCGGGCGCAGCGATGCCTGCCCGCCGTCACCCATATCATCCTCGGCAACGCCTTCCTCGGCGAAACGCGCCGCGGTCAAGCCGCTGGTCAAGGCATCGACGCTCAGAAAGCTCAGTTCGTGATCAACATCCTGCCAGGCATCGACCGGCTTGCCGATAATCCGGCAATGCGGCTCGCCCTGCGACGCGCAGCTCACTTCGCGAAACAGCACCGGCTTCCCCACAAATACACTCGCAAAGCCCGAGGCGTATCCGACCTGCATCCAGCACGCCGGTTCAACCCCGATTCCGTAGCGCTGGGTATGCTCCTCATCCTCAGCCGAACCGTACCACAGAAATTCGCCGTAAAAATGCCCGCTGGCGACATCGACCTCAAGCCGGACCGGTTCGACCCTGGCCATCCCCTCCAGCATGTGCAGCTGCGCGCCTGACGAGATCGCTTCGGCTTCGGTCAACTGCCCCCTCAGCGAAGCCGTCAAGCGGGCGTCGCGGGCGCCCGAGTTATAGCCGATCCGGGTCAGCAATCCCCGCGCGCTATTGATCCCGAGGCTCTCGATCAACTCGGCGCGCAACACCCCCAGCGCCGAGGTGTGCATGAGCACCATACGCTGCTGGTCAAGCCAGATGCGCCCTTCGTGATGCGCGAAATGGACCTTCTCCAGCAGATCGGCGAAATCGGGATAGGCTGACCCGCTCGTCGTCGCTTGGTTGTGAGTGGTTTTGGCCATGCCCGCACTTCTTTCATGTTTTCGATAAACAGTGTATGCCTCGATTCATCATTTCGGGCAATGCCAAGCGGCAGGTAGCCCTCACGCAATGCTGACTGTCTGATCGCCGATGCCGGCCGACTGCCATTTCCGGCGGGATTACGCAGCGCAAGGCGGCTACGATATCATAAAAATTATCGCGATGATCCATTTGGCATGGACCTTGCTTATCAAACGGTAACAAGCAGCGTTTGGGAAAGAAGAAAGCAATTGAGCGCGAGGCAGCGATCAGCGATTGGCGAGAGCGGCGGAGATCTGATAGCCTACGCTCGTGTGCTGAATGTCCGAAGCAACGGTTTCGTCGAGTTTTTGTTTTCGCTAGGCGACCCTTTGCTTGGCGTGGAACTGATCCTGCCCAAACCGGCATTCGATGAATTTTGTCACGACAACCAAGTCTGTTTCTTAAGCGCCGAGCAGGCGCTGGCCTGCGACCACGATGCCGCCAAGTGGCGTTTTGGTGAACCTGGCCTTGTCGAATAAATTTCGAGGAACCTCATGCAAGTCGATATCAAAACCGCCAGCGTCAAGCCAATCCGCAACACTTTTGCGCACCTCGAACGGCGCTTCGGTGACAAGCCGGCCAGCCGCTATCAAGAGGCGACTTGCGACCTTCAGAGCGAGGTTAACTTCCATTACAAGCCGTTGTGGGACCCGACCCGCGAAATGTATGACAAGGCGCGCACCGCGATAGCGATGTCCGACTGGTACGACCTCAAAGACCCTCGCCAATTCTATTACGGCACGTACACGATGACCCGCGCGCGCTGGCAGGACGGCGCCGACCGGCAAATGCATTTCATCGAGCAAGGCGGTCTGTTGCAGGGCTTGCCGCAGGATTTGCATGATCGCATCGTTGCCGCGCTGGTCACGCTGCGCCATTACGAATGGGGCGCAAATACCAATAATGCGCACATTAGCGCCTATGGTTGGGGAGCCGCGATAACGCAGGCGGCCATGATGAATACGATGGACCGGCTGGCGATGGCGCAGCACCTAAGCCGGATCGGTTTGCTGCTCGACGGCGCGATTGGAACTTCGCTGCCCGCCGCCAAGCGCGAATGGCTGGAAGCGGACGCCTGGCAGGGCTTGCGCCGCGAGATCGAGAACATGTTTGTCACCCGCGACTGGTTTGAACTGCTGGTGGCGCAGAATTTGGTCGCCGATGCCTTGATCTACCCACTGTTCTTTGGGCACATCGATGCTGAATTGTCGGCGCAAGGGGCGCACTCGATCCGCCTGGCAACCGAGCTGCTTACCCGCTGGCAGGATGAAAACGTGCGCTGGGTTGACGCGGTGATCAAGGCCGCCGCGCGCGACAGCGATGCCAACCAGGTACTGCTGGCCGGATGGACGGCAAAGTGGCGCGAAGCGTTGGTTGGTGCCTGCCGTCCGCTGGCCGAACGATTTTTGGGCAGCGATGCAGCCGACAGCTTCGGCAATGTCGTTGCCGCGCTCGACGCGCGAATTGTCAGGCTTGGGCTGGAGACAGGCACATGAGCACGGCATCGACCAGTCCCGTCTTCATCGCGCTCCAGGCGAACTATGACACCATGCCGATCATCGAGGCAATCGTTGCCGACAATCCGCTGGCGCAGGTTCACGAAACCCCGGCAATGGTGCGTATTGTCGCCCCCGGTCGGCTGACGATTGCGCGCCGATCGATCGAGGAACGCATTGGCCGCGATTTCGACCTGCGCGAACTGCAGCTTAATACGATCTCGCTAGGTGGCACGGTAGACGAGACCGAAGACGAATTCGTGATTTTTTGGCATGACATCGAGGAGTAGGATAATGCCCGTGACAAACACACCTGCGACAAAGTCACCTGCGACCGGTGGCCGCAAGCTCAGCCTCAAAGAAAATTACGCGATGATGACGCGCGACCTTGGCTGGGAGACTACTTATCAGCCTATGGATGAAGTGTTTCGCATGCTCAAATTCGAGGGCATCAAGATTCACGACTGGGACAAGTGGGAAGACCCGTTCCGGATGACGATGGACGCTTACTGGAAATACCAGGGCGAAAAAGAAAAGAAGCTCTACGCGATCATCGATGCGTTTCAGCAGAACAATGGTCAATTCAATGTCACGGACGTACGCTACATCCAGGCGCTGAA
>JAYUBN010000112.1:0-5099 GCA_043740855.1 Sphingomonadales bacterium | reverse complement strand
GTTGAATAGGGTGGCTGGATCGCGGGTGCGCGATCCAGCCACGCTTCTTTGGCGCCGAGGGAGCTGCCCCTTGTCTATTTGATCGTCCGCGCCGCTGAAAATGAAATGAATTCGGCATCGTCGCCGTCGCCATTGCGCGCTGCAAGACTACCGATGTCCCGCCGGAGTTGCGATTTCGCACAATAATCCGCCGCAATCGGCCACCATTGTCAAGGTGGCGCGCAAACATGTCGGTGGTCTGCTGGCGGTGCAGATCGACAATCCGGCGATTGCCTTCAAAACTGCCATGGCGCTGGAACGCGCCATGGCAGTTTCGGGCTCAAATTGATTTTCTGGCGAATTTCGAGCCAGGCCTTTAGCCAGCTATCGCCTCGCGGACCGTTTCGGCGTCAAGCCATCTTTCCAGTGTCCGTATCGAATGCCGGATCATGAACTCACCATCCTGCAACTGCATCGCGTCAATCGCGCCGGATTCAAGCCCCTGCTGGATACGTTCGCAATTGGTGACGTCCTCAAGCACTACTTCAGCCCAGCGCGCGGCGTAATGTTCCTGCTGGATGCGCTGACGAACCGATGTCGCCTTGGGCATCCGCACGCGCAGTATCCAATGGGTTTCATTATAAGCGGTCGGCCAGAATTCGTGGGTCCAGAAGCCGCCCGGTGAAAAATCGATGTGAAAGTTTGGAAAGATCGAGGTCACATCGGCGGCCCAGCTGATGTTTTTGGTTGGGTTAACCCCGGGATGGGCGCGCATCTGCAGGACTTCGTCGCTGAGGTCGGCGCCCAGGACGCCGCCGGTGTCGACGGTGTTCGTCAATTGCTCGACGCGTGAATTGGGCGGCGGGGCGTATTCGGGGTTGCCGTAAGTGGAGACGGCGCGGTGAATACCATGGAGCTGGCCGCTGACCGGGGCGGCGAACTTGTTTTTCACCGGATGCGAGAAGCCTGGCGCCAGTGTCGCCGGATGCATATGTGGCACGTGATAGGCCTCGGTGAAAGCATCGTGAATCAGTTTCCAATTGGCCTTGAAGCGCGCCTGGATGACCAGTTCCTGGTCGCAATTCATGTAGGGAACGCCCGCAAACGCCTCACCGTAGTCACCGAGGAATTCCTTGAGCGAAACCTCAGGGACCTTCTGAAAATTGACGAAGATCCAGCCCTCCCAGACATCGGTGGCGATGGTCGTGAGCCCGCAGTTCTTTTTGTCGAGATCGAAGAAATGGCCCTGGTCGGGGACGCCGATCAACGCGCCGTCATTCTTGTAGGTCCAACCGTGGTAGGCGCAGGTAAAACGGCTCTGTTTGCCGTTCTGGGTCAGCGCCAGCAGATTGCCGCGATGCTTGCAGACATTGTGAAATGCCTGGATGCGATCGGCGTTGTCGCGCGTGACCAGCACTGACGCCTTGCACACTTCGACCGGCTTCACGAAGAAGCTTCCGGGCTCGGGCAACTGATCGACCCTGCCCAGACATAGCCACGCGCGCCTGAACACCTGATTGCGTTCCTTCTCGAATAGTTCGGGGGAACGATAGGTCTCTACCGAAACCGGATCGGTATCCAGCCCTGCCGCAAGCGTCAGGCTTTCAACTCCGAACTCTTCAAAAACCTCTGCTGGCGCAGTGCTCATGTCATCTTCTCCCAGATATTGGCGGCGTTATGCCATTGCTGTCGCGTCGCTACAGCGCAAAACCGGCGCCCTGTTTTTCGCACGATGTTTTAAGCGGCGGTCCCATACGGTACAGGACCGGTGGTAACGGTAATCGCATTAGGCCAAACTGAATGGTGCGCACGGGGTTGGCCATGCATTTCGACGGCAACCGCCGCCTGGCCCAGCGCGAGCAGTAGCTTCATCAGCCGGTCGGCGGTAGCGGGCATGTCGCCCAGCGGGAATTGGTCGCAATAGGCGATGGCGTCTTCCGCACGCGCCAGCATGGCGTCGTAGAAAGTTCTGATCTCCGCCATCGACGCCTGCGACCGCTGCTGCAGCCGTTGGTGCGATGTATCGCGCACCCAATAGGCGGTAAAGCATTCCAGATCCTGGAAGCCTTCGGGAAGTTCGCATTCGGGCATGGCCACTCGTCCTCTGTGCTGTTTGACAATCAGTCGCGCTGTCAGGTCACGACCTCGAAGAAACTCGGCCGCACGACATTGTCCTGGGCCCAGCCTGCGGGTCCCATTTCGTCGGTGGTCCAGACGATCGTCGGGGTGTCGGGATAATGGACGTACCCTTCGGCGAAGACCTCGTTGCGGTTGCCGGCGGGATCGAAGAAATAGATCGTCATCCCGCGCGTAACCCCGTGGCGATTGGGGCTGATATCGACCGGGATACGGTACTTTCCGACAAGGTCGGCGGCTTTGATCACGTCATGCGCGGATTCAAGCAGGAACGAGACGTGGTGGAAGCACCCCGGGTTGGGCTGCGCGACAAAGGCGATATCGTGCGGCTTGGTCGAGCACGTCAGAAAAACCGCCATCGTCGCCTTGCTCTCATGGTCGATGATCTTTTCCGAATTGTCGAAATCGAATACCTCCATGAACAGCCGCGCCGTCTCGTCCAGGTTGATGCCGCCCAGCAGGACGTGGTCGAGACGGTTGACGCGGAACCCGCGGATCACGCCTTCGTCAGGCGTTGTGCCGGGATTGAGATAGCCCAGCGTGTTGCCGGTAAGCTGCTTCTCGGCATAGAGTTGCATGACATGGCCGCTCGGCAGAGTGAACTGGAGCCGCCGCCCGCTGGCGGGATAGCGTCCCGCCGGAATGTTCTCGACCGCCAGCCCGAACGCCTCGACACCCTTGCCAAAACGGGTCAGCGTGGCATCGTCATAGACGCGGATGGCAAAGTAATCGACGCCGGGTTCCGCCGCCTCGTGCAGGATTACCGAATGGTGCTCGTGTTCATCCCAGCACTTCAGATAGACGAGGCCCTGCTCGTCCTCCATCACTTCGAGCAGGCCCATGCGCTCGACATAATGCTGCCTAGCCAGTGCCATGTCCGTCACCCGGATCTGTATTTCGCCGACTCGCAGCGCGCCTCGCATCGACATAATTATCTCCCGTTTAGTGCTTTACGCCCGTTCGCGCGCCATGGTCAGCGCTGCGTCTTCGATCATGTCTTCCTGTCCGCCGATCATCTTGCGCCGGCCAAGTTCCATCAGGATGTCACGCGCTGAAACGCCGTGTTCGCGTGCCGCGCGCTGGGCGTGGAGCAGGAAGGTGGAATACACTCCGGCAAAGCCCAGCGTCAGCGAATCGCGGTCGACTCGCACCGGCTGGTCCATCATCGGGGTGACGATGTCCTCGGCAGCGTCCATCAGCTTGAACAAGTCGCAGCCAGTCTCGATGCCCATGCGCTCGCAAACTGCGACCAGCACCTCCAGCGGGGTGTTTCCGGCGCCAGCTCCCAAACCGGCGAGCGAGGCGTCGATTCGGCTGGCGCCCTCCTCGATCGCGACGATCGAATTGGCGACCCCCATGCCCAGGTTGTGATGGCCATGAAAGCCGATCTCGGTCTCGGGATTCAGCGCGCTGCGCAGCGTTGCGATTACCTTGCGCACGTCATCAGGCAACATCGCACCGGCTGAATCGGTGATATAGACCGTCTGCGCGCCGTAGCTTTCCATCAGCTTGCCCTGCTCGGCCAGGCATTGAGCGTCGTTGAGATGCGCCATCATCAGAAAGCCGGTGGTGTCCATGCCCAGCTTGCGGGCAAAGGCAATGTGCTGGGGGGTCGTATCGGCTTCGGTGCAGTGGGTTGCGACGTGAACGCTGCGGGCGCCGCAGTCATAGGCTTCGCGCAGGTCCGCCATGGTGCCCATGCCGGGCACCAACAGCACTGATATCTTCGCCTGGGTCATGTGGGGCACGACCGCGCTCAGATATTCGGCATTACTGTGTGGGGCAAAGCCGTGCTGAAGCGAATTGCCGCCGACTCCGGCGCCATGCGTGACCTGGATAATCGGAACGCCCGCCGCGTCGAGCGCGGACGCGATTGCCACCATCTGCTCGATCGAAATCTGCTCGCGCTTGGCATGCATCCCATCGCGCAGGGACATGTCATGCAAGGTGACCTTGCGCCCTTTCAAGTGACTGCTCATGACAGAGCCTCCGCAGTTTGGGATTGAAGTGACGAATCGGTCATACCGGCCGCAAACAGTTCAGCGGCGCGGACCGCCGACGCGGTCATGATATCGAGGTTGCCGGCATATTTGGGCAGGTAATCGCCCAGACCCTCGACCTCGACCCAGACAGTAACCTTGTTGCCGTTGAAAATCGGCCCGTTGACCAACTTGTAACCGGGCACGTAGCGCTGCACCTCGGCGACCATGTCGTGCACCGACGCCGTGATCGCGGCGCGGTCGGGTTCGCTTTCAGTCAGGCAATAGATGGTGTCACGCATCATCAGCGGCGGCTCGGCCGGGTTGACCACGACCAGCGCTTTGCCGCGTTTGGCCCCGCCGACCTTCGCGACGGCGGCAGAGGTGGTGAACGTGAATTCGTCGAGATTGGCACGCGTCCCTGGCCCGATTGACTTCGAGGCGGCAGTGGCGACGATCTCGGCATAATCGACCGGCTGAACCCGCGAGACGGCGTGAACGATGGGGATGGTCGCCTGCCCCCCGCACGAGATCATGTTGATATTGGTGGCACCGGCGCGCGCCACCTCGGCCAAATTGACCGGTGGACAGCAATAGGGGCCGATTGCCGCTGGGGTCAGGTCGATCATCAGCACGCCCAGCGCGGTGAGGCTGTCCGAATTAGCCTTGTGGACATAGGCCGAAGTCGCATCGAAAGCGATCCGGACATCATCGGCGGCAATATGGTCGAGGATGCCAGCAACGCCCTTGGCAGTCGTTTTCAGACCCATATCCCGAGCACGTACCAGTCCCTCGGACTGCGGATCGATGCCCACCATCCAAACCGGTTCCAGCCGTTCGCTGCGCTGCAACTTGTAGATCAGGTCGGTGCCGATATTGCCGGAACCGATGATCGCACATTTTATCTTGGTCATGCCTGGACGTCCATTCTAGCGTGAAGACTTGGCCTTGCAGCGGGAAAAAGTGACTTAATAGCGTGAAGGCGGGCGAGTGGCTGTCCGGCAG
>JAYUBN010000111.1:0-5105 GCA_043740855.1 Sphingomonadales bacterium | reverse complement strand
GCTCGGCGCCGAGGAAGCCGGGCTCGAACTGCTGACCCGCCAAGGCACCTGGACTCCCGTGTCCCCGCCACCGGGCGCCTTGGTGGTCAATATCGGTGACATGCTGCAACGGCTGACCAACCACGTCTTGCCCTCCACCACGCACCGCGTACGCAATCCCGACGCGGCGCGGGCCGGGCTGAGCCGCTACGCAATGCCGTTTTTCCTGCACCTGCCCTCGGATTATAGCTTGGTGACGCTGCGGAATTGCGTGTCGGACAAGCAGCCAGATCGTTACCCGGAAGCGATCCCCGCAGATGCGTTTTTGCAGGAACGGCTGTTTCAGATCGGGCTAAAAGGCTAAATCGCAAGAATATTGTTTGCGATGATGCGGCAGGGTCGCATTAAGGGGCCAATTATTGTGGTGGCGTAATTGACTGACAACAATCGCTGCCCACTTTTTGTCCGCACACTCTAAATTCAGCTTTGCCTGGCCCGATAGCCTCGCTACCCGGCGGTGATGACCCCGTCACGCCTGCCGCAGGTGGCCCTGCTCTGGTCCCAGTTTGGGGCCTATCATGTGGACCGCTGCGAAGCCGTCGCCGCGCGGCTGGCCGGGCGGGCAGAAGTGATTGCCGTGGAAGTAGCCACGACCTCCACCACCTATGCCTGGGCGCCGTCGGGCGAGGTGGCAGGCGCGCGCAAGGTCACGCTGTTTCCCGGCGAATCTTGGGAAAGCATCACCCCGCTGCGGCGGCTCTATCGCCAGTTCAGGGTGCTGCGGCACTGCCGCATGGTGGGTGTAGGCGTGGGCTACAACGCGCTCGATATCATCGTATTGGCGTGGCTGCTGCGGCTGTGGGGGGTCTATGTCGTGGTCCTCAGCGAGTCCAAATTCGACGATGTGCCGCGCCATGCCGGGTACGAGTTGTGCAAGGCGCTGGCGCTGCTGCCGTATCGCGCCGCCGTGGTCGGCGCGGGGCGGCACATGGCCTATTTCCGCTTTCTGGGCTTTCACCGCCGTCCGGTCTTGCCCGGCTACGACAGCGTGAAGCTGGCGCGCGTGCTGGCCCAGGGTGGCGACGTGCCGGCGCCGGGTGGCGCACCGCACAGCCGGCGCCATTTCCTCTTCGTCGGGCGCTTCGTCGAGAAAAAGAACCTTCTTGATCTGATCACGGGTTACGCCGCCTATTGCGCAGCGGCAGGCGCAAGCGCGCACCGCCTGATACTGGTGGGCGCAGGCCCGCAAGAAGCGGCCTTACGCGCGCGAATTGCCACGCTCGGCATCGCCGATCAGGTCGATCTGCCCGGCTTTCTTGGGCCGGAGGGGGTATCGCGGCTGCTCGCCGATGCGCTCGCGCTGACCTTGGTAAGCACCGTCGAGCAGTGGGGGCTGGTGGTCAATGAAGCACTGGCCTTTCATCTGCCGGTCATCGTTTCCAGCGCGGTCGGCGCGGGCGATGCTCTGGTCCGCAATCTCGTCAACGGCTATGTAATCGAACATGGCTCGACCGCCGGAATTGCCCGGGCAATGGCGGCGCTGGCGGATGAAGCCAATTGGCGGCGGCTGGTGGCGGGATCGCGCGACCTGGCCTGGCTGGGCGATACCGAGCGGCTCGCCGATGCCGTCGAACTGCTCTTCGACCCCGCCGCCAGCGCCGCCGCCGCCCGGATCGCCGAGTTTACAGCGGCGATCGGATGGGATGACGCGCGATACGCACCCGGCTGGAGCCAGCGTCAGATGTGATTGGCGCCAGATGTGAATGGCGCGAGATGGAGTTGGCGACGTCCGGCGTTAATCGCTAATACCATGTAAACGGGGGTATCATGATGTTGACCGAGCGGCGCGCGCGCTATGCCATTCAAAAGCGCGTATTGGTGACCGGTGGCAGCGGCTTCATCGGCTCGCACCTTTGTGCCCGGCTGATCGAGCGCGGACATCATGTGCTGTGCGTGGACAATTTCTTCACCGGCTCCCGCACCAATGTCGCTGCCCTGCTCGATCATCCCAATTTCGAGCTGATGCGCCACGACGTGACCTTTCCGCTCTATGTCGAGGTCGACGAGATCTACAATCTCGCCTGCCCCGCCTCGCCGGTGCATTACCAGTTCGACCCGGTGCAGACCACCAAGACCAGCGTCGTCGGCGCGGTCAACATGCTGGGGCTGGCCAAACGCCTGCGCGTACCGATCCTGCAAGCGTCGACCAGCGAAGTCTATGGCGACCCCGCCATCCACCCGCAGGTCGAGGAATACTGGGGCAACGTCAACCCGATCGGGCCCCGGTCCTGCTACGACGAAGGCAAGCGCTGCGCCGAAACACTGTTCTTCGATTATCACCGCCAGCATAAACTGGCGATCAAGGTGGTGCGCATCTTCAACACCTACGGCCCGCATATGCACCCCAACGACGGGCGCGTGGTGTCGAACTTTATCGTTCAGGCACTGCGCGGCGAAGACATCACCATCTACGGCGACGGCCAGCAGACCCGCGCCTTCTGCTATGTCGATGATCTGGTGGCCGGGATGCTGGCGATGATGGCCTCACCCGACGATTGCACCGGACCGATCAACCTGGGCAATCCGGGCGAGTTCACCATGCTGGAACTGGCCCAACTGGTGATCGAACTGACCGCCAGCCCCTCGCAAATCCGTTACCTGCCGCTGCCGCAGGACGACCCCAAGCAACGCCGCCCGGACATTGCGAAAGCGCGCGAGGCGTTGGGCTGGGATGTGACGGTGCCATTGCGTGAGGGACTGGCGCAGACGATTGCGTATTTCGAGCGGCTTTTGCAGGAAATGGACTAGAGTTGAAGGGACGAGGGGTAGCCCCCTCGTGCTCCCCGTCCTGTTGTCGCTGTGCGTAGCTTGGACGTCACCCCCTGCTGCAAAGCGTCTGCAAACGACCTCGTATCGGACATTCAGACTGCATGCCGCAAATATAATAAAGTGGTTGGCCGTTCCGGACCCCACCAAACTGCGGACAGGCGATTCCTGCCGTGCTGAAAATTTGCGCGGTTCTGGATCGATTTACAACGCCAACAGGAATGGGGTTTGCGCCCCTTGGTCTCCAGGCTTCACAAATTATCTATTTTCGCATCGCGTAAACCGTCGGATCGCTCACCCCGGCCTCGGCAAAGCCCGCTTTCCGCAACCGGCACGAATCGCACAACCCGCAGGCGCTGCCATCGGGCTGGGGATCGTAGCACGACCAGCTCATCCCCGGGTCCAGCCCCAGCCGGGCGGCTTCGCGGACGATCTCGGCCTTACCCAGATATTGCAGCGGCGCGTGGATGGCGAAGCGTTCACCGCCGTCGCCGGCTTTGGTGGCCAGGGTGGCGAGATTGGCGAAGCCGGCGATGAATTCGGGGCGGCAATCGGGATAGCCCGAATAATCGAGCGCATTGACGCCGATGAAAATGTCGAGCGCCCCCAGCGCCTCAGCCCAGGCCAGCGTCAGCGACAGGAACACCAGATTGCGGGCGGGGACATAGGTAACCGGGACGTCGTCACCTACCCCGCCCTTGGGCACGGCAATGTCATCGGTCAGAGCCGATCCGCCAAATTGGCGCAGGTCCAGCGGCAGGATGACGTGTCGGGTCGCGCCGAGATGGACGGCGATTGCGCGGGCGCTGTCGAGTTCGCGGCGGTGGCGCTGGCTATAATCGATGGTCAGGGCATGCACGCTATAGCCGGCTTCGCGCGCCAGCCCCGCGACCACCATTGAATCCAACCCGCCCGACAGCAGCACCACCGCCTTGCGACCCACCTTGTTTACTGTTTCCATACTTCGGTCATGGCATGACTTGGCCGCAAAGGCCATTGGTGGCGGCCTGCTTTGCCGTATAGAGACGCGATGACGACCGCCCGAATTGCCGTCCTTATCACGTGTTTTAACCGGCGAGAGCTGACGCTGCGTTGCCTGCGGGCGCTGGCGCGGCAGCCAGAATTTCGGGACGCGGACCTGTTTCTGGTCGATGATGGCTCGACAGACGGCACCGGCGACGCGGTCCGGGCAATGCTGCCCGAGGCGCATGTCATCCCGGGCGACGGCAATTTGTTCTGGAATGGCGGGATGCGGCTGGCGTGGCACACCGCGCACGCGTCGGGTACGCGCTTCGATTTTATCCTCTGGCTTAATGACGATGTCGAACTGGCCGCCGATACGCTGGCGATGCTCGTGGCCGATGCCGATACGGTGGTGCCGCGCGGCGGTCCGGTGATCGTCGCTGCCGCCACCGCCGATCCCGTTACGGCCGAGATCAATTATGGCGCGCATCGCCGATCCAACGCCAGGCGCCCGCTGCGGCTCGGCCTGATCCAACCGGTGGGCAAGCCGGTAGCGGCCGATACGATCAGCGGCAATATCGTGCTGATCTCCGCCGCCGCCGAAGCCCTGCTGGGCAATCTGTCGCCGGTGTTCCGGCATATCTACGGCGATCTCGATTATGGTTTCCGCGCGCGGCAGGCGGGCGTTCCGGTGGTGCTGGCCAGCCGTGCGGGCGGAACGTGTGCGGGTAACAGTGTGGCGGGAACATCGCTCGACGCCGCGCTGCCCCGCCGCACCCGCCTGGCGCTGCGCCTGCGCGAGGATCGGCGCATCCACGCAGCCGACTGGCGCGGCTTCGTGCGCGCGCACAGCGGCCGGGGACTGATGGTGGTGGCCTACACCCTGGCGCCCTATCTACGGATATTGTTCAACCGACCGCATCGCGGCGGCGTCTGAAGATGAGCGCCGGCGTTCTTCTCCCCTCCCCTCAGGGGGAGGGGCCAGATTTGTCCGCGCCGCTATCCGGTCGCCGCATTGGCTTGCTTACCGCATCCGCGTCACGCTTGGGTGGGGGCGTGTTTGAGGCCGTCGCTGCCCAGGCGGCGATGATCCGCGCGCTCGGCGGCGAGGCAGTGGTCTTTGCGCTCACCGATGAACACAGCGCGACGGACCGCGCCCGCCTCGCGCCCAGCGCTGTCCACAACCACGCGGTTTCCGGCCCGGCGCAATTCGGCTATGCGCCGGGGCTGGCCGCAAACCTGCTCGCCGCCGATCTCGATTGCCTGCACCTCCACGGCATCTGGATGTATCCCTCTCACGCCGGCGCGCGCTGGGCGCAGCGGAGCGGGCGGGCTTA
>JAYUBN010000110.1:0-40710 GCA_043740855.1 Sphingomonadales bacterium | reverse complement strand
GGCTCGCGGACCCCAAACCGGTGCTGAAGGCCCGGCGGTTGCAACGCCCGATGTTCTCAGCGCGACCGCAACGGTCGCTGGCGCCGCAAACACGGTTGGCGGCATCGGCGTACAAGTCGGTGCTTTTTCGACGCAGCAGGCAGCGCAAGGCGCTTGGGAGCATTTGGCCAAATCCTACGATGCACTCTCGGGCAGCGCTCACCGGATCGTCGAAGGCAAGGCCGATATTGGCACTGTCTATCGGCTGCAAGCAGTGGCGGGCAGCGCTGGCGCCGCGATGGCGCTGTGCGTGAGGCTGAAGGCCGCTGGGTTGAATTGCCAGGTTACGAATTAACCTATTGTATTTATCAGGGTTTTTGTGGCGTTCAGACGGTTCGGTCAGTCGCGGCAATTCTTGCCTCGTTCAAGGCTGGGCCAGACACCCGGTTCCTGTGACAAACCCGCGCCTTAAATCACCCTAGCCAAGCTTTTGCTGTCGGATGGCTTAAAGCGCAAAGCGGGCAATCACTTTTTCGCACGATGCGCTAATTGACGAAAGTCCAAAATCAGCCTACCGCCAACTTCCGAACTGGTGTCGGCTGAGTGATCATATCCTCAGCCAGGTCTGCTTTCTCCGAGCCCTTAGACCCGCCAGCTATAGCGAAAACTAATCCGGAATTACCGCCATGCATTTAAAAGACTTGAAAAAAACAACCTCGGCCGAGTTGGTCGGGATGGCCGAGGAACTGGGCGTGGAAAGTGCGTCCACGATGCGCCGGCAGGATTTGATGTTCGCCATTCTCAAGGAGACGGCGGAGGACGGCGAGGATATCCTGGGTATTGGCACGATCGAGGTGCTGACCGATGGCTTTGGATTTTTACGCAGTCCCGAGGCCAATTATCTGGCGGGGCCGGACGATATTTATGTTTCGCCGAATCAGGTCCGCAAATGGGGCCTGCGAACTGGCGATACCGTGGAAGGCCACGTTCGCGCGCCCAAGGATGGCGAGCGCTATTTCGCCATCACCAAGCTGATCAGCGTCAATTTCGACGACCCTGAAGCCGTGCGTCACCGTGTCAATTTCGACAATCTGACGCCGCTGTATCCTGATGAGCGTTTGCGACTCGATTCGCTCGATCCCACGGTCAAGGACAAGTCGGCGCGGGTGATCGATCTGATCAGTCCGCAGGGCAAGGGCCAGCGTGCGCTGATCGTGGCGCCGCCGCGCACCGGCAAGACGGTGTTGCTGCAAAACATTGCCAAGGCCATCACCGACAATCATCCCGAGGTGTTTCTGATCGTGCTGCTGGTCGACGAACGGCCCGAGGAAGTGACCGACATGCAGCGCTCGGTGAAGGGCGAAGTGATTTCATCGACCTTTGACGAGCCTGCCCAACGCCACGTGCAAGTGGCTGAAATGGTGATCGAAAAGGCCAAGCGGCTGGTCGAACACAAACGTGATGTGGTCATCCTGCTCGATTCGATCACGCGTCTGGGTCGCGCCTACAACACCGTCGTGCCCAGTTCGGGCAAGGTACTGACTGGCGGCGTCGATGCCAACGCGTTGCAGCGCCCGAAACGCTTTTTCGGCGCGGCACGCAATATCGAGGAAGGCGGCTCACTGTCGATTATCGCCACCGCCCTGATCGATACCGGCAGCCGCATGGATGAAGTGATTTTCGAAGAGTTCAAAGGCACCGGTAACTCGGAAATCATCCTTGATCGCAAGGTCTCTGACAAGCGTATCTTCCCGGCGCTGGATGTCGGTAAATCCGGTACGCGCAAGGAAGAACTGCTGGTGCCGAAGGATCAGTTGTCGAAAATGTGGGTGCTGCGCCGGATTCTCATGCAGATGGGCACGATCGACGCGATGGAGTTCCTGCTCGACAAGATGAAGGATTCAAAGTCGAACGAGGATTTCTTTGCGACTATGAATCAGTAGGGTCAGAATCTGGGGCCAAGGGCCCCAGACCCCATTCCTTTTAGCGCATATATGGTTGCCCCAACCGTCCTGCGCCGCAGGCTATCATAGCCGCTTTGCGGCCAAGCACATCAGAACCGTGTCACAAAACCAAAAAATGGGAGCGCGAGGGCAATAGCCCTCGCACCTTCACCTCAAATTCGCCTCAAAAAACGCTGTGGTCCGGGCGTCAGCCAGCTTCGCCCCCGCTTCATCCCGCCGCTTGCCGCCGGTATCGGCAAAGCCGTGGTCTAACCCGTCATAATCGTGCAGCGTCACATGCAGGTTGCTATCGAGCCCCGCATGCATCGCCTGTTGCGCGGCTGGGGGCACGAAACCGTCGGCGGTTGGGATATGGAGCAGCAGCGGCTTGGCGATGGCCCCAGCTTCATTCAGCATCTGGTCGATGCCGACGCCGTAATAGCCGACCGAGGCGTCGATATCGGTTCGTGCTGCGGTCATGTAGGCGATTTTTCCGCCCATGCAGAATCCGACTAGCCCGACCTTGGCGACATTTTGGTCGCGGCGGACCCAGTGAATGACGGCCTCGATATCCTGGATGCCGAGGAAAAAATCATGTTTCATCATCAAGGCTACGCCTTGCTGGAACTCCTCCGGGACATCGGGGTTCAGTTCCACGCCGGGTTGCTGGCGCCAGAAGACATCGGGGGCCACCGCAAGATAGCCGAGCGCCGCCCAATCTTCGGCCTTTTTTGCAATGCCGGGATTAACGCCGAAAATTTCCTGAATGACGATGATGGCGCCACGCGGCGTGCCCGACGGCTTTACGACATAGGCGGGAATAGACAGAGAATGGTCGAGCGCGGCAATCGTGGTGTTAGTGGCCATGGGCGTCTCTCCTGATGGCGGGGGCGTGAGCATAAACTTGCGTCTGGTATGCGCGCTTGGTGGACTTTGCCAAGCCTGCGTGTCAGCTTTATCTATCTTTCCGGAGTTACGCAGATGAAAGTCCATGTCGAAGTTGAATGTTCACCGGAAGAAGCCCGCCGGTTTCTCGGCCTGCCGGATGTCACCCAGGCGAACGAGGCCTATATCGAGGGCCTGACCAAGGCCATGCAAGGGGCTGCCGGTGCCGAGCAGATGCAGGAATACGCCAAGCAACTGGCACCGATGGGGCAATTGGGGCTAAAGCTGTTTCAACAGTTCATGGAAAGCGGCACCGGCTTCGGAATAAAGAAGTAGCTTCGGGCGGCGCTTGCCGTCATTCAGGCTCCGCATGGCTGACACGATTTTCGCCCTATCGAGTGGAGTGCTACCCGCTGCGCTAGCCGTCATCCGTGTCACCGGTTGCTCGGCAAGCGGGGCGCTTCAGCGGCTGATGGGCCGGCTTCCCGATCCGCGCCGGGCGGTATTGGCCAGTCTGCGGGGACAATCCGGCGATTTGCTCGACCGGGCGATGGTACTGTGGTTGCCGGGCCCGGCAACGGTGACCGGAGAGGATGTGGTAGAACTGCATTGCCACGGCGGACGCGCAGTGGTGGCGGCAGTGCTGGCAGCGCTGGCCCAGATGCCGGGGTTGCGCGCGGCGGGGCCGGGGGAATTTACACGCCGTGCCTTTGCCAATGGCCGAATCGATCTGGCGGAGGCCGAAGGGCTTGCCGATCTGCTGACGGCTGAAACCGAGTTGCAGCGCTGCGCGGCGATGGCGATGGCGGGCGGGGCCTTTTCCGAAGTGGTGAATGGATGGCGGTTGCGTGTGCTGAGCGCGTCAGCCCAGATTGAGGCGGTGCTGGATTTCGCGGACGATGATGATGTCGCGGTGCTGTCCACCGGGTTTGCCGGGCAGCTTGGTGAATTGGGTTCCGAGCTGAATAGCTGGCTTGATCGTCCACGCGCCGAACTCTTGCGCGACGGCTATCGGGTCGTCATCGCCGGGCCTCCAAATGCCGGAAAAAGCACACTTTTCAACGCATTGGTCGAAGACGATGCTGCAATTACCGCGCCGATTGCGGGCACGACGCGCGATGTCCTGACGCGACCTGTGGCACTGGCGGGTATTCCTTTTGTCTTTGCCGATACCGCTGGCCTGCGCGATGCGGCGGGCGATGCCATCGAAGCGATCGGCATGGCGCGGGCGCGTGGCGCTGTTTCAGGCGCAGATCTGGTGCTGTGGCTGGGACCCGAGGGGGCCGGACCGAAAGGCAGTTGGGAAATCGATGCTCAGTCGGATCGATCGGATCACGTGCGCAAGCACAATCCCCGCCACCGGTTGTCGGCAATCAATGGTGCGGGGATGTCAGGCTTGCGCGACGATCTGGTGGCGACGGCACAGCAAGCTTTGCCAAAGCCGGGCGCTGCCGCGCTGAACGCCCGGCAATACGGTCTGCTGGCTCAGGCAAGGAATGCCGTTGCGTGCGCCAAAGCGTGCAGCGATCCGTTGTTGATGGCCGAGGAATTGCGGCGGGCGCGTTTGTCGTTCGACACACTGCTGGGCCGCACTGCTACCGAAGATATGCTCGATACGCTGTTTAGCCGATTTTGTATCGGCAAGTGATGTTTCACGTGGAACAATTTGCTCAAGCCGAGGTCAGGCTCGGCAGATCAAGACTTGGGGCCAAAGGCCCCAAACGCCTATCCTTTTGGTATTGCACAAGCTCGACTATCACGCGACCTCGGCAGCGCCGCAGGCTTTGGGGGCGCTGCGCGGCAAAACGCAACATCGATAGGACGCGCAACAAAATTAACGGGAGCATGAGGGTAACAGCCCTCGCAACTTTACCTTTCGCTTAAAATTCTGATTTATTTGAGATAAGATCAGACCCGTTGGTATGCAATCGTCCGCCGCAATTGACTGCCTTTGACGCGATTGTCGGGTTGGGGTAATCGCATTGGCATGGGCCAATTTGACATCATCGTTATCGGCGGCGGCCATGCCGGGGTGGAGGCGGCGGCGGTCGCAGCGCGGATGCGTGCGCGCGTCGCGTTGGTCACATTCGACCTTTCCGCGATCGGGACGATGAGTTGCAATCCTGCGATCGGGGGATTGGGCAAGGGCCACCTTGTGCGCGAGGTCGATGCCTTCGATGGCATCATCGCCCGCGCCGCTGATGCCGCCGCGATCCATTACCGTATGCTCAATCGTTCGAAGGGCAGCGCGGTTCAAGGTCCGCGCGTGCAGGCCGATCGCAAACTGTTCAAGGCGGCGGTCCAACGCCTGATCAGCCGCCAGGGCGACATCACACTGGTGGCCGGCGAAGTCGCAAGCCTGGAATTGAACGGAGCGCGCGCGAGTGGTGTGCGTTTGAGCGATGGCACAGTGCTGACTGCCGATGCCGTTATTCTGTGCACCGGCACTTTCCTCGGCGGGACATTGTTTCGCGGCGAGGAGCGGATGGTGGGCGGCCGAATCGGGGAAGCCGCCGCGCATCGGCTGGCTGCGCAATTGCGCGAAGCGGCGCTGCCCATGGCCCGGCTGAAAACCGGCACGCCGCCCCGCCTCGATGGCCGCAGCATCGATTGGTCGCGCCTCGATGAGCAGGCCAGCGATGCCCAGCCGTGGTGCATGGCTGCGATGAACAACAGCCGGGTCAATCCGCAACTGTTCTGCGCGGTGACTCGAAGCAATCCGCGCAGTCACGATGTCATCCGCGCCAACCTCCACCGCTCGCCATTATTCAGCGGCGCCATCGGCGCGCAAGGCCCGCGCTATTGCCCTTCGATTGAAGACAAAATTCACCGCTTTGCCGACCGCGACGGCCACCAGATATTCCTTGAGCCCGAGGGTCTGGATACCCATGCGATCTATCCCAACGGGGTCAGTACTAGTCTGCCCGCCGACGTGCAGTTAACAATGCTGCGAACGATGACGGGGCTGGAGCAGGTCGATATCCTGATGCCGGGCTACGCAGTGGAATACGACCATATCGATCCGCGTTCCCTGCGCCCGAACCTGGAACTGCGCGCAATCCCCGGGCTGTATTGTGCAGGACAGATCAACGGCACCACCGGTTACGAGGAGGCTGCAGCGCAAGGGTTGATGGCGGGGATGCACGCCGCCGCCGCTGTGTTGGGCAAATTCCCGGCACCGCTGGACCGGGCCAATTCCTACATGGCGGTGATGATCGATGATCTCACCTTGCAGGGGGTGAGCGAGCCTTACCGCATGTTGACCGCGCGCGCTGAATTCCGGCTTCGATTGCGGTCCAACAATGCCGGAACCCGCCTGACGCCGCTGGCGATTTCGGTGGGCTGCGTTGGGCAGGATCGGCGGGACTGGTTTGAACGGCGGGCGGAAGCAAAGGCGGGGCTGGAAAGACAACTTGATTGCCAAGTGGGCGCTGCCGAGCTGGCTGCCGCCCAGCTTCCGGTCAGATTGGACGCAGGCCGGATGCCATTACGCGATTGGCTGCGGTTCGATGGGGTGGACCTTGCAACGCTGCGGCCATGGCTGACCGATGCCGTTTCAGATCACGATCTTGCCGAAGAAGTGGCGGAGAACGCTGCCTATGCGCCTTATATGGCGCGGCAGGAAAGTGAGTTGCGCGACTTGCGCGCGAGCGAGGGGCTACATCTGGGCGATGGGTTTGCCTTTGCGGATATTCCCGGGTTGTCGCGCGAAATGGTTGAGCGCCTGTCGCGCGCCCGGCCGGAAACTTTGGCCGCTGCGGGGCGGGTGCCGGGAATTACCCCGGCGGCTCTGGCAGCGTTGTTGGTGCATGCGCGGCGGCTGGCGGCGTGATTGACGATGAGCCGTCGGCGCGAGCGTGGCTCGCGAGCCTCCCGGAATACGATGCCACCGCACACATGCGCATGGCTCAGCTGATAGAGCTTTTGGTTGCGGAGAATGCTCGCCAAAACCTCGTCGCCGCGTCCAGCCTCGAACACGTCTGGCAGCGCCATATCGCAGATAGCGCACAGCTCTTGCACCATGTTCCACGTGAAACAAACGCGACTTGGCTGGATCTTGGTACCGGTGCTGGCTTTCCCGGCCTGGTCATCGCGATACTGCGTCCCGAGATCGAGATGCTTATGGTCGAGTCGCGGCCTAAACGAGCCGCTTGGCTGGAACACGCAAATTTAGCGCTGGGACTGACGCAAGCCCAAGTGATCGCTTCCCGGTTGGAACTGGTCGATACCCGGCCAATGTCAGTGATTTCGGCGCGGGCATTCGCTCCGCTCGATCGCTTGCTCAAGCTATCCGCACGCTTTTCAACCGATCAAACGGTCTGGCTGTTGCCGAAGGGGCGGTCGGCGGCGCATGAACTGAACGAGCTGACGGGTTGGCGGCATGCGTTCCACGTGGAACAATCGCTGACTGACCACGAAGCAGGGCTTATTGTCGGACGGCTGAGCGGTAAAGCAGGGCAGAGCAGATGATCCGAATAGCGATTGCCAATCAGAAGGGTGGGGTGGGCAAGACCACCACTGCTATCAACCTGGCCACTGCGCTCGCTGCGACGGATTGGCGAACGCTGCTCATTGACCTCGACCCGCAGGGTAATGCCTCTACCGGCATCGGGGTTGCGGCGGTGGACCGGCATCGATCCGCATATGACCTTCTCATCGATCAGCTTCCGCTAGCCGAATGCGCCCAGCCCACGCGCTTTCATAATCTCGATGTGGTTCCCGCCACGGTCGATCTCTCGGGTGCGGAGGTGGAGTTGGTCACTATGGACCGGCGCACCGATCGGTTGCGCCAGGCTCTGGACAAACCGCAGGCGCCCGAGTCGCATTATGATATTTGCATCATCGATTGCCCGCCATCGCTCGGCCTGCTGACGCTGAATGCCTTGAGCGCCGCCGACACGTTGCTGGTGCCGCTGCAGTGCGAATTCTTCGCGCTGGAAGGGCTCAGCCAGTTGCTCAAGACGGTTGAGCGGGTGCAGGAACGGTTCAATCCCGACCTTGGCATCATCGGAATTGCGCTGACGATGTACGACCGGCGCAATCGGTTGACCGAACTGGTGTCGAAGGACGTCCGATCCTGCCTCGGTGATCTGGTGTTTTCAACGGAGATTCCCAGGAATGTGCGCCTGTCCGAGGCACCCAGCCATGGCTTGCCAGCGCTCATTTACGATCAGAATTGCTCCGGCAGCCGGGCCTATATCGCCTTGGCCCGCGAATTGATTGCCCGCCTGCCCCAGAAAAGGAAAGCCGCATGACTGACGATCCGACGATGCGGCTCTCGTCCGTGGCCGCCCAAGTACCGGCAAATGATGCGCCTGCCATGCCCGTCCGGCGCAAGGCACAAGGCCTAGGGCGAGGGTTGGAGGCATTGCTGGGGGAAAGCCGCCGCGAGGAGTCGCTTATCAAATCCACAACGACGGCAGATGTACCGGCGTTGCCCGGCGGTGGGCTGGCGTTGCTGGCAGTGTCCGATATCGAACCCCATCCCGAGCAGCCCCGTCGCCATTTCGAGGAGGGTGCGCTCGCCGAACTGGCGGCGTCGATCGGGGCACGCGGGGTTATTCAGCCGGTGATCGTGCGCCCGCTGCCCGGTAAGGCCGGGCGCTATCAATTGGTCGCAGGGGAACGCCGCTGGCGCGCGGCGCAAATGGCTCAGATCCACGAAATTCCGGCGATCGTCCGGATGCTCAGCGATCGCGAAGTCATGGCGCTGGCCTTGATCGAGAATCTGCAACGCGAAGATCTCAACGCCATCGAGGAAGCACGGTCTTATCATCGCCTCGCCGAGGGTGAAGGTATGTCACAGGCCGAAATTGCGCGCATGGTCGATAAATCGCGCAGCCATATCGCCAATCACCAGCGTTTGCTGAGCCTGCCCGAGCCGGTCATTGCGCTGGTTGAAGCGGGCCGATTGTCGATGGGCCATGCTCGTGCCTTGATCGGCGCTGAAGATGCAGCCGCGCTGGCCGATGCGGCGGTCGCCCGCCAGATGTCGGTGCGCGAGGTGGAACAATTGGTCCGGCGGCGTTCGCGGGCGAGCGCGCCGCCGCGGCGCGCGCGGGGTGAGCGGCAGTCTGGCGACGCCGCCGACATCGCTGCAGTACAATGCCACCTCGAAGAATTCCTCGGCCTGTCGGTAAAAATTCACGTCGACGCGGACCCGCGGTCGGGGGCGGTCACAATCCGCTATCGCACGCTGGACCAACTGGACCTGATTTGCCAGCGGCTGACGGGGGGCGGCATCTGAAGAGTTGCGCGCCGCAACTATTGGCAGATCGCAAGCTTTCGTTTCATAGCAGCCCCTGCTGGCGTATCGATAACCATCGTTTGTGGGCATGGCGCTTGCCGCACCGGCCCTGCTTGCCTATCTTTGGCCAATGTCACTTTTGCTGCGCAATCTGCTCATCGCCCTGGCCGTCGTCATCCTGATCAGCGGGGTTGGCGCCTGGCTTTTGCATGGCAATCGGTCCGATCAGCCGATCGCGCGATTCGAAGGGGCCAACCCCCGGCTGGTTGATCCGCAACCCGAAACGATACCGACCATCGCGCTGGTCAAAACAGTCGGCTGGGCTCCCGGTCAGGCGCCGTCGCCTGCGCCGGGGTTGACTGTCAGCCGCTGGGCCGAAGGGCTGAATCATCCGCGTACCATGCTGACGCTGCCCAATGGTGACGTGCTGGTCGCCGAAACCAGCGGGCCGCGCGGCGGCGATGGCGGCGGCGTCACTGGATTTTTTCAGCGGCTGGGTATGCGCTTTGTCGGCGCGGACATACCATCACCCGACAGTATCGTGCTGTTGCGAGATGGCACGGGCACGGGCAAGGCTGGGCAGCGGTTTGTTTTGCGGCATGGCGATGGGCTGAGCTCTCCTTCGGGCATGGCCTGGGGCGGTGGCACGCTCTATGTGGCCAATCATAATGCCGTGCTGGCCTTCCCGTACCCGCTGGGGGCGACCGCGCTGACCGGCCCACCGCGCAAGATCATGAATCTGCCGGGTGGAGGGCAGCATTGGATGCGCAATCTGCTACTCAGCCCTGACGGCAAGATGCTGTATGTCGCGATTGGGTCGTCTTCGAACATTGCCGAGCATGGCATGGCTGCCGAAGCCGGACGCGCAGCGATTTATGAGATCGACCTCGCCACCGGCCATGCCCGGCAATATGCCGCCGGTATGCGCAATCCCAACGGGCTGGCCTGGAATCCGGCCAGCGGCGAACTGTGGACCACCGTCACTGAGCGGGATCAGCTTGGCCCCGATCTGGTCCCAGATTTTCTGACCAACGTGCCGGTGGGCGCGCATTATGGCTGGCCGTGGGTCTATTGGAAAAACATCATCGATGACCGGGTGGACGCGCCGATGCCCGAATTTCTTACCGACTATACCCGCAAGCCGGAATTCGCGCTGGGACCGCACGTGGCCGCGCTGGGGCTGGTCTTTGCTCGCGGCGGGGAACGGCTGGGACCGGGTTTTGGCGATGGCGCGTTCATCGCCCGGCACGGTTCCTGGAATCGTAAACCGTTATCGGGTTACGATGTCGTCTTTGTGAAGTTTGACGACCATGGCAATCCGCATGGCCTGCCGGTGCCGGTGCTGACTGGCTTCCTTGACCAGAACGGCGATACGCATGGCCGTCCGACATGGGTGACGTGGGCCGGGGATGGGGCGTTGCTGGTCAGCGACGATACCGGCGGCATTATCTGGCGGGTAATTGCCCCCGGCGCCGCAGCGACGGCGACGATAAAGCCGGTGAAAACCGATCACCTGCCCGCGCCCAAGAATCTGGTGCCACCAGACCAACAGCAGTTCGAAGCGCAGTTCGGCAAGAGTGCCAAGGTACGCCAGTAAGGAAGCGCAGCCCGGGCGTAGGGTTTGTCTACAAGGCTTTACCGGCTTGCCCAGCCAGTTCGGTGACATAGTGCCAAGCCACACGTCCCGAACGTGCACCACGCCGCCGTGACCATTCAAGCGCATCCCCAGCCTGCCATTCCAGACCCAGTTTTTCGGCATAACCTGTTATTATATTTAGATAATCATCTTGTGTGCAGTTGTGAAATCCGATCGAAAGGCCAAAGCGGTCGGCCAACGCCAGCTTGTCGTCCATCGCATCGCGCGGGTTGATCGGATCGTCCTGCTCGCTGGCGTGGCGCGCGACGATGGCGCGGCGGTTCGAGGTCACCGCGAGCCGGATATTGGCCGGGCGTGCTTCCACCCCGCCTTCCAGCCATGAACGCAACGCGCGGGGGCCAGTGCCGTCGCTGTCCTCGAAGCCAAGATCGTCGATGAATACCAGAAAGCGGCGGTCGATCCCGTTTAGCTGCGCAAACAGGGCCGACAGCGCGGTCAGCGCGTCGGGCGCCACCTGGACAAGCGCAATGGCCTCGGGCGATGTCGCCTGCTCCGCCACTATGCTGGCGCGCAGCAGCGCTGATTTGCCCATGCCGCGCGATCCCCACAGCAACATGTCGTGCGCAGCATGGCCGGCGGCAAGACGGGCGACGTTACTTGTGACCATTGTTTTTTGACCATCGATCCCGCGCAGCAAGGACAAAGCCGGCGCCTGCAACTGGGCCACCGCACGGGCGCCGCCGCGATCCCAGACATAGGCCGGGCCGGATCGCCAGTCGATCGTCGGGATCGGCTGCGGCGCGATGCGTTCCAGCGCCTCGGCGATACGGATAAGCGGGTCGGTTCGTTCGATCACTTGGAAAGCCTTCCGCAACAAAGCGTGCCGCTTTTTCTTGGCAAGCGGCACTGCGGCCTATAGCGGCAGCGCATGTCCAACGACAAGCAGCCCCGCATTCTGGCCGCCGAGCCGTTGGCACTGCGGGAGGCAGCAAGGATATTGCGCGCAGGCGGCCTGGTCGCGGTTCCGACCGAGACCGTGTATGGTCTGGCTGCGCGGGCGGATAGCGACGCGGCGGTTGCAGCGATCTATCGCGCCAAGGGCCGGCCGGAGTTTAATCCGCTGATCGTGCATGTGGCCGATATGGCGGCGGCGCAACGGATGGCCCATTTCGATGACCGGGCAATCGCTCTGGCGGCGCGCTTCTGGCCCGGTCCCCTGACCCTGGTCCTGCCGCGGCGCAAAGATGCCGCTTTGGCGGGCGCAGTCACCGCCGGATTGCCGACGGTGGCACTGCGCTGCCCGGCGCATGCGGTGATGCAGGCGTTGCTGGCGGAGACCGGGTTGGCGCTGGCTGCGCCTTCAGCCAATCGCAGCGGCGCCGTCAGCCCGACAACTGCAGTGCATGTGGCGGAATCGCTGGGCGGCAACATCGATCTGATCCTTGATGGCGGCGCCTGCCAGCAAGGGATTGAATCGTCGATCGTGGCGCTGCGGGCAACTGGCGGCTGGCAGTTGCTGCGGCCAGGCCCGATTAGCCCTGCGGGAATTGCCACGATCCTGGGGACTGACAGCTTTGGAATCCGGGGCAGGGCGGGGCCTATTGAGGCGCCCGGCCAGATGCCCAGCCACTATGCCCCCGGCAAGCCGCTGCGGCTCAACGCGGTGATCGCGGCATCTGACGAATTTCATATCGGTTTCGGCGCAGTGGCTGGCGATGTCAGCCTTTCGCACACGGCCGATATGGCGGAGGCCGCCGCGCGCCTCTATGCCTGCCTTCATGCCGGGGCAGCAGCTGCGCAGCCACGTATCGCGGTTGCGCCTGTACCTGCTGGCGGCGTTGGCGACGCGATCAACGATCGATTATCGCGCGCCGCAACCTGACAGTCCGCCGCCACGGGATTCTCTTCCCGTCCGTCCTGAGCCTGTCAAAGGATTGCCCTTCTTTTCAACACTGCCAAACAGCAGGACAGCGATTCGACAAGTTCAGCACGGACGGGGTCGGTTGTTATCGGCTAACTAGTCTTGAATTATCACAAAATGCTGATCAAGCCGGTACTACAGCCGCCACTTCGTAATACTTCGGGGCGTGCTCGTTCAGAATATCGAGAATCTTGCGCAGCGCGGCCGGTTCATCAGTCTTTTCCATGGCGGCCAATTCGCGTGCCAACCGCGAGGACGCGGCTTCGAAGATCTGCCGTTCGGAGTAGCTTTGCTCGGGCTGATCGTCCGCGCGGAACAGGTCGCGTGTCACCTCGGCAATCGAGACGAGGTCGCCCGAATTGATCTTGGCTTCGTATTCCTGGGCGCGGCGCGACCACATGGTGCGCTTCACCTTGGGTTTGCCGGTCAGCGTATCGAGTGCTTCACGCAGGGTCTTGTCGGAAGACAATTTGCGCATGCCGATGGCCTCGACCTTGTTGACCGGCACCCGCAGTGTCATGCGTTCCTTTTCGAAACGCAGAACATAAAGTTCCAATTGCATCCCGGCGATTTCCTGCTCTTGAAGTTCGATCACCCGTCCAACCCCATGCTTGGGGTAAACGACATAATCGCCAACGTCGAAGGCATGAGCCTTTACGGTCATTAATCGTCCTTTCACTTAGCCCAAACGGGCTCGACCCAACCGGACGCATGAATTAGGGACAGATTGCAGTTCTGATGCGCGATGCAACAGGTGCTCTCAGCCATGCGTCGTTGTCCGGCCTTTCAAAGCGTGGAAACCAAATTCGCTCTCGGGCATGGTCCAGATGAGCACCGGTTTCAGCGGCTGAAAGATGATATACCACGGCTGTAGTAAAATTACCAGAGGCGAGAATCGCCACGCGCAAGCGCGATTTTTCAACCGCTAAGCCGGGGTTTCTCCGACGCGGTGCCAAGGATCGAACGAAAGCGCGCGGGATTTAGCGCCTATTGAACGAAAACCGGAACCCGCTTTTCGTACGATGCTCCGGCCCAAGCGCTTCAATTTAGCTGAAAATCAATCGCCTTCGCCCGGCTTATCCGAAAAATACTTGTCGAACTTGTCATCCACGCCCTTGAAATCATCGGCGTCGGCAGGCGAATCCCGTTTGGCGGTGATATTGGGCCATTCGGCGGAGAACTTGGTATTCAGCTCAAGCCATTGCTCAAGGCCGCCCTCGGTATCGGGCAGGATCGCTTCTGCCGGACATTCCGGTTCGCACACCCCGCAATCGATGCATTCACTGGGATTGATGACGAGCATATTGTCGCCCTCATAGAAGCAGTCAACCGGACACACCTCCACACAGTCCATATATTTACAGCGAATACAAGCGTCAGTGACGACATAGGTCATGGCTGCGGATCCTCTTGTGTGGCAGCTTCGGTCTGCCGTGCTGCTATGGGATAAGCGTGCGTCTCGTCAAGTACGCGATAGCAGGCCGCCGCTTCGAGTCCCGGTCCGCGCCGACCGGGCAGGGCAATAATTTCGATCGCGCGCACATTCAGGCCAAGTGGCAGCACCAGCCGGTCGCCCGCCACCACGCCCTGTGCGCAACGAATCACGCGGTTGCCGTTCAGGCGGACATGGCCTTGCTCGATTACGGACTGGGCCAGGCTGCGACTTTTGGCGAAGTGGAGAAACCACAGCAATTTGTCGATGCGCAGTCCGGTCATGTGCTCAGCGCCCGCTTAGGCAACCATCCGGGCCAGCGCCGCAAAGGCGCCATCCGGCGGGGGCGGAACCGGCGTGATATCCGGGCGCGCCGGCTGCCAGCGCCAGACCAGCGGCCCAGGCGGTCCAAAGGCGCCCCCGGCCAGCGGGCGCGGCATGATCGGACGAAACCCGGCAAGACGCAGCAGATGGGCGTAGCTGGCGGTAGTCAGGCCGATGGCCAGCACTGGTGCGGAATCGAGCATGAAGGGCCGCCGCCCCGCGGCTACCCGGCAGGCATGGGCCTCGCGCAGCAGATCGTCCGCGCGGTCGATACGCAGCAATTGCGCGCCGAGCCGGCGGTAGCCAGCGGGAATTTCTCGCGCTTCCCCATCATCGATCACCGGTGTCTGTGTTGCATGACGCGATAATACCGGGGCCATCGTTGCTGCGACGGAGCGGGGGGGCAGCCCGTTCACCAGCGCCAATTGCCGCCACAGCCGCAGCGGTCCAGCGCGGACCAGCGCCGGGTGAAACAAATCCAGCGCGCCGATGCGCAGGCCCAGTTGGCGCAGCCTGTCGCGCTGGCGCGCGTCAAGACCCTGCTGGCGCTGGTCAAGGCGGTCCAATCCCGAATTGACGCGGGACACCATGCCGCCGCCTTCGGTCAGACGGATCAGCAGCGCGCGCAGTTCCGGCCCGGCATCAGGCGCAGTGCTGGCCGTGGCGATCCGCAGCAGCGGCGCCAGCGGACGCAACTGCCGCGCCAGCCAGTCTGCCAGCGCAACAAGCAACTCGCTGCGGACATCCGACGGCAGCAGGTCGACCGGTCCCGCCGGGGTGATGTGTGGCGCCATCAACGAACGCCCACGCGTCAGTCGGGCCAGTTCCTCACCACGCCAGCAAATCGCGCCATCGCTCAGCCCCAGTTCGTCTGCGCCACCATGCGGTGCCTGACGGTCGGCAATCCGGGCAATGATTTCGCGCGCGCGCACCGCCAGCAGCGCCGGTAAATGGCGCTCGGCCGCGGCCAGCAGCAGCTTGCGGTCGCTATGGCGCTCCTGCCCATCTACGATGAAGCGAAACCCGTTCAGCTCGCCAATCGATTCGCCGTCGACCATCACCGCGTCGCCATCCAGTCGCACCGGCAACATCGCCGCATCGGGCCCCAGCTTGCGCATCAGCACCGTCGTGCGGCGATTGATGAACCGTTCGGTCAGGCGCGCGTGCAGTGCGTCGGACAGCCGCGCCTCGACCGCACGGGCACGCGCCGCCATTTCCTCATGTGCCAGCACCCAGTCGGGGCGCTGGGCGATGTAGGACCAGCTGCGGATCGCGGCGATGCGCCCCTGCAACGCGTCGATGTCGCCCGACACCAGGTCCAGCTGGGCAATCGCGCGCGGCGCATGGTCGGAGGCGAGCGGGCCATGCCGCAATTCCTGCCACAGCCGCGCCACGAACCGCGCATGTGTTTCGGCACCGTGCTGGCGGAAATCGGGCAACGAACAGACCTGCCAGAACCGGCGCAACTGTGCGGGCGAACGCAGGCCGTCGCCGATGTCGCGATCATCGGCCAGCCGCTTCAGCACGGCCAGGTCGATCGCTTCGGGCGCGGGCACCAGCCCCGGCTCATTGGGCAGCATTTCCAGATCGCCGATCAGCGTGTCCAGCGTATCAAAATGCGGCTCGGCATTGCGCCAATACAACGCGGCCAGCGGCGCAAAACGATTTTCCTCGATCGCATAGATTTCCTGATCGGTGAATTCCGCATCATGCCCGCCGCTGCCGGATAACGTGCCAAAGGTGCCATCACGCTGATGCCGCCCGGCGCGCCCCGCGATCTGCGCCATTTCGGCAGGGGTCAGCCGCCGCTGGCGCTGCCCGTCGAACTTGCTCAGCCCGGCAAAGGCCACATGATCGATATCCAGATTCAGCCCCATCCCGATTGCATCGGTCGCCACCAGATAATCGACCTCGCCCGACTGATACAACGCCACCTGGGCATTGCGCGTCTGCGGCGACAACGCCCCCATCACCACCGCCGCCCCGCCCCGAAACCGCCGCAGCAATTCAGCCACTGCATAAACCTGCGCCGCCGAAAACGCGACAATCACGCTGCGCGGCGCAATCCGCGACAGCTTGGCAGAACCGACATGGCTCAACGTGGAAAACCGGGGCCGACTGATGATCTCCGCCTCGGGAACCAGCCGCCGCACCATCGGCGCCAACGTCGCTGCGCCCAGGATCATCGTCTCCTCGCGCCCGCGCAAATGCAACAGCCGGTCGGTAAAGACATGACCTCGATCGCGGTCGCCGCTCAACTGCGCCTCGTCCAGCGCCACAAACGCCAGATCGTCGAACACCGGCATCGCCTCGACGGTACACAACCGCCACCGCGCGTCCTTTGGCTCGATCCGCTCCTCGCCCGTAATCAGCGCAACCCGATTGGCCCCCTTGATCGCACAAACCCGATCATAAACCTCCCGCGCCAGCAATCGCAGCGGAAACCCGATCGCGCCGCTGGAATGCGCACACAACCGCTCAATGGCGAGGTGAGTCTTGCCGGTATTGGTCGGGCCAAGCACCGCCTTGATCCGGCTGTCTGGCGTGTCACGCGGGCGGGCAGGCAGGGGGAAAGGCATTGCAGACCCCAATCTGGCATCGGCCATGGCAGGCTGCAAGGGAAGGCCCGGCGCTATTAACATTCAAAAGGGCAGATTTACGATTAAAGTCTTGGGGCCATTGCCCCAAACCCCATTCCTGTCGGCGTTTCGAGCTGATCAGCGTTGGCGTGACCGCGCAGCGTTGGAGGCAGTGGAACAGGCCATCGGTTGCACACGCGGAATGTCTGTAATTGGCGGAAAGCAGTCGTCAGCCTTTCCCATTGTAGAACGCCTGCTGAACGCTTCGGGTTCTTGGATCATAGACGACGTTTATGATTGAACATCCGCCATCTGACATCCTTGGTTGAATTTCCCCTGCATTCAATCCAAACTCATTCGATGACCCTTGCCCCCTATCCCGCGCTGCGCCTGCGTCGATCCCGCACCACGGAATGGAGCCGGGCGATGCATCGCGAGGTGCGGTTGTCGCCTGCCGACCTGATCTGGCCGTTGTTTGTGACCGACGGGCGCGGGGTGGAGGAGCCGATTGCTTCGTTGCCGGGCGTTTCGCGGTGGTCTGTGGATGGGATTGTGGCGCGCGCCAAGGAAGCGATTGCGCTGGGGATTCCGTGTCTGGCGCTGTTTCCTTATACGCAGCCGGATCGGCGCAGTCCTGATGGGGGGGAGGCGTTGAATCCGGATAATTTGATGTGCTGTGCGATACGCGCGGTTCGGGATGCCTGTGGGGACGGGATCGGGGTGCTGACCGATGTGGCGCTCGATCCGTACACCAGTCATGGGCAGGATGGGTTGGTCGATGACGCGGGCTATGTGCTGAACGATGCGACGGTCGCGGTGCTGGTGGGGCAGGCGCTGAATCAGGCAGCGGCGGGCGCGGATATCATTGCGCCTTCGGACATGATGGACGGTCGTATCGGCGTGATCCGTGGCGCGCTGGAGGGGGCTGGGCATGGCAACGTCCAGATCATGGCTTATGCAGCCAAATATGCGTCGGCGTTTTACGGGCCGTTTCGCGATGCAGTGGGCAGCCGGGGGTTGTTGAAGGGCGACAAGCAGACGTACCAGATGGACCCGGCCAATGGCGAGGAGGCCATGCGCGAGGTGGCGATGGATCTGGCTGAGGGTGCGGACAGCGTCATGGTCAAGCCCGGCCTGCCATATCTGGACATCGTACGGCGGGTGAAGGAGCGGTTCGAGGTGCCGGTGTTTGCGTATCAGGTCAGCGGCGAATATGCGATGATCGAGGCGGCGGTAGCGGCGGGCGTGGGGGAGCGCGATGCGCTGGTGCTGGAGACGCTGACCGCGTTTCGGCGCGCGGGGGCATCGGGGGTGCTGACCTATCATGCGGCCCATGCTGCGCGGTTGTTGGGATAGAGCCATGACGATCACCCGGCCCGACGTTTCAATCCTGCCGTTTCGTGGCAAATTCCCGCGTATTCACGACACTGCGTTCATCGCGCCGGGCTGCCGGATCATCGGCGATGTCGAGATCGGACCGGACGCCAGCGTCTGGTACAATTGCGTGATCCGGGGCGATACCAATCGTATTGTCATCGGCGCGCGCAGCAATATCCAGGACGGGAGCGTGGTCCATTGCGACAGTCCCGAGCCGGGGCGGCCCGCAGGCTTTCCCACCATTATCGGCGATGACGTGCTGATCGGCCATCTCGCCATGGTCCACGGCTGCACATTGGCAGACCGCGCCTTCGTCGGCATGGGCGCGATCGTCATGGACGGCTGCCGGATTGCATCGGATGGCATGTTGGCGGCGGGCGCGATGCTGCCACCGGGCAAGGTGATTGAATCGCGGCAATTGTGGATGGGCCGCCCCGCCAAACATGCTCGCGATCTCACCGATGCGGCGCTGGCCGAAATGCAATGCGGGGTGCAGGGCTATGTGCAGAGGGCAAGGCTACATAGGGCGGAGCAAGAATAGACCTGGGGCCAAGGGCCCCAGACGCCGCTCCTTTTTGTCGCGCGTAAACTCGAATTTGGCGCGACATCGCAGCGCCGCAGGCTTTATGCCGATGCGCGGCGGGCGCATCACCGCAAGTGCGCACAACAAAAAATTAACGGGAGCGCGAGGGCGATGGCCCTCGCACCTTCATCTTTCACTCAAATCGCTGCCCGCTGGATTAACCGCCCCAATCTTTCCGCAAAGGCGCGCGGATCGAGCGGCGGCTCGCCATCGGCGATTCGTGCCTCGTCCAGCAACAGGTGCGGCGCATCGCTGCGCAGCACATCGTCGGCGCTTAGCGCCGCCAGCTTTTCGATCTGGCGATGCCCGGCGTTGACCTCCAGCACCGGCCTGGTCGAAGGCGGCGCCTGACCCGCGCTGGCCAGCAGCTTTTCGAGCTGCTTGTCCATCCCGCCTTCCGCAGCGACCAGGCATACCGCGCTATCGGTCAGCCGGTCCGACGCGCGCACTTGCGATACCGCATCGCCCAGCGTTTCGCGCACATAGGCCAGGAACGCTTCGATTTCGGCGCTGGCCTCGGGCTTCACCGGCTCAGCACCTTCGGCCAGAGCGATCAGACCAAGATCGGCGGCGCCTTGCGTGACCGATTTGAACGGCTTGCCATCCATGTCCAGGCCGCCGGTGACCCAGAAGCTGTCCACCTGATCGGGCAGCAGCAGCACCTCGATGCCGCGTGCGCGAAACCCCTCCAACTGGGGCGAACCGGCGATCCGGTCGAGATCGGTGCCCACCGCGTAATAGATCGCGGTCTGGTTTTCACGCATCGCCGCGACATATTCTGCCAGCGACCGCAACTGGCCCGCGCTGGTGGTGGTCTTGAACCGCGCCAGCCCAAGCAGCGTCTCGCGCCGCTCGAAATCTTCGTACAGGCCTTCCTTGATGACCGCGCCAAAGGTTTCCCAGATGCGGGCATAGGCCTCCGGTTCGTCCTTTGCGGTCTTTTCGAGTTCGCCCAGGATCTTGCCGGTCAGCCCCTTTTGAATGGTGGTCAGGATCGGGCTGTCCTGGATCATCTCGCGCGACATGTTGAGCGGCAGGTCGGCCGAATCGACCAGCCCGCGCACGAAGCGCAGATAGCGCGGCACCAATTGCGCCTCGTCGGTGATAAAAACACGCCGGACATACAGCTTTATCCGACCCTTGCGGTCCGGATCGAACAGGTCGAATGGCCGGGTTTCGGGGACGAACACCAGGACGTTGTATTCATAGCGCCCCTCCGCCTTGTAATGCAGCGTCAGCGCCGGCGCATCGAACTGGCCGGCGACGCTGCGATAGAAATCGGCATATTCGTCAGCGGCTATATCGGCTTTGGCGCGGGTCCACAGCGCGGTGCCGTCAGCGATCTCGCTCACTTCGGCGTCGGGCTTGTCCTTCAGCTCGATCGGGACCGGAACATGGCCCGACTGCGCCTTGACGACGCGCCGGACCGTGTGCCCTTGCGCGTAATCATCGGCATCCTCCATCAGGTGCAGCACGACGCGGGTGCCGCGCAAGGGTGCCTGAGCGGGGTCGATCGGCGCGAGCGTATAGGTGCCTTGCCCAGCGGACGACCAGATCACGGCCTCATCGCTGCCCGCGCGACGCGACAACACATCGACCTTTTCTGCGACCATGAAGGCCGAGTAGAAACCCACGCCGAACTGGCCGATCAGCTGCGTATCTTCGCCGGACTTGGCACCCGCCAGCCGCTCCATGAATGCCCGCGTGCCCGATCGCGCGATCGTCCCCAGTGTCTCGGCCATTTCGGCAGCGGTCATGCCGATGCCATTATCCTCAAGCGTGAGCTGGCGATTGTCCGGGTCCAGCGTAATCGTGATGAGCGGCCGGGGGTCGTCACCCAGCAACGCCGGCTCGGCAATCGCCTCATAACGCAGCTTTTCGCAGGCGTCGGCGGCGTTCGAGATCAACTCGCGCAGGAATACATCCTTGTCCGAATAAACCGAATGCACCATCAGCTGCAGCAGCTTCGCGACATCAGCCTCGAAGGCGTGAGTCTGTGGGGGGGTAATTTCGGGTTCGGCAATCGTGTCGGCGGTCATGGTTGAGTGATACTCCATTGGACGTCTTGTCAGGGATTTGCAGATGTGGAACCAAAAGTGTGATTTCAAGAGCGAAAGGCAGGGCGCAAGTCCCGGGGCCATCGGCCCGGATCTCTTACTCTCGTGATTGCGTGCTGTTTCAGTCTTGCAGGCCGACACAGCGTTGCAGGCTTTGTGGCCGCTGCGTGGCGGGCGCCACGCCAATGGACGCGCAACAAAAACAATAAAAGCGCGAGTGCCGATGGCTCTCGTACCTCAATCTTAGACCTCCTGCTTCTCTTCGCTCGCCGCAGTTGCAGGCACAAGCGGCGCCACCAGCAGCCTGTCGATCTTGCGCCCGTCCATTTCAATCACTTCAAATCGCCACCCCTGTTCGACGAACCAGTCCCCGACATGTGGCAACCGCTTCATCACCGACAGCACATAGCCTGCCGCCGTGGCATAATCCCGGTTTTCGGGCAAATCGAGCGCGAGGCGGTCGGCTAGCGCATCGGCGGGCAGGCCGCCCGCGATCAGCACCGTGCCATCGTCACGGCTTGCTATCATCGGCTCATCGCCCTCGTCGCGATGGCTGGCGAAACTGCCGACGATTGCGGCAAGCAGATCGGCGGGGGTGACAATGCCTTCGAGGTGGCCGTATTCGTCGTGGACCAGCGCCATGGCGACGCCCGATTGCTGCAGGATGCGCAACGAATCGAGGGCATCGAGCTGGTCGGGAATAATTTCGGCCTTTTTCGTCAGGCGGGCCAATTGCAGCGGGCGCCCGGCGAGCAGCACCGCCTGGATGTCGCGAACCTTGACCACGCCGATGATATTATCCGGGGCGCCATCGACCACGGGCAGCAGCGAATGCGGACTTTCCTGGATGCAGGCACGTACTTCCGGTTCGGTGGCGCGGCGGTCGATCGAGTCGATTTCAGTGCGTGGCGTCATCAATTCGCGCACCGGGCGGTCTGCCAACCGCATGATCCCGGCCATCATGGCGCGTTCGTCTTCCTCGATCACGCCGGATCGCGTCGCTTCATGAAAGATCAGGTGGAGTTCTTCTTCGGTCACTTCCGGGCCGCTGCGCTTTTGAACGCCGATCAGCGCCAGCAGCAGGCCGGATGATCGATCGAGCAGCCAGACCATGGGCGCAGTAACGCGCGCGAACAGCGCCATTGGCCGGGCGGAGGCGATGGCGATCGGTTCGGCCATCCGCAGCGCCACCTGCTTGGGCACCAGTTCGCCCACCACCAGATTAAAATAGGTGGTGACAATGATGGCGACAGCGAATCCCGCCTCCGGTGCCCAGCGGACCGGAAGGCCCAGCCCCGCCAGCCTTTCGCCGATCGGTCCGCCCAGGCTGACTCCAGAAAACGCGCCCGCGAGCACACCGATCAGGGTGATCCCCGATTGGACCGTCGACAGGAATTTGCCGGGATTGGACGCCAGCAACAGCGCCGCCTTCGCCCCCTTGTCGCCGCGTTCGGCGGCGACCCGCAGTCGCGCCGGACGCGACGATACGATCGCCATTTCGGACATCGCAAACAGCGCGTTGAGCAAGACCAGCCCAACGATCACCAATACATCAATCCACGGAAAGGGTGTCACGCACCGACTCTAGAGTTCAAAAGGCCGAATCGCAACGGCAGAGCATTTGTGCCGCAGGCTATAAGTGCTGCGGTGCGGTGGACGCGACGAAGAGAAATTGCACCACGCAGCCAATCCCGGGGGAGGCGAGAGGTTTGCCGCTCGTTCCTTTGCCTTTCCGTTTAATCGCCATCATCCCGCCAATGCCTTCGCCCGATCCGCCAACCGCTCCACCGCCGCTGCATGGATCGCCGGCGCGGTCACCAGCAGCCCAAAAGCGCGGGGGTCGCGTTTGTTGTAATTAAGCGGCTGGCCGAAGACGTCGGTCACGACGGCGCCGGCCTCGCGCGCGATCAGCGCGGCGGCGCCGATGTCCCATTCCCAGCCCCAGCGCAGCGTGGCGACCAGATCGGCGGCGTCGGCAGCGACCATGGCGATGCGCAGGGCGATGCTGTTCGGCTGGTCCACCAGCACCAGATCGGCATCCTCCGGTCCGGTAACGCGCGCCGGGACGCGCGATCCGGGCAGCGTCGTCCGTCTGCTGGCCGCCAACGCTTCGCCGTTGCGCCAACTGCCCTGGCCAGCCTCGGCATGCCAGAATTCGTCACGCGCCGGGGCATCGAGATAGCCCAGCAATGGCCGGCCCGCATTGACCAGCGCCACTGATACAGCCCAGCCGGCGCGACCCCCGATGAAATCGCGGGTGCCGTCGATCGGATCGACCAGCCACAGCAAGTCGCCTGCCAGGCGCTGCGGCGCATCGGCGGTTTCCTCCGACAGCCAGCCTGCAGCGGGCAGCAGTTTTTGCAGTTCAATGCGCAGATAAGAATTGACCGCCAGATCGGCGGCACAGACCGGATCGCCGGGAGATTTTTCCCATACTTCCAACGCGTGGCCGGCACCGGGCCAACTGGCCATGGCGATCCGGCCAGCTTCGCGGACAATGGCTTCGAGGCGGGGGCGGTCGATCATTTGCAAATCATCGGCATCTGGCAATCATACAATATTGCGAACCATTCTTAAAAGCCGTTCATAAATCTGTCTTGCGCTTGCATCATGGACTGTTCAAGTTGCCAGCGATGGCTTATGCGGCGCTGCAACATGGCTTGCCCGTCATTGACGATGTTGAGCTCCTTAGCAGCAATTACGGGAACTTCCGATGAACATCCATGAATACCAGGGCAAGGAATTGCTTGCGAAATTCGGTGCCGCCATTCCGGCTGGATATCCCGCCTTGAGCGTGGACGAAGCCGTCGCCGGCGCGAAGCAGCTGCCCGGACCGCTGTATGTGGTCAAGGCGCAGATCCATGCCGGCGGCCGCGGCAAGGGCAAGTTCAAGGAACTGGGTGCCGATGCCAAGGGCGGCGTACGGCTGGCAAAGTCGCTGGAGGAGGTCGCGGCGCACGCCAGGGAGATGCTGGGCAATACGCTGGTGACGATCCAGACCGGTGAGCACGGCAAGCAGGTGAACCGGCTTTACGTGACCGACGGCGTCGACATCGCCAAGGAATATTATTTGTCGATGCTGGTCGATCGCAAGAGCGGCCGGATCGCCATCATCGCCTCCACCGAGGGCGGCATCGATATCGAGGAAGTCGCGCATTCTACTCCCGACAAGATCATGACGATCACCATCGATCCGGCGACGGGTTTCCAGCCACATCATGGCCGCGCGGTCGCCTTTGCGCTGAAGCTGAAGGGCGACCTCAATAAACAGGCGCAGGTGCTGACCCGGCAGATCTACGATGCCTTCGTGGCGAAAGATTGCGCCATGCTCGAAATCAATCCGCTGGTCGAATCGAAGGACGGCAAGCTGCTGGTGCTCGACACCAAGATGAGCTTCGATTCGAATGCGTTGTACCGCCACCCCGACGTGGTTGAACTGCGTGACGAGTCCGAAGAAGACCCCGCCGAGATCGAAGCGTCCAAATATGACCTCGCCTACATCAAGCTCGATGGCGACATCGGCTGCATGGTCAATGGCGCCGGACTGGCCATGGCGACGATGGACATTATCAAGCTGAACGGCATGTTCCCGGCCAATTTCCTCGACGTGGGCGGCGGCGCTACCACGGAAAAAGTGACCGCAGCGTTCAAGATCATTCTGTCGGACCCCGCAGTAAAGGGCATTCTGGTCAATATCTTCGGCGGCATCATGAAATGCGACATCATCGCCGAGGGCATTGTCGCTGCGGCCAAGGAAGTTAACCTGTCGGTGCCACTGGTGGTTCGCCTCGAAGGCACCAACGTCGAGCTGGGCAAGCAGATTCTGGAAGGCTCGGGCCTCCCCATCGTTTCTGCCACTGATCTGGGCGATGCCGCCAGGAAGATCGTCGCCGAGGTCAAGAAGCTGGCCTGACCGACGCAGGCGACATTCGGTACTCGGATAACGATCAAGGAATGGTTCCGGCATGATTCGGACTGCGTCAATCTGTCCCTGGGGGGGGCTTGACGCAGCTACCGCGTCTGGCAATGGCAATGAACGTTCAATGTAATTACTCGGCAAAATTTTCAATTGGCCGACATTTGCCTGTAGAAGGACTTCGCCCATGAAGATCATCGTGCCCGTGAAGCGGGTGATCGACTATAACGTCAAGCCGCGGGTCAAGTCCGATGGTACCGGGGTCGATCTTGCCAACGTCAAGATGAGCATGAACCCGTTCGACGAAATCGCCGTCGAAGAGGCAATCCGGTTGCGCGAAAAAGGTGTCGCCACTGAAGTGATCGCGGTATCGGTCGGACCGGCCAAGGCGCTGGAAACACTGCGCACGGCGCTGGCCATGGGCGCGGACCGGGCCATTCTAGTGACCACTGATGACGCGGTTGAACCGCTGGCCGTTGCCAAGATCCTGAAAGCTATCGCCGCCGAGGAAAATCCCGGCCTGATCATTTTGGGCAAACAGGCGATCGACGACGACTGCAACCAGACCGGCCAGATGCTTGCCGCGCTGATGGGCCGCCCGCAGGGCACGTTTGCGAACGAAGTGTCGGTCGATGGCGACAGTGTGATCGTGAAGCGCGAAGTCGACGGCGGGCTTGAAACACTGAAGCTGACGATGCCTGCCATCATCACCACCGACCTGCGCCTCAATGAACCCCGCTATGCTTCGCTGCCCAACATCATGAAGGCCAAGAACAAGCCGCTCGCGAACAAGACTCCGGCCGATTACGGCGTGGACACGACGCCGCATCTCAAGACGCTCAAAGTGTCCGAACCCGCAGTCCGTCAGGCAGGTATCAAGGTCGCTGACGTCGATGCGCTGGTCGCCAAACTTAAGGAAATGGGAGTCACCGCATGAGCGTTCTGGTTTATGCCGAGCATGACAATGCCTCGCTGAAGGATGCCACGCTGGCCGTGGTCACCGCCGCCGCCATGCTGGGCGACGTGCATGTACTGATCGCTGGTGCCGATGCCGCGACCGTCGCACAGCAAGCCGCGCAGGTCGCCGGAGTTGCCAAGGTGCTGCTCGCCGACGATCCTGCCTACGCCAATCAGCTGGCTGAAAACGTCGCGCCGCTGGTGGCCGGGCTGATGGCAAACTATGACGCATTTCTTGCGCCTGCCACTGCGCATGGCAAAAACATTACCCCGCGCGTCGCTGCGCTGCTCGACGTGATGCAGATCAGCGACATTCTTTCGGTAGAAGGCACCGACATTTTTACTCGGCCGATCTACGCGGGCAACGCTATCGCCACGGTGCAGTCCGCCGACGCCAAGAAGGTGATCACCGTGCGCGGGACCGCTTTTGCCAAGGCTGAACCGACCGGCGGCAATGCCCCGGTCGAATCGATAGCGGGCACCGGCGACGTTGGCATCTCGTCGTTCGCCGGTTCGGAGATCGCCAAGCTGGAACGTCCCGAACTGACCAGCGCCAAGATCATCGTTTCGGGTGGACGCGCGCTCAAGGATGCCGAGACTTTCAAGGCAGTGATCTTCCCCCTCGCCGACAAGCTAGGTGCAGGCGTCGGCGCCAGTCGCGCCGCTGTCGATGCCGGTTACGTGCCGAACGACTATCAGGTCGGCCAAACCGGCAAGATCGTGGCTCCGCAGGTCTACATCGCCGTGGGTATCTCCGGCGCAATCCAGCATCTTGCCGGCATGAAGGACTCAAAGATCATCATCGCCATCAACAAGGACGAAGATGCACCGATCTTCCAAGTGGCGGACATCGGGCTCGTTGGCGACTTGTTCACGTTGGTGCCGGAGTTGACCGGCAAGCTGTAAGGTTGAGATGAAGGTACGAGGGCCAGAGGCCCTCGTGCTCCCATTTATTTTTGTTGCGCCGCATCGCATCGTCGCGCCTTTTCGCAAAGCGGGTATCACGGCCTGCGGCGCAGCGATCCAGAGCTAAAACAGACCAAGTTGAATCGTCACCCTGAAACAAATTCAGCATGGCGGGTTCGCAAACCTGGTCGAGTTCCATTCTCACGCTACGCCGAATGGGTTCGCGACATCGTCATAAATCGGGGTCTGGGGCCTCTGGCCCCAGAGGCTTCTCTGTTTAAATTTTCCCTCAAATCAACCGATCCAACGCATACAGCACCAGCCCTACGGTGCCCCCCACCAATGTCCCGTTCAGCCGGATGAATTGCAGATCGCGCCCGACTGCGCCTTCGATCCGGTCGGTCACCGTCCGGGTGTCCCAGCGTTTGACCGTTTCCGACACCAGTGTGACGATTGCCGTACCGTGTCTGGCGGCGATCCCCACCATCGTACGGCGGGCGAAGCGGTTGACCAGGCGTTGCAGGCCTGCATCCTGTTGCAGCGTTCGGCCGAATGTCGCCAGACCCGCACCGAACTGGCCGGACAGGGCGTGACCGGGGTCGCGCGCGGCGCGCAGCAGCGCCGCGCGGGCGCTGTGCCATAGTCCGTCCAGCCAGGCGGCCATTGCCGGATTGGCCAGCAGATTGGCGCGCATGACGCTGACCCGGGCGCGGACGGCGTCGTCGTGGATCAGGTCATGCGCCAGCTTCTCCAACCGCGTTTCCATTTGCAACCGCAGCGGATGCTCGCGGTTGACGAGACATTCTGCAAGCAGGCGATACGTGCCATCGAGCAGGGCGTTCGCCAGCCGCTCGTCAAGCCCGGTCCAGCGCATCAGCCCGCCGGCCTGCTCGTGGATCATGCCGCGCAGCAGCACTTCATTCTCGGCCAGCGCAAATCCGGTCCAGCGCAGGGCGCCGTCGACCAGCGGCAGATGGCGTTTGTCAGCGATGGCGGCGCCGAGCAATTGACCCAGCAATGTTGCGATATCCAGCCGTTCGAGCTGATGGCGAGCGGCTGATTTGACCATCGCGCCCAACTGCCCGCCGCCCGACTGATTGCCATCCAGCGATTGCAGCATGTCGGTCAGCAGCCCCGCCGCCGCTTGTCGCAGCCGGGCCTCGCCCCGTCGCTGCGGATCGCTGAGGAATGCGCCAACGGCGGCCCCCAGGTTCATGCCCCGCAAACGGCGCGACACCACCTGCGGGGTCAAAAAATGCGTCCGCAGAAAACTCGCCATGGTGTCGGCGATGCGGTCCTTGTTGGCCGGTATGATCGCGGTATGCGGGATTGGCAGGCCAAGCGGATGACGGAACAGCGCGGTCACCGCGAACCAGTCAGCCAAGCCGCCGACCAATGCCGCTTCGCTGAATGCGCGCAGCCAGCCCCACGCAGAGTTCGTGCCGGAAAAGTGGCGGGCCACCGCAAACAGCACCGCCATCGCCAGCAGCAGCCCGGTGGCGACGGCGCGTATGCGCCGGGCGCGGTCCGGAGCGGCGGCGGACCAGCCTGACCAGTTCACTCGGCGGGTTGCACGCCGGAGTCGTGCCCCAATTCGCGACTGGCAGCAGGGTGCAGATACCCGGCGTCGCCATGTTCGGGTTCATACGTCAGCAGGCTCTTGCGCAGCCATGGTCCCAACCGCTTTTCCAGACCATCGGCAAGGCTGAAGGCGGCAGGCACGATCAGCAGCGTCAGCAGCGTCGATACGATCAGCCCGCCGATCACCACTGTGCCCATCGGTGCGCGCCAGGCATTGTCGCCCGACAGCGACAGCGCCGTGGGCACCATCCCGGCAGTCATCGCCACCGTGGTCATGACGATTGGCTGGGCGCGTTTGTGCCCGGCTTCGATGATGGCGCTGAACTTGTCTGCGCCCCTGCCGATCTCCTCGATCGCGAAATCGATCAGCAGGATCGAATTTTTGGCGACGATGCCCAGCAGCATCAGAAAGCCGATGAACACGGGCATTGATAGCGACTGGCCCGTCAGCGCGAGCGCGAGCAACCCGCCCAGCGGCGCCAGAAACAGCGAGCCCATGTTGACCATCGGCGAGACCATGCGATGATACAGCAGCACCAGCACGGCAAAGACCAGCATGATCCCGGCGGGCACCGCCAAGCTGATGTTATCGATCATCTCGGTCTGCCAGCGATCTTGGCCGAAGGGTGTGTTCGACACGCCTCGCGGTAAATGTTGCATGATCGGCAGCATGTTAATCTCGCCGGTCGCGGTGCTTTTGACTACGCCCGGCGCGAGGTCGGCGCCGATGAAAATGCGACGATCCTGATTGTAGCGCTCGATCGACGTCGGGCCCGAACCGAAACTGATCTGGGCCACGCGCGAGAGCGGCACCGAACCGCCGCTGGCGGTCGGTACCGGCAGGTTCTCGATGCTGGCGATGTCGCGCCGCGCGTTTTCGGGCAGGCGCACACGGATCGGTATCTGGCGATCGGCGAGCGAAAACTTGGCTGCATTCTGGTTGATCTCTCCCATTGTGGCGATGCGGATCGCCTGGCTGAGCGAGCTGGTCGAGACACCCAATGTCGCGGCCAGGTCGAGCCGCGGGCGAATCACCACCTCGGGCCGCTTGAGATTGCCACTGATGCGCGGGGCGACCAGATCCTTGATACCCTTCATCTGTTCGACCAATGTGGCGGCGGTATCTTCAAGCAGCCGCGAGTCCGCGCCTGACAGCATCACCGAAATCGGTCGACCGGTTCCCGACCCGCCTGCATTCTCCAGCGACTGGAAGCTCACTCGCGCATCGGCGATCTGTTGCAGCGCCGGGGTGAGCGCGCGTTCGATCGCATTGGTCTTGCGCTTGCGGTGCTTGTGCAGCGTCACGAATATCCGTGCATGCCCCTCATGGATGTTTTCAAGCGCGTGATCGACCTCCGGCTGGCTGCGCACCAGCGCCGCGACGCGGTCGGCCAGTGCCTCGGTCTGGGCGATAGTCGTGCCGGGCACCATGTCGATGCTGACCGAGGTAAAATCACTGTTCGATTCGGGGAAGAATTGGGTCGGCAATGACATGAACAGGACAATAGTGAGCAATAATGCCAGGATGCCGACGCCCATCATCCAGATGCGGTGATCGTGCCGCCGCGCGCCCAGCGACATGCCGATCCGGTCGGCAGAGCGCACCACGGAAGCCGGAGCGCCCATTGCTGCGGCCCAGTGCGCCGCCCGGCCGAGCTGGCCACGCGCGGCCCGCGCGGCGCGATATGCCTGCGCCTTGCTGGTATCCAGCGACCAGTGCAGCACGCGCAGATACCGCGCCATCATCGGGCCGCCGGCGTGTTCGGCGTGGCCGTGCGCTTTCAGGAAATAGGCTGCCACCATGGGCGTAATCATCCGCGCCACGGCCAGCGACATGAGAACCGAGACCACCACGGTCAGCCCGAAATTCTTGAAAAACTGTCCGGAAACGCCCGGCATCAAGCCCACCGGCAGAAACACCGCCACGATCGAGAAGGTAGTGGCGACGACCGCCAGACCAATTTCGTCGGCGGCATCGATCGAGGCCTGATAAGCGGTTTTGCCCATGCGCATGTGGCGCACGATGTTTTCAATCTCGACGATTGCATCGTCTACGAGCACACCGGCGACAAGACCAAGCGCCAGCAGCGACAATTGGTTGAGTGTAAAGCCGAACCAGCTTTTCATGAGCCAGAAAGTGGGGATCGCCGAGAGCGGAATGGCGATCGCGGAGACCAGCGTCGCTCGCCAGTCGCGCAGAAAGAAAAACACCACGATCACTGCCAGTACCGCGCCCTCGACCATCGAGGACATCGACGATTCATATTGCTGCTTGGTGTAATCGACCGAGGTGAACAGCCGGATGAAATGTACGCCGGGGTTTTCACGCTCCAGCTTGCCCAGCTCCACGATCGCCGCGTCGTAAACGGCAACATCGGAGGCACCGCGCGCGCGCGCCATGGAGAAATTCACGACGGGCCGGCCGTTCATCTTGGCGACCGAGGTTATCTCTCCAAAGGAGTCCGCCACGGTGGCGACATCGGCCAGCTTGATCGAGCGGCCAGCGCCCAGCGGAATCTGCGTCTGCGACAGGACATAGGCGTCGCGGGCATTGCCCAGAACGCGCACCGATTGGCGGATGCCGCCAATTTCCGCCCTGCCACCAGCCGCGTTGAGGTTCAGCACGCGCAATGCCTGATTGATCTGGGGCGCAGTGACGCCATAAGCCTGCATCTTTGGCGGATCGAGCGTGACCAGGATTTCCCGATCGACTCCGCCCTGACGCTTCACCTCGGCCATACCGTCAACCGATAGCAGCCGCTTGGCGATGGTATTGTCGATGAACCACGACAATTGCTCGATGCTCATGTCATCGGCGGCGACCGCAAAATAGGCGATGGGATCGCCCGCGCTGGTGGCCTTGGTGATTTGCGGTTCGAGAATGCCGTCGGGCAGTTCGCTGCGCTGCTGGTCTATGGCGTTCTTGACCTCGCTGACGGCGGCGTTGATGTCGGTGCCCAGATTAAACTCGATCAGCGTCTGGCTGGAGCCTTCCGATGCGGTCGAACTGATCGAGGAGACGCCGGCGATAGAGCGTACCGCCGCCTCGATCCGCTGGGTGATCTGCGTCTCGATCTCGGTCGGCGCGGCACCGGGCTGGGCTATCTCGACGATGACCACCGGAAATTCGACATCGGGCTGGTCCTGCACTTCCATGCGCATGAAGCTGACAATGCCCAGCAGCACCAGCGCCGCGAACAGCACGATCGGCGCCACCGGGTTGCGGATTGCCCACGCCGAAAGATTACGAAAATTCACAGATTGCGCCTAATTCCGGGCGGCAAGTACGGGATTGATTGATTCTCCCGGTGACAGGAAGGCGCCGGCGCGCAGTACCACGCGTTCGCCCCCGGTCAGGCCCTGTGCCACGGCAATGCCCTTGTCGGTGACCATCCCGATCTTGATCGCGCGGCGTTCGACCTTGTTGCGCTTGCCGACTACAAATACATAATTGCCCTGGGCGTCGGCTAGTAGCGCTGATTCGGGTAGCATCGGCGCCTGCATTGTGCCTGCATGAATATCGACGCTGGCAAAGCCGCCGGGCCGTAATTGGGGGGCATAAGCCAGCGCGATGCGGGCGCTTCCCTGCCGGGTTTGCGGGTCGATCACCGGCGATATTTGCCAGATGTGGCCAGTAAAGCTGTGGCTTGACCCGACCGGAGTGATTTGCGCGGCCCCGCCCACTGACAATTGTGCCAGATCGGTCTCGCTCAATTTCGCCTGCAATTCCATCTCGCCATCCTTGGCGATGCGGAACAGCACAATATTGCCATTCGACACCACTTGCCCGGGATCGACATTGCGTTCGAGCAACAGGCCATCGGCCGGTGCAACGATCGACAATCGGCGGATTCTGGCATCGATCTCGCCCAATTGGGCTTGCACGACGCGCACCCGGGCCATCGCGCCATCGCGCGTAGCTGTCAGCCGATCAAGCTCGGCATTGGAGATGAAGCCATGGCTGACCAGCTTCTTCGCGCGATCGAGGTCGGCTTGGGCCAGCCGCGCATCGGCCTGGCCGACAGCGATCTGCGCTTGTTGATTGGCCCGTTGTTCGACTTGTACCGAGCGGTCGAGAACCGCCAGCACTTGGCCCTGATGGACCCATTGGCCGGCATCGACCAATACTTGCGCCACGGCGCCGCCTTCACCGGCCGCACCTATGGGCAATTCCCGCCGCGCCGCCAGCGTGCCGGTGGCGTTGATCGTGCCTGCCACCGCAGTGCTGCCCGGCACGATCACCGAGACGATCGGGGCTTGCGATGCCGCATTGCCTTCCAGATTTGGCGCCTTGCTGCGATGCATCGCAAACCACAGTCCGACCAGCGCGATGGCAGCCAGACCTGCGAGCACGAGATTGCGACGGCGCAGGCGCCGCTCTTCATCGTCAACATAGTCGAGCGGATTCGCATGGCTGAGTGAAGGGCTAGGAACCGGACGAGCGTCCTCGTTGTCGCCCGCTGCGCGCGCGTCAACTCTGCCAACTTCGATTCTGGAATCGTAATTCATTGCGAAAACCGCCCGGAACCACCGGTACGCCGCAGTTGTGGGCGGCCCCGGCCAAACCATGTACAAAATAGATTCCCGAAAATACAGATTCCGGACATTTCGTGGCATATACCGGCAAAGCCTGGCAAGCAATGCGACCTTTCGGCCGGGCCGGGATTGCCTTTCGCGGGGGCGATGCCAAAAGCACAATCATGGCCGCATCAGACCCGGACCCTTTGGCGGATGTTGCCCCCCGGCCCGCGCGGTCCGCGCGGGTGCGCTGGCTGGCACCGCAGGCGTCCCTGCTGGTCGCAGCGGCAGGACTGGCTGCGCTGGCAATCGGCCTGATCTGGGTCGAACGCATCGCTATCGCTCACCGCGTGATTGACCGGGAAATCCACCAACTGAAGCTGTCAGCGCGCTATCGCATCGATGAAGTCGGGACCGGCCGGGAGGTGCTTGGCGACGTTCGTGTCGGCGATCCCGCGAACCCCGACTTGTCCGTGAGGACGCTTGAGATCGATACCGGCTGGAATGGCGGACTTCCTGCAATAATTGGGCTGAAACTGGTCGGAGTGCGGCTGCGCGGCACGGTCAGCAACGGCCAGCTCAGTTTCGGCAGCCTTGATCCATTGGTGTTTGCCCCTGCGCGCGCGCCACTGCGCCTGCCCGACATCGCGCTGACCTTGCGCGACTCGGTGGCCAGCATCGCCGCAAGCCAGGGCCCGATCGGCATCGCCATCAGCGGCGACGGCAATCTGCGCGACGGTTTCACCGGGATAACCGCCGTGGTGGCGCCTGCGCTGCGCGTCCACAGCTGTGTCGGGCGCGGCGCCAGTTTCCATGGCCGTGTCGCCATTCACGAAGCACAACCGCGCGTCTGGGGGCCTTTGCAAATGTCGCAGCTGGCCTGCCCGGAATCAGCGCTGACATTGCAAGCGCCTGCATTGCACATCGATATGCGGCTCGCATCGACATTCGACGGCGGAACTGCGAGTGTGGTCCTGACCACCGGTGCTGCAAAGCTGGGCAGGCAAGGCGCGGCGCGGCTGACCGGCGTCGGCGATGCCAGCCTGCGGAACGGGGTGGTGGCCGGCAATTTCGTTCTGGGCAGCGACGGGGTCGACGGGTGGTTGGTCAGCGCAGCCCAGCTTGGCATCGCGGGCCATGGTCGCGCTGCGCTGGCGAGCGGCTCGTTGGAAGGCGAGGGCACATTGTCCGGTCGCAACATCGCGCCTGGATCAGATGCCTGGGCAACGCTTGCGCGGGCGCAGGCTGCCGGCGCCGGGACAATGGCCGCACCGCTGCTTGCCGCCTTACGCAGCGGCTTGGCGCGCGAAACCGCAGCAAGCCGGCTGTCTGGAAGCTGGATGGGACAGCGCTCGGCCAGCGGAACTCGTCTGCTTTTGCCCGACATCCATGTCGATGGCGGGCACACCGCGCGCTGGTTATCGCTGTCGCGCGGCATGTTGCAGCAGGGGGCCGCCACCAAAGGCTTTGCCGTGGCAGGCGATTTTGCCGTGGCAGGCGATTTTGCCGTGGCAGGCCGGGGCTTTCCGCAGGTACGCGGACAGTTCAGGCCGCTGGCGGATGGCGCCGGGGCGGCGACGCTGGCGATGCCGGCCTGGACTGCCGCCACGACCAGCCTGGCGGTGCCGATACTCGCGGTGCACTGGCAGCGCAGCGCCCGGACAGGTTTCGATGCGGGTTTCGATGGACGGTTGGTGGTGTCCGGGCCTGTGCCTGGCGGGCAAGTGACCGGCCTGACGGTCCCGGTCCAGGGGAACTGGTCGGCGAGCGGCGGGCTGCTGCTGGGAAACCACTGCACTGTGGTCGATTTCGACCGACTGGCTCTCGGCGGGCTCGAACTTGTCGAGGGCCAAGCGCCCGGGCACGCCCTGACGCTGTGCCCGGGCGCTACGGCCAGCGCGATGCTGGCGCTCAACGCTCGGGGGCCGCGCATTTCGATGCGCACCACCGGGCTGAATCTTTCTGGCCGGATGAATGGCTCAGCTTTGAAAATTGCCACCGGTGCGGCGGTGCTGACGTGGCCGGGGGGGCTGTCGGTCAAGGACATCGCCGCCGCGACGACCGCTTCGCAGCTGCACCTGGCGCAACTGACCGCCAGCCTTGGCGCAGTGACCGCCGGGCAATTTGCCGGCGGCGATATCAGCCTCGCCGCGTCGGCGGCGGCGGTGCGGTCCGCGTCTGGCGACTTTCGCTGGGCAAACGGGCGCCTGACCGTGGATCGGGCGGCATTTCGCCTCGAAGATTCCGCAACGCCGCCGGCGTTTGCGCCAATTGCCGCTAACGACGTGACACTGGCCCTGGCCGATGGCGTGATGTCCGGGACGGCGTCACTGCGGGCCACCGCGGCGAATCGCGAACTCGCACGTTTGACGATCGTGCATGATCTTGCCAGCGTGACCGGCCACGCCGATGTCATCATGCCGGGGCTGATCTTTGACAAGGCTCTGCAACCCAAGCAGCTTTCGGCGCTGGCCGAAGGTGTGATTGCCGATGCCAAGGGCACGCTGACAGGACACGGCCGGTTCGACTGGGACCACGGCCATGTCACCAGCAGCGGGAGGCTGTCCACTACCGGCTTCAATTTCGCAGCTGCGTTCGGCCCGGTCAAAGGCGTGGCCGGGTCAATCATTTTCACCGATTTGCTTGGGCTGGTCACGGCGCCTGACCAAAAGCTGGCCATCGCCACGATCAATCCCGGCATCGAGGTTGACGACGGCATCCTGACTTTTGCGCTCGAGCCTGGCCACGTGCTGGTTGTGACCGGGGCGAAATGGCCCTTCCTCAATGGTCAATTGGCGCTGCTGCCCACCCGCCTGGTGCTGGGCGCAACCGAGGCGCGTCGTTACGAGCTGCGGGTCGATGGCCTTGATGCCGCCAAATTCCTCGCGCGGCTGGACCTTTCGAACCTGACCGCAACCGGAACCTTCGACGGCAATCTGCCACTCATCTTCGACGATAGCGGGGGGCGCATCGAAAAAGGCATGCTGCTGTCGCGGCCGCCGGGCGGTACGGTTTCCTATGTCGGCGACCTGACCTATAAAGATCTGTCGCCCATGGCCAATTATGCCTTTCAGGCGCTGCGCGCGCTGCAATACCGGCAGATGCGCATCGGCATGGATGGTGCGCTGGCCGGCAACATCGTCACGCGCGTCAGCATGCAGGGCGTCGGCCAGGGCAAGGGGGCCAAGCGCAATCTCATCACCAATCAGATTGCGCGGCTGCCGATCCGCTTTGACGTGACCATCACTGCGCCTTTCATGCAGCTGATTACATCGTTCCGTTCGCTCTACGATCCGGCATCGGTCGCCGATCCGCGGACGCTGGGGCTGATCGACGCTCAGGGCAGGCCCATCACGCATCCCGCTCCCGATAACCTGCCAGTGGCGAAAAAGCCGCCTGCGGTGTCGCGACCGGCCGTTCAGCCGTAAGTCAGCGAACTGCTGCTAATCACCACAGGCAAGTTGACCTTCTTTGCCCCGGCTGCAACACACCGTCCATGACGGATTTTCGGGACAGTATTGCAGAGGGCCGGGCAGGCCGACTTCCAGCATTGCGGCGCGGCTTTCGCGGCGCAATGCTGTTGGTGGGGGGCGCGATGGCGTTAACCGGCTGCATCTCGGTAAATACGCCGGACAAGCCGATCGTGATCGAGCTTAACATCAACATCAAGCAGGAAGTGATATACCGCCTTGCCGCAGACGCCAGCAAGACGATCGATACCAACAAGGAAATCTTCTGATGGCTTATCCGTTTCCTGGCGCAACTCAACCGCGGCTGACACTTGCAGGTGCTTTGCTGGCCACCGGGGCGTTCGCGATGCTTGGCCCGGTCGCATTGGCTCAGAGCCGCGATCCAGCCTATTCCGCTGCGCGTGCCGACGGCCGGATCGGCGAGTTGATGACCGGTTATCTCGGCGTGGTTAGCGCAGGTACGGCCGATTTGCGGCATATGGCCGAAGACATCAACATTCGCCGCAAAGCTGTCTATGCCGACAAGGCGCAGGCCCAGCACGCCACGGTCGAGGAATATGCCTTCACCTCTGGCTGTGTCCTGATTCTGCACACCCAACCGGGGGAAAAGTACCAGGGGCGGGACGGCAGCTGGAAGACCCGCACCGGCGATGCTCCGCTGCGCGATCCCCGCTGCCCGTGATCCTGGCTCAGTACTTGAGTTGGCGCTCGTACAGGTCGCGATAGTGCTGGATGCGCGTGACCCGCAGGCCCTGCATCCCTGAACGATCGACGGCCCGCTGCCACGCGGCAAACTCCTCCAGCGTCACGCGATAGCGTTCGCACACCTCGTCGATGGTCAACAGACCGCCATTGACCGCGGCGACCACCTCGGCCTTGCGGCGTACCACCCAGCGCCTGGTGTCGGGAGGCGGCAGCATCTCCAGCGTCAACGGCTCGCCAAGCGGACCAATAACGGTGGTAGAACGGATTATTTGCTTTTCGATCATAACAGCCCTCGAACAGCGGTCGGGTCCTTGCCCTTGCTGGTTTCCTCTATCGTGCCGGGGGGTTTGCGATCGACTTTAGTATTCTGGTTAACGCAGTGGAATGCATGCCGCTCAAGTTGGCGGCTGACGCTGGTAGGCGTGGCGTCGATCTGGCGGGCCCACGTGGGCGCGAAGCTGCCACAGGCGGCGACCCGATGTTTGGACTCTCCGGCCAGGATCTGACGGGTGGCGTGCGCCGCTGCCAGCCGGGCCGCCAGACCAGGCCAGTCCAGTTCGGCGTGGGCGCAAGTCGTTCGCGATTCGATCTGTCGTTCGCTGCTAAATTGATCAAAGCGGCTGTCCATGGTCCTATCTGTACACCCGGCTTGGTCAAGAGGCGGTAAACGCGGGCGTTGCCTGCCGGTAAGAAATACAACCCGCAGCGTTTTGCCAGCCGGCTCGCTGACGTGTATGGCGCAAGGCATGCCTGCTACCCTCATCTCCCCCCCTCTCATCGAATCAACTGCCGCCGCCGCGCTGTTCCAGCTGGCGTCACCGCTGGCTGCTCGCCGAATTGTCGTGGCTATGTCGGGCGGCGTGGACAGTTCCGTCGTGGCGGCGCTGGCTGCGGCCAGCGGCGCAGAAGTCATCGGGATCACCTTGCAGCTATACGATCATGGGGCAGCGGTGCAGCGCAAGGGCGCTTGCTGCGCCGGACAGGATATCCGCGATGCGCGGGCTGTTGCCGACCGGTTGGGCATCGCCCATTATGTATTTGACCATGAGAGCGCCTTTCGGACCAGCGTGGTCGAGAGTTTTGCCGAGGAATATTTGGCCGGCCGCACCCCGATCCCCTGCATCCGTTGCAATATGGGACCGAAATTCACCGATCTGCTGGCGATGGCGCGCGACCTTGGCGCCGATTGTCTGGCCACCGGCCATTACGTGCGCCGCATGATCGGGTCTGGTGGCCCGGAGTTGCATCGGGCTGTCGATCCGGCCCGCGACCAGAGCTATTTCCTCTACGGTACCACTGAAACTCAGCTCGATTTCCTGCGGTTTCCGTTGGGCGGACTGCCCAAGCCCGAGGTGCGCCGCATGGCCGAGGCGGCCGGGCTGACGGTCGCGGCCAAGCCCGACAGCCAGGATATCTGCTTCGTCCCCGATGGCGATTACGCCAGCGTGGTGCGCGCCATCCGGCCCGAAGCCGAGGCGCCGGGCGAAATCGTCCATGCCGAGACCGGTGCGGTGCTAGGCGAGCATCGCGGCGTTATTCATTATACGGTGGGGCAGCGGCGCGGGCTGGAGATTGGCGGCCAGCCCGAGCCGCTTTACGTGACCGCGATCGATGCCGCGCAGGCCCGCGTCAAAGTAGGGCCGCGGAGACTGCTGGCGGTATGCGGCGCGCGGCTGACCGACACCAACCGCATCGGCGCGATGCCCGCCGGGACGCTGACGGTAAAGGTGCGCTCGTTGGCAAAGCCGGTGCCGGTGATGCTGGACGCAGGCCGCTTTGGCGGGGGCTCCGAGGCCATTTTGCGCTTTGCCGCGCCGGAATACGGCGTCGCTCCGGGGCAGGCGGCAGTGCTCTATGCGGGCGAACGGATGGTCGGCGGCGGCTGGATCGCGGAAACTTTTGCCGTATAAGGCTGGGGTCGCGAGATCACGGAGTCCAGCGCTGCAACAAGCAGCCGCTGCCCTCGCGAAAACTGGCGGTCTGGTTCGCCACCAGCGGCACCCGCGCCGTAATGCTGCGCGCCGGAGCATTATCGCTCAGCATGACCAGCGCCATGCCCGGTTCGAAATCCTTGCGGCAGTCTTTCAGGCTGCGGCCTTCACCGTAATGGCACGTGCAGGCAATCCGCGCGCCATAAGATGCGGCAAGCATCGCCTGAGCCTGCAACGCATGCCAGAACAACGTTGCGACCAGCGCCGCCAGTGCGGCAAGCGCTATCAGGCCATTGCGCCAGCGGTGCCGGCGCGGACCTTTGCGGGTAGCATGATGCGGCTTTGCGGTTGCCATCGGGATTAGCCTTGCCCATGCACCGGCGGGTCATGGCGACCCACCGTTCATTCATCAGGATGTGCTTCCTTATCCTGCCGCTTGGCTTGCTGCCAGCCCTGACAGCTTGCCACGGCGCTGCGGGCGGCGGCGGCGACACGGTGCCGCTGAGCTCATCCGCCCTGGCCGCCGTTTCGGCGCATCCCGATGCCCCGCGCAAAGCGCTGGCCCGCGCGATCGACGCATTGTTCACCGATCCCGCAGTTGGCGAAACCCGCGCGCTGCTGGTGATGCACGATGGCAGGATCGTTGCCGAACGCTATGGGCCGGGATACGATCGCAACACGCGAATGCTGGGCTGGTCGATGGCGAAAAGCGTGACGGGCGTGATGATCGGGTTGCTGGTCGCTGATGGCAGGCTGCGGCTGGATCAGGCGGCGCCAGTGCCGCTGTGGCAGCGCCCCGGCGATCCGCGTGGCGGTATTACTTTGCGTCAGCTGTTGCAGATGCGTTCGGGGCTGCGTCACCACGAGGAGGCCAATCCGGCCTATGATGCGGACACGGTGCGCATGTTGTTTCTGGACGGGCGCGACGACATGGCCGCTTATGCCGAAGCGCAACCGCTGGCGGCGGCGCCAGGCCGCCAGTGGCGCTATTCGACCTCGACCTCGGTGATTTTGGCCGACATCGCGGCGCGGGTGCTCACCGACAGCCGCGACCCCGATCAACGGCGGCTGGCGGTGTCTGACTATCTGCGCACGCGCCTGTTTGAACCGCTCGGTCTGCATTCGATCGTGGCTGAGTTCGACGCCGCCGGTACCATGATCGGCGGGAGCATGATTGCGGCGACAGCCCGCGACTGGGCGCAATTCGGTGAATTTCTGCGCAATGGTGGCGTGGTACACGGCACCCGTTTCCTGCCGCGCAACTGGGTGCAGTTCATGACCGCGCCGGCCCCTGGCAATCGCGGATATGGGGCGCAGCTGTGGCGCAATGCGCCACAACCGGGCGGCCACGACGAACTGTTGCCTGGCCGCGTGCCCGACAATTTATTCGCCTGCATTGGCCATCTGGGCCAGTATGTGCTGGTATCACCCGATCAGCACCTGGTTGTGGTTCGGCTCGGCAAGACCGACGGCGACAAGCGCGCCGCGCTGCGCTCCCGGCTGGGCGATGTCGTCGCGTTGTTCGGGCAGGGCTGACGCACCGATGGCCCCCGAAGCCGCAATTTCTATCATCTTTACAAAGGCAACGCTGCCATGATTTACGAAAATTACACCCTGATTTTAAAGATCCCGGTTTTCATCGACAATGACGGCGTAATCTATACGGATGCCCTTTGGGAAATAGACCTATCCGAACATCTGAAGTACATAAAAAAACTTCGTTTATGCTGCCCGGTCCTGCCCTTCGATCGGGAGAAGTCGGGGCTCAAGCGGGTCGCGATGCTTTCTCGAACGCAATTATC